>CAZJED010000033.1:0-15808 GCA_964544965.1 uncultured Enterobacteriaceae bacterium
GTCATCAGTGCAAGAGAAATTAGGCAGCGTGCATTATCAGTGCCATGAATATGTTGTGAGATACCCATGCCCCAAAAAATAATTGATTTTTCTGATATTGCATATAATCTTGCAACTTCTTTAATCATATCTGCTTCTACACCACAAATAGGAGACACTTTTTCAGGCGAGTAATCCTTCACTGTTTCAACAATATTTTCGAAATCTTTTGTATGTTCATCTATAAATTCTTTATTATGAAGATTCTCATTAATGATGACATGCATCATTGCGTTTAGTAGTAGTACGTCTGTCCCTGGTCTTAGTTGTAAAAAATGACTCGAATGCATAGCAATATCAGAACTATAAGGCTCAATAAAAATGAGCTTACTGCCACGTTCGGATGCATTTTTTAAAAATGTTGCAGCAACAGGATGGTTTTCATGTGGTCTGGAACCAATAACAATAATGACATCAGCGTATGAGCCATCTGAAACTTGATTTGATACTGCACCAGAACCAATCGTCTCTAATAAGGCAGCAACCGATGAAGCATGGCAAAGTCTAGTACAGTGATCGACGTTATTATTTTCAAATCCCGTTCTTACCAATTTTTGCACTAAATATGCCTCTTCATTACTTCCTTTTGCACAACCAAACCCCGCAAGTGATTGAGATCCCTTGTCGCTTTTAATTTTATTAAAGCCTTTTGCTGTAAAATTTAGGGCTTCCTCCCATGTTGCCTCTCTAAAAAATTGATGCATATTTTCGGGATCTATAAGTTCAACTGTTTTTTTGCAGTTTTCACGTCTAATCATTGGTTTTTTTAGACGGTCAGGGTGGTGAATATAATCAAAACCATAACGACCTTTAACACAAAGGCGGCTTTTATTTGCTGGACCATCTCTTCCATCCACATATTGAATATGATCATTTTTTATATTAAATGTTAGCAGACAGCCAACACCACAATAAGGGCAAACTGAGTTGACTTTTTTATCCGGTTCAACCAGACCAACATTTTTCGCAGGCATTAATGCACCAGTAGGACAGGCTTGAACGCATTCACCGCAGGCAACACAAGTACTTTCCCCCATAGGCTGATCCATATCAAAAATGATTTTCGATTTTTTACCACGGTAAGCATAACCAATAACATCATTAACCTGTTCTTCACGACATGCGCGTACACATCTTGTACATTGTATGCAGGCATCAAGATTTACGGCGATTGCAGGATGAGAAATATCAGAACGAACCTGGTTTCTTTCTTTAAAACGCGGATTATAAATAGAAAATTTTTCTGCCCAATAATCTAATTCAGAATTAAGTTTGTATGGGGATTTTCCCTGTTGCGGCATATCTGAAAGCAATAATTCTAAAACCATTTTTTGAGATAAACGGGCTCTTTCGTTTGAACTATTAACCTTCATGCCTTCAGTTGGTTTTCGACAACACGATGGAGCAAGAACACGTTCACCTTCAATTTCAACAACACAAGCACGACAATTGCCGTCAGAACGGTATCCATTTTTATAGCAAAGATGAGGAATGTCTATATTTTGACGTTTTGCAACTTCAAGAATTGTTTCTTCGCCAAATGAAGAAACTTCTTCACCATCAAGGATGAAACTTACTATTGTTTCGTTTTTTTGTTTTGTGTTGGCGGACATTTTTTAAATTCCTCAGGAAAATACCTGATTGCACATCTAACTGGGTTTGGCGCCGCCTGTCCTAAACCGCATATCGATGCATCACACATCGCAATAGATAGTTCTTCTAATAAATCTTTATTCCACTCCTCTTTTTCCATCAATTGTATCGCTTTCGATGTCCCAACGCGACATGGTGTGCACTGACCACACGACTCATGCTCAAAAAATTGCATTGAATTCAGTGCCAATCCCTTAACCTTATCTTGATCGGATAATACTATTATAGCTGCAGAACCAATAAAACAACCATGTTTTTGTAATGTATCGAAGTCTAATGGTTCATCCCCAAGCGATGCTGGTAAAATACCCCCAGATGCACCTCCCGGGTAATAACCATAAAATTCATGACCATTAAGCATTCCATCGCAATACTCATTGATTAGTTCATTTATGCTAATACCAGCAGGCGCAATGTGAACGCCGGGTTTTTTAATGCGCCCACTAACAGAAAACGAACGAAGTCCTTTACGTTCTCGACGACCATTCGATGAGAACCAGTCAGCACCATTCTCAATAATATCTCTAACCCAATGCATAGTTTCCATATTTTGTTCTAGAGTAGGGAATCCAAAAAGCCCAACATCTGCAACATAAGGCGGACGTAATCGCGGCATACCAGGTTTCCCTTCGATTGATTCAATCATTGCAGATTCCTCACCGCATATATATGCGCCTGCACCTCTTCTTAAATATATTTGTGGAAGTTTACAAGGAGGATTTTTTTTAATTTTTTCTAATTCTTTCTCAAGCAGTATTCTGCAACCTGCATATTCATCTCTTAAATAAATATAAATTTCATCAGCGTTAATTGCCCAGTGAGCAATCAACGTGCCTTCAATAAAGCGATGAGGATCATTTTCAAGAAAGTAACGATCTTTAAACGTTCCTGGCTCACCCTCATCTATGTTAATAGCAATCATTTTTGGCGATTTTTTTTCACTTAAAATGCGCCATTTTTGACCAGTTGGAAAACCCGCACCACCTAAACCTCTAAGGCTAGAGTCCTCAAGCAATTTTATTATTTCATCGCTTTTGTATTTTCCATTTATGCAATCAACTAAAGTTTCGTAACCCCCATTATTTTTATAAGCAACATAATCAATATAATTCTCAGGGATTGAATCGGTTAATTTATTTTTATTAAGTGCTGCAAGAACATCATCTGTTTTAGCATTTTCAATTGGGTATGTCCCGGTAATAACTATTGGTGCAGATGCACATCTACCAACACAAGGTACAGATTGAATACGGATTTTATTTGAATCTGTAGCTAATTTTAATTCGTTAATTAATTTTTTTGCACCAAACATTTCACAGGTAACTGAATTACACACACGCACGGTAATATCTGGTGGCGGTGTCTCTTTTTCATTTATGACATCGAAGTGATGATAAAAAGTTGCAGTTTCATAAACAGCTGCCATTGATAGGTTCATTATTTTTGCTAATGCCCTAATGTGTTTATTTGAAATATAATGATAAGTATCTTGGATTTTGTGAAGGTGCTCTACAAGCATATCTCTTTTAATTGATTCATCACCAATTAATTGCTCTATCTGAGAAATAGTTTCTTGATCATCAACACGTCCCGTGATGCGACCTTTTTTTCCCCGAGTTCGTTTCATATGAACAAGTAACTATTCAATTACTGAGAGCATCTCTTCTATGTATGTGAATTTTTCACGTGGCTTACCTTTTGGTTCACCAAGCGCTACTTCTTTAGCATCAATTTGTGACCATTCATTAAAATTAACATGGCGGACTTTTTTATTATCTAGTTTTGAATATATTTCACTAGCACCTAATTTTTTTACACTCGTATCAAGTTTTTCTAGGTCACTCAGTAAGCATTGAATTGTTTCTGCGCTACAGGCACGGTTTGTCCCAATAATTCCACTTGGACCTCGCTTTATCCAACCAGCAGTATAAAGCTGATTAACTGTATCACCATTATTTTCAGTGACTCGTCCTTTCTCATTCGGGATTGTCCCCCAACTTTCGTGAAAGGGTACTCCTGGCATAGAAATACCATGATAGCCAATGCTTCGAAACAAAATACTAGTATCTATTTCAATTGTTTCACCAGTTCCTTTTGCTGATTGTTTAAAAGGCTCGCCAGATAATTCATTTTTTTCAAGAACTATTTTTTCCATTTTTGCGTCTCCAATAATTTCCTTTGGACCCATTAAAAATCGAAAAAAACATTTTTTTGATTTATTTGTATCGATCTCACGTTCTGAGAACACAGAGAATTGATCATAAATTTTTTTATTAGTAATATTACTCTTTTCTTCAAGTTCCTTCTTACTTTCATCATTTAATTCGAGATCTTCTTTTAGAATGATTGGGTTACAATCAGATAATTCTCCAAACTCACGTAATTCTTTTGGGGTGAATTTCGCTTGAGCTGGTCCTCGTCGTCCGATGATATGAATCTCCTTTAATTTACTTTCAGAGAGCACATCTAATGCGTGTTGCGCAATATCGGTGTTTTTTAATTCATCGACTGTTTTCGATAATATTCTACTAACATCGGCCGCAACATTACCTTGTCCGATAATAACAGCAATATCCTGAGAAAGATCAAATTCTAATTCTCTATGATCGGGATGCCCATTATACCAACCAACAAACTCAGTCGCAGTGTAACTCCCATTAAGATCTTCACCAGGTATACCAAGCTTTCTATCTGTTTCAGCACCGTATGTGAGAATTATTGCATGGTGTGTTTCAGATAATTCTTCAATAGATATATCTTCTCCAACTGTCACATTCGCAATAAGATTAAAATGAGGGTTATCTGCTATTTTTTTATATAGATTAATAGCTGTTTTTAATTTTGGATGGTCTGGTGCAACACCGCTTCTGACAAGCCCATACGGAGAGGGAAGGCGCTCGATAATATCAACATTAACTTCAATATCTGATTTTATGAGTGCTTCAGCAGCATAAAATCCACTGGGCCCAGAGCCTATGATTGCAACTAGTAATGGATTTTTGCTAGTACCAAGATTAGACATGACTTAAAAACTTCCTAGCAAGAAAGAGGTCCTTTTTGTCATTTACATTAGAATTTTTTATCGTTTTATTTTTGTATATTGAGTTGGCGGCCATTTATTAATTCCTTTCTAGAAGCGCATGTTCAATTTTACATCTATTTCCAGATTTGGCGCCGCCTGCCCTAAATCATATATTCAGATGTATTGTATATTATAATTAATCACTACTTTCTTTAAATAAACTCCCATTTTAAGTCGATTGTATCGTTTTTAATGTTTAAACGCGACTTCTAAAAACCTAGTTCTGACTTACGATCTTCAGCGCCAGGTAAAGGCTCAATTTGTTCTTCGATAACGGGTAGTTCTGCTGCTTTTTCAGCATTAATCTCAATCCAGTGCTCTTTATCTTCTGGCAGATCATCAACTTCAAAAATTGCCTGAACAGGACATTCTGGCAAACAAGCGCTACAGTCGATACAGGTATCCGGATCGATGTATAGCATTTCATCATCATAATGAAAGCAAGCAACTGGACAGACAGAAACACAGTCTGTAAACCTGCAGCCCTTGCAATAATCAGTTACGATTGTTGTCATCGTTTCCTCCTCTCTACCCTAAAAAGGTAGTTTTTTTGGTGATCATACTAATTTTATTTATTTTTATGTTTTGATAAAAGGATTTCTCCACGATTTATTTCGACTGAATCGCCAGACCAGCGCTCAAAAGTGCTATTTAGGTGGGACGAATCAATTGAAAAACCATTTTTTTCTAAATAACGAACGTAAAATTTGATAAATGAGGGATGGTATTCACAATTACGAGAGAAAGTAGGAAGTAAATGCGTCTTATTGAAACTAATTATTGAACCACGTTTCATTCCCGCACCTGTTCGAATCCCCATTTCACCTAATACAATAATTGTGCCAGCTAGCATATTAACGCCAGTAAAATCTCCAGAATCACCTCCAACAACAATAAGTCCACGACGCATAACATGACCAGTTTCATTTTTTACATTACCATGGACAATAATTTCACCACCTTGCATACCAACTGAGCTTCCACGATAACCACTACCTGTCATATGCCCTGCATTTCCCTTAACTATAATTTTACCACCGAGCATTTCTGCAGCTAACCAGTCAGAAGCATTCCCCTCAATTATAATTTCACCGCCTCGCATACATGCTCCCGTATGTAGACCGATATTCCCTTCAACTATAATTTTACCAAAAGACATTGATGCCCCAATATGTTTGATATTTTTTAAATCGCCATCAATGATAATTTCACCATCAAAAGTGCCTTTGCAATCAAAAAAATCACCAAGTTGCACTTGATGATTTCCATGAAAAATAGTTAAAGCAGATACCTCGTTATTTTTTAAAGACTGTATTTTATCAGGACAAATGCAATCAGCTTCTAAAGGCACATCAGGTTTAGTGTGCAGTTTAAGATGAAGTGGCATTAGTTTATTCCCTCATTTCCTACTAGCTTATGAAGATGAATTTGGTATTGACCTAATCCCCCGCCATAATTTCCAGCCGATATTTTTTTTATGCCAGGCTTAACAGCAGCTTGTATACCGACGCGCATTGCATTTTCAACATCTTCCAATGTTAATCCATCTATAACAATTTCAAGAACACTATTTATACCGGCATCAATTTCTGTTTTTTCTACTAGACTAGCCAAAGTTGGGCAGTATTCATCATTTGTTGAGGCAATCAATGCTTTATATTTAGATCCCACTTTACTTCCGCTTCTAACAACACCATTAGGGAAGGGGAGTATTATATTTGAGATGCATCGCATTGCCTTTACTGCAGATTTTGCTGCTTTTAAAGCGGTATTCTGATCCTTTGCTAGAATGAGTATATTACCTCCACCAACTGCCTCTTTTGTTTTAAAGACATCATCAACGAGAAATTCTCCATCCATAACAGGGATTCGCCACAGTCTTTTTCCACCTATATTTTTACTAATTTGATAACCATCGCCAAAATAACGAAGTTGACCTCCAACAATAATTTCATTTCCTTCATCAATACCGTTGTAGCATGCAGTACTTGGACAAGTCATGACGCACTGACCAATACGTTCCATTAAACGTTTCCCTAAACTCTCACTATCCATAGCAAAAAATAAAACACTTACACCGGGTCTTAAATCTGGTGAGTCTTCTACCGGAATTTCTCTTTCAATACCGGCTTCACATTTGCAGCCAATTACAGAGGTTGCAAAACCAGTTACTGATTGTGCTGCTGCCATTGCCCATTCTTTTGTTTCAGCCGTGATAATAATTCGACTGCCATACATTTTAAAAGCCTCGGCAAATGTATCATCAATTTGAGTTGATTTTATCTTCATAACTTAATTTGTTTTAATAATTTCATGTTTGTGTAAATAGTGATCAGTAACAGCATAATTAGCAAACTCTATTGAGTAATAATCTTCAAAGAAAGGCTTAATAACCTCTTCAATTTTGTTATCGTACTGAGGTGTTATGTGGTAGACCTTACCTGTAGAATCAGTTTTAAATTCATGATTATCAATCATTGTGAGACCAGATTTAATAACATATCTTGGTGCACTGAACATCATTTCTTTATCATCCATTACATCATAGATTGTAATATCAGCATCTGCTCCGATACCCAGGTGACCTTTTGTTTCTAAACCCAGTGCTTTTGCTGGACCTGCTCTTGTGATAATCGCAATTTCATTTAATGTATATTCCCGTTTTAATTCCGGTAATGAACATTTTAATAAGGCTTTTTGGTTCACCCGTTTCATTTCTTCATGACGAAACTTTTCATCCATTAAAAGTTTAATAAGTTTAGGGTAAGCCATAAATGAACCACCATTCGGATGATCTGTTGATAAAATTATTCGCCAAGGGTCTCCGGAAAGCAAAAATATTTCTAATCCAATAGCCCATTGCAGTGTATGCATGTAGATATGTTCTTGGTAGGAAAATGGAAGTATGCCACAGCCACTTTCACATTCTGTATCAGCGTTAACCCATTTACCTTTAGAATGACCTTTCAGAATATATGCTAATGGCGCATCAGCAGTCATGATTGTTGATTCACCAAACATTACTTGTCCGACATCACAGGTGATATTTGGGTGAGTATTTACATATTCAGCGATTTCTGCAGCTTTTGAAGTTGGATTTTTACCAAGTTCCCCTCCGTAGCTATGAAATTGGATATGTGCAATATGCGCACGTAGGTCACCTGCTGTTTTCATTGTTTCAATTGTTGTTTTGTAATTCCCGCTATGACCAAGATTATTGCAGTGAATATGAGGTGGGTGCGGATAACCCTGTTTGTTAACTGTTTTTACAAAGGCTTCAATTATTTGTCGTGGCGAAAGGTCACTGGCCTCACCAGTTTTTTCATCAATATCAGATACGTTTGAATTTCTTTTTCCTTTCCATGGTTCATCTCCGCCTGGATTTACAAGTTTAACCGTGTATGCTTTGGTAGCATTTACCCACCAAGCAACTGCTTGTTCAAATTCCTCAGTACGTTTTTCACGGATTAAGTTATGAAGAAAAATATTGTTACCTAATAGAACGTAGAAGCCTTTATCAATAATGGGTGTGTCTTCAAATTCTTCCAGCACATGACGTGCTCCAATTGGTGAAACTGCTGCTTCCATTGCAGTTGTGTATCCTAATGTTGCATAACGATAACCTGCAGCAAATGTTGAGGGAGTAGTTCCACCTGAACCTGAACGCGTAAAAGGAGTTGCCGGGTGAACATCGTGACGACGAGCTTCAGGGGTTAATTTTCTAGCAAGATTAACTTTAGGACCGGCAATATGGCAGTGAATATCAACACCACCCGGCATGACAACCATTCCCTTAGCATCAATAATTGTTGCTTCATTAGTTACTGAGTCAACAATTTTACCGTCCTGTATACAAATTTCTTTTATTTCACCATCAATATTATTTTTTGGATCGTATAATTTGCCATTAATGATGCGCATGGATGCAGACATCTAATTACCCCTCTAGTGATTATTTGCTTATAAACTATTATTTTCTTAATGCAGTTTAACGCTTGTACATAAGACTTAGAGCGGGTTTACTGCTGCAACTTTTGCTTCGCCTGAAGCACCTCCAGAATTATTTTTCTTTAAAGTTAATTCGTGCACACGTTTTTTTATATTTTTAAGTATTGTTTCATCATCAGGAAAAGGCGACTCAAACGCGGGTCTTAATGTAATAGAGACATCATCCATTCGATATACTGTTCCGCCAGTATTAATACCATAGGTTGCAGTTTTAAAAGCAACATGAGCTAGTTTTGTCGTCTCGGTACTTTTTGTATCGAGAGTAATAACAGGAATGCTCTTTAGATGTTCAATTGCCTTTTTTGGAAAGTTAGAGCCAGGATCACTTGCAACAATTAATGCTGCATCTGCGTCTCCATTTGATAATGTGTCGACTGTTGTAAATTCGCCTGGATTAAAACGTGGGTAGCCGCGACTAAAATTCACACCAAAAGGATATCCAGTTTGCCAAGCTACAATATTATCGGCACCCGTAACATTACCGTGGCCACGAACAGGCTTTGCAACGAAATGCGTGTATTCGTTAAGGTCAGTAGCAAGCGCTAGTAGGGCGCCTGAATTAAAATGACGACCTCTAGTCATAGTTAGACCCATGCCAAAAAATAGTACTCCAAAGCGACAATTTTTCATGCGCTCTGTTAAGTCAGTTAACGTCTCTAATGGAACACCTGTTTCTTGTTCTATATCAGTTGATATTTCATTTCCTTTAACCAATGCTCGAAGCGCCCAGAGCACTTCAAAATCTTTTCCGGGTTTAGGTCGAATCAGAATATCAGCAACGCCTGCGCTTTTTGTTTTTCTAACATCAACTAATACAACAGTTCGATCCTTTTTCCCATTTGGAGTAAACATTCCTTTAGGCGTAACCGCATAACGCCCAAAATGTCGAGGATGAGATTCAGCTGGGTTACCTCCCCAATAAATTACTAAATCGGCACGGTTTTTCACTTCACCTAATGTACTCGTGCTTTCACCGACTCCTTGAAAAGCAAGACCACTTGGTCCATGGCATACTGAAGTCGTAGTGTCTATATTTCCTTTAATGTAATCTGTTATTGCAACTGCATGTCTTTGGGCCTCAGATGTTGTATCACTTAGGCCATATGTAATTGGAAATTTTGCTTTCACTAAAGTTTGAGCAGCTTCTTCAATTGCCTCATCTACTGTAACTTCTTTACCATCGATCATTGCAGCAGGTGCATCTTCAATTGTGTGTTCGGCAAACCAGGCCCGACCAAGTACACAAGCATTTTTAGCTTTTGTTATTCTTTTTTCATCAAGATCAACATGGAGCTCCATATCATCACAAACACAACCACAAAATGTGCAAGTTGCATTCTCAACAATCTTTATATTTTTACTTTCTTCTGCTTTTTTATTTACTTCTTCCGGCATTTTTATTTACTCTCAATTATTCCTATTAATTTTTAACCTTTTCAACATCAACCATCATGTGTTTTGATAATGGCATACCACTCCCAGCGGTATCACTTGCCATTAACTGACTTGACGGTGGACCATAAGGTATAAATAGCATACCTTCAGATAGATCTTCCGGTTTTTTTCCAAGACAACTCACTATAGTTTCTCCAATTTCATTTGACAGTTTCACCTTATCGCCATCGACAAGACCTATTCTATCCATATCGTCTTTGTTCATTTCCAATGTTGATGTTACTTTCTGATATTCTTCTTTAAGTTTTCCTTGATTTAAGGAGGTGCCTTGTTTACTCGAGCGTCCCGGGATGAGCATCATTTTATTGCTCACGCATAACTTCCTATGTTTAATTCATTCAACAAAAAATTAACAGCTTTAATGGTCAAACTTAAACCTGTTATTTTGTCTTTTTGTATTGGGGTAGCGGCCATTTATAGATTCTCTAAGGAAAATATCTATTAATTCTGCATTAACTGGGCTTGGCGCCGCCTGTCCTAAACCGCATACTGATGCATTAAATAATTACAATTGGTTACTATTTTCTTAGTTTAGAGCTCCTTTTCGTACTGATTTAATAGCAATTGTATCGCTTTTGATGTTTTAACGCGACTTATAAAGAGCGAATAACTCTGGTATCTCATTTCTACAACATTCTGTATAATAAGGAGTTTTTTGTTCGAACGTTATAAAGCGTATCTATAATCTAATGATTGAAAATAGTGGAAAAATAAATTTGAAATCTAAGTATGTAAGCGTTAGAGCACAAGCTCGCCTACATTTAGGTTTTTTGGATATGTGTGGGGATTTAGGTAGGAAATTTGGCAGTATTGGCCTCTCGATCACAAATATTGAAACATCAATTACCGCACGTTATGCACATGATATTGATATTTCAGGAATTTATATAGAAAGAGCTGAAAATTACGCAGAACAAATTTTATCTCATTTTGGGATTGATGGTGGTGTTGAGCTATCGGTCCACTCAGCCATTCCAGAACATGCCGGACTCGGTTCAGGAACACAGCTATCACTCGCAATAGCAAGTGCGATATGTCACTTGTATGGATTGCCAGAACAGAAAGCATCTTATTTAGCAACAATATTACATCGTGGTGCTAGATCAGGGGTTGGGGTTGGAACATTTACGCATGGTGGATTTGTTGTTGATGGCGGACGAGGTGAAAAAACTGAGATTCCGCCAATCATTACACGGTTATCTTTTCCAGATCATTGGCGAATTATTTTGATATTTGATGACGAAGAGAAAGGTATTAATGGCGTAAAAGAACGGCGTGTATTCAGCCAGTTACCAAAAATGAAAAAAGAAGTTTCAGATTCATTATGCAGGTTAACTATGATAAAGGCGCTTCCTGCAATTATGGAACAAGATTGTTCTGAATTCGGCGCAGCAGTAACTGAAATTCAAAATATTATCGGTGATTATTTTTCAAGCATTCAGGGAGGACGATATACATCACCGTTTTTAAAATCAATTATTGATACTATGAGTAATGAAGGCGCTACTGGTGTAGGACAAAGTTCATGGGGGCCAACTGGTTTTGCTATATTTCCCAATGAAACAATTGCTTTTCAGGTTCTAAAGAAACTTCGTGATGAGTGGAAAGGAGAGCCACGTTTGCGATTCATTTTATGCGAAGGTCACAATCAAGGAGCGAAAATTTCTATTGGCGAGAAAAAACCCTTCATTAAAAACGAAAATATAAAGGTAGAAAATTTATAGTTGCTAAAGTTGAAAATAATAGTAAATCAATCAAAGATGTTGAATATCTTATTATTGCTAATTCTGGACGTCCTTTAGCAGTTTCTGCAAAAAAAGCAGGATTTACCGTAGGAGTTATTGATAAGTTTCTCGATCAGGAAACGATAAAATCTTCAAAATTTGCATTTAGAGCAAAAAAAATTTATCAATATTCATTCAATATAGGAGAACTTGAAGAAATAATAAAAGATTATTTCTTAAATTCAACAGCAATAATTGGTTCTGGTTTCGAAACAAATCCAGAATATATTGATCATATCCGCAAACATATTCCAGTAATAAGTAATAATTCAGAAACAATACGCAATGTTAAAAATCCAAAATTATTAATGAAAATATTAAATGATGAACGTATGCGGTTTCCATCTACAGTATTTGATCGAAGTAAATTAATTGATTCAAAAAAATTTTTAGTTAAAAAATTTGGTGGTTTTGGCGGCGGACATGTTTTCTATGAGTCATCATATTCAAATATAGATTCATTATTAGATAATAATTTTTATTATCAGGAGTACATTAAAGGCGAAGTTTACAGCACAGTTTTTCTTGCGAACGGAAAAACAGCAAATTTAATTGGATTTAATCGACTTTTAGGATCAAAGCAATTTATCGATCTGCCTTTTTTATATGAAGGCGCTGTTAGTGTTGACATTAAGAACCAAAAAACTTTAGATAATATTAGGAGTACCGTTAATAAAATTACGAAACAAACAGAACTTTTTGGTTTATGCGGTATAGATTTTATTATTGATGAAGTTGGTTCGATATTTGTTGTTGATGTAAATCCACGCCCTCCTTCAACATTTGAATTACATGATGCACAGCAATCATTATTTTTGGCGCATATTAATTGTTTTAATAGTGCTTCGATTGATTACAATATTGATAAGCGTAATTCGCCAAAAGGACATATAATTTATTATGCAAGTGAAGATTTATTGTTTCCAGAAAACCTTGATTGGCCTGCTTGGGTTAGGGATAGACCTTATGGTAAACAGAAGATTTTGATAAAAAATCCGATATGCACTATCTACGCTGAAGGCGATTCAGAAGAACAGGTCGAAAAAACGTTAAAAAATCGTTTTAAGGAAATCGAACTCTTCATTAAATCAATATAGAATACAATATAAAATACTTTTATTTTTCTGAGGAGACCATGTGAGTAAAAATACAAACCTAAGTCTTAATAAATTAACATTTCCGCTAGTTGAGAATTTAATTATTAATGCAGAATCATTGAGGCTTTCAAAGTCAAATCTCGCTGATGGAACCTGTGTTATTGACGCAGGTATTAATACAAAAGGATGTATTGAAGCAGGGCGACTAATTGCCGAAGTATGTATGGGAGGTTTAGGCGTTGTTAGACTACGTGCTTCCACTAATTTTCGTAATTGGTCATGGCATTTAGATGTACATAGCACCAACCCTGTGCTTGCATGTCTTGCAAGCCAATATGCGGGATGGAGTTTAAATTATGGTAAAGGGAAAGAAGCGTTTAATGCCTTAGGTTCTGGTCCAGCTCGAGCACTAGGCAGTAACGAATCTCTATTTAATGAGCTTGATTATCGTGATAAAAGTGATTCTGCATGTATTGTGATTGAAGTTGATAAGATTCCGCCGGTCGAAGTAACTACAAAAATAGCTGAAATGTGCGGTATAAAGAATGAAAATCTTACAATTATCCTAACACCAACATCAAGTTTAGCTGGATCAGTCCAGATAGTTAGCAGAGTTTTAGAAACTTCATTACATAAGGCACATGAATTACATTTTCCTTTAGAGAAAATTATTGATGGTGCTGGCAGTGCACCATTACCCCCTCCGTCAAATGATTTTTTAAAAGCAATGAGCCGAACAAATGATGCAATATTATTTGCCGGCCAAATTCAATTATTTGTTGAGGCAAATGATGACGATGCAAAAGAACTGGCAAATGCATTACCCAGTAGCGCTTCAAAAGATTATGGCAAACCTTTTGGAGAGATATTTAAGGATGTTAAATATGATTTTTATAAGATCGATCCAATGCTATTTAGCCCAGCATGTGTTGCTGTATCTTCATTATCTACAGGTAATACATTCCATGCCGGTAAAATAGATAATGATCTATTAGAAAAATCTTTTAGTTAATAGTTGTGGATAAGATTTGTAGAAAAGTCGCAATAGTTACTGATAATCCAGGCTGGCATGGCGAACAATTAAAAATATCTTTAAAAGATCGCGGATTAGATAGCTGTTATTTATCATTGACTGACTGTTTAATTGAGATAACAGGAAAACCTCGTGATATTAAATTACCTGGTTTTGAAGAACTTCCGCTAGGCATTTTTGTGAGAGGAATACCAGGTGGCAGCCTCGAACAAGTTATTTTTCGACTCGATCTTTTACATGGATTATATAATTTAGGGGTAACAATTTATAACTCACCGAAATCAATTGAAAAAACTGTTGATAAACCACTAACGAGCATTTTATTAAGTCGTGCTGGCTTACCTACTCCAAGAACATGGATTTGTGAAACAGAAAGTGAAGCAAATAAAATTTTAAAAAAAGAGTCTAGTAATAATAAAAAAATACTACTTAAGCCATTATTTGGTTCTCAGGGAATAGGCATACATCTTATCGATCAAAATACAGGTCTTGTGCATGATGAAAAATTTGGCGGAATTTATTATTTACAAGAATTTATTGAACGTAAAAATAATAATTTTAAAGATATCCGTGTTTTAGTTGTCGACGGAGTTGCAAAAGCAGCTATGACTAGGCACAGCCAGAATTGGTTAACGAATCGTGCGCAAGGTGCAAATTGCGAAATATTTGAATTAAATCAAGATTTATCACAGTTAAGCGAGACGGCATGTAAAGTTCTTGAAATTGATTACGCTGGAGTCGATCTCATTGAAGATAAGGATGGTAGATTTCATATTATTGAAGTTAATAGTATTCCCGCTTGGTATGGTTTACAGAGAGTAGTTGATTTTAATATTGCTGATTGTTTGATTGAATCATTTGTTAAGCATATGGTTAAAAGCAACCCATTATTAGTCTGTTCGAGCTAATTTAATGAAAATAAAGATTGAGCAAGCCGTTAAGGTAAGTTTTAAAGGCGAAATTGAAGCATTCAAACCGGGCAACATCAGTTCCTATTCTGATGGACACAATATGACCGCACAAGATTTCTTTCTAAGCGCAGATGTTTCAACACCAATATTGTGTAAAGAAGAATATGGATTAGGCGAAAGAGTACTAAATAGTGTTTTTGCAACGCGAGATGCTGTCGGATGTAATACGAATCTTGGAATGTTACTTCTTTTTGCACCAATTATTATGGCATCTGAGTCAGGATTTGAAACTATTGAAAAATTAAGGAATAATCTAGAATCTACTTTAACTTCAATAACGAAAAACGATACCAATCAGATATTTGAAGCAATCCGAACGGCAAACCCAGGTGGTTTAGGTAATGCGAATGAACAAGATGTTTCGAATACACCCAGTTCTTCATTAATTTATGCCATGAAACTTGCAAGCAAAAGGGATTCCGTTGCTTTGCAATACTCAAATAACTTCAATGAGGTGTTTAAGTCAGGATTTACAACCATTAAAAACTTTGACAAACGCTGGAATAGTGTAAAATGGTCCACTGTTTCTTGTTATCTGACTTTTATGGCTTCGATTAGAGACTCGCATATAGAGCGGAAGCATGGAAGAAAGGTAGCAGAACAAATAAGAATAAAAAGTGGGATTATTGTTGAAAAATTTAATAATTCTTCAAATCCAGAAGCAGTAATAGATTTGCTGCGGGATT
>CAZJED010000034.1:0-15080 GCA_964544965.1 uncultured Enterobacteriaceae bacterium
ATTAATATTGGTGTTGATCCCAGTATGTATAGTTGGGGTAATATGATTAACAGTGCGAGATTAGAAATGGCGCGAGAACCAGTTGTCTGGTGGTCGCTTGCCGCAGCATTCATTTTTATGTTTATATTAGTTTTAGCTGCTAATCTTTTCTCAGATGCAGTTAGAGATGCTTTCGATCCAAGATTACGCGAATTTTAGGTTATTTTAATATGATTGATAATAACGAGAATCTTCTTCAAGTTAAAAATCTTACAGTCTCCACGGGCACAGGAGGCAGAAACTCAAACATCGTTAATAATGTATCTTTTTGTGTCCGTCGTGGGGAGACATTTGTTTTATTAGGAGAATCGGGAAGCGGAAAATCAATTACTGCTTTGTCTATTATGAGATTATTACCGACTACTATAAAAATAACCGCTGGTGAGGCTATATTACATAAAAGCGATTTATTCCAATTGCCTGAAAATAAAATGCGTAAGATTCGTGGCGCTAAGATCGGAATGATTTTTCAAGAACCTCAAACATCACTAAATCCTGTGCTCACTGCTGGCCAACAAATTAGCGAGACGTTACGTCAGCATGAAAATTTATCTAAAAAGCGATGTATAGAAAGAAGTATTGAGTTACTTGATGCTGTAGGTATACCCGAATCTAAAAGACGTATTAACGAATATCCGCATCAATTCTCAGGTGGCATGAAGCAGCGAATCATGATCGCAATTGCGTTAGCCGGTAATCCAGATTTACTTATTGCGGATGAACCTACAACAGCATTGGATGTAACTATCCAGGCTCAAGTTCTGGAACTTCTTAAAAAATTACAAGATGATACAGGGATGTCAATTCTTTTTATTACACATGATTTAGGTGTTGCCTCACAAATGGCCGATCACATTGCAGTAATGAAGAATGGTTCTATTGTTGAAGCTAAAAGTAAAAAAGAATTATTTTCAAATCCTGAACATCAATATACTTTAAAATTATTTAATGCTATTCCTAGTTGGGAAAAACGTAAAAAGGAAGATGGAATAGGAAAAATTGATCGTTCAGATAAATCAAATCTGCTAAAAGTTAAAAAACTTAAAGTGTATTATCCAATTAAAAAAGGCGTATTTAAACGAACAGTAGGCCATGTTCAAGCTGTTGATGATGTTACGATTGATTTATATGCTGGAGAGACAGTTGCAATAGTTGGCGAATCTGGATCTGGAAAAACAACTATGGGTAAAGGAATTCTACAGCTTTTAGAGGTGACATCTGGCGTCGTTACCTATCAGCAAAAAGATTTAAATAGGTTAGATTCTTCATCTCTCAGGGAGATAAGAGCAGATATTCAGATAGTGTTTCAAGACCCTTACTCTTCGATGAATCCGAGAATGATGATCAATGATATTATTCAAGAAGGTATGTTAGCTCAGGGTATAGGAAATTCAGAAAAAGAAAGAGATGAAAATACAGTCGAGCTATTAGAGCAGGTTGGTTTGCTAGCAGAGCATCGTTATCGTTATCCACATGAATTCTCTGGTGGGCAAAGGCAGCGCATATGTATTGCACGTGCATTAGCAGTTAAACCAAAACTTATTATATGTGATGAACCTACAAGCGCCCTAGACGTCTCAGTTCAATCTCAAATATTGACACTTTTAAAAAAATTACAGAAAGAGCATAGCCTCGGATATTTATTTATTACACATAATATAAGTGTTGTAGAATATATTGCTCACTATGTAGCAGTTATGTACGAAGGAAAAATTGTTGAACAGGGAAGTGTTGAAAAAATTCTTAAAAATCCTGAAAATCCATACACGAAAAAATTATTGTCAGCAGTACCACGTATAGAATTAAAATCAAACTTACTGTAAAAATTACTCGGATTCCCTCATAGCAACAAATTCTTCTTTATATAAATCATTATCATTATTATTAAATTAGAGTATTATAGATAATAATAGAAGAAGATTAAATTCATTTGATAATATAGGTAATTGAAATTAAAAATTTTTTTTGAGATTTTTTAGAATGAAAAGAGTCTGTTTATACATATTGATTTTACTTATATGCGGTACTGTTACCGCCAAAGATTTTAGTAACCCAACAGCAAGGGTTAAGGATTCAGTGGAAAAAGTTATAAATATTTTAAAAAATGAATCATTGGAACGAGAAATACGTTGGAAAAAAATAGGTATTGTTATTGATAAAAGTTTTGACTTCAGAAGTATGTCGCAAAGTATTTTAGCGACTAATTGGAAGACCGCGACACCCGGAGAACGTGAAAATTTTGTTGAATTCTTTTCGCAGTACCTTGAGGAAACATATCGTTCAAAAATTGAAGCCTATACAAACCAGAAAATTGAATATGTTGGCGAAACAATAAATGGAAAAAGAGCAGTTGTTGAAACATTAATTATAACTGATAGCACTGAAATTCCAGTAAATTATAAATTAAAAAATAACGATGGAGTTTGGTTTGCTTATGATGTTGTAATCGAAGGAATCAGTCTTGTAAATAATTATCGTAGTACTTTCGCAGCTATTGTTAAAAATGATGGAATGGATGGATTATTAAACGATATTCAATTAAGAATCAACAAACATAAATCATCAGAAGGGTCTAAATCTTATTCTGAAACAACTGAAGATAGTTAAACATATATAATTTTATTTTCCTGACTCAAAAATATATTTACTAATTAACTCTTCAAGATTTATTGAAGGCTCAGTTTCCGTAATTACCATATTAGGTTCTATAATAATCTCGCTTCCACCGGGTGAAATCTTTAAGAATTTATCTCCAATTATTCCAGATGTTCTGATAGAAGCGATGGAATCATCTGGTATTTGAATATTATTTTCAAGCGCTATATAAACTTCCGCTAAGTAAGTTTCGGGATTAAAGGTAATATTTGTCACTCTACCTACGCTAACACCGGCCATCTCAACGTGAGCGCCTTTTTTTAGCCCCGATGCAGATGTGAATTCAGCTTTTATTGTATACTGTTGAGTATTGAGTAATCGAAAATCTCCCATTCGTAACGCAAGAAAAGTAATTACAATGATGCCGATTAATAAAAATATACCAACAAGTATTTCTGTATGTTGCTTCTCATTCATAGTCTTAGTTTACAGTATCAATGCGCTGAGTAAATAATCACTGAAAAGAATAGATATTGATGATGTTACAACTGCTTCAGTTGTTATACGGCTTACTCCCTCGGAGCCATATATTCCTCTTTTATCAAGATGAAGATTGAATCCTTTTTCACAGGAAATCCAGACTATTAACAAGCCAAAAAAAATTGACTTAATAAACCCCATGAATAAATCTCGATTTAATATTGTGTCATTCATATTCTGAAAATATGACCCTGCGCTTATATCAAATAGTATAACGCCAACAAAATATCCACCAAATATCCCAACAATAATGAAGATCGCAGTTAATATTGGTACACAGATAATACCAGCCAGTATTCTTGGAGAAATTAAATAACGATGAGGATCAATTGCCATGCATTCTAGCGCATCAATTTGATTATCAATACGCATGATCCCAATCTCTGCACACATTGCAGAACCAGTACGTCCAATCACCATTAAAGCTGTTAGTACTGGGCCTAATTCTCTGGTTAGACTCAATCCAACAGCTGAACCTAATAAACTAATGGAGCCAAATCTAACAAGCGTGTCATAAAATTGCAAAGCAACCACCATACCTACAAATAAACCTGCTATGACAATAACCAATACCGAGCGTGCTCCTACAAAAAGAATTTGTTTTAATATCAAATCAATAGGGTATGGAGGGATTAATAATGAGCGAATTATTTCGTATAGAAAAACACCGAAATTACCAAGACGAATTAATATATTGGTTAACATTATTTTCTTGTGAGCCTATTTAAATAATCACTTGCATTAAATTGATTGCTGATAGCGCGACGTTCTATCATATTTATTATTCTTGGGTCATTTGACATTTTAATTTCGTCTTTATTACCTGTAAGAATTATCTTTCCTTTGTCTAAAATTATTATTCTATCAGCAATTTTGAATGCGCTTTCAAGTTCATGCGTGACAACAATAATCGACATATTTAGTGTATCGCGTAATTGTAAAATCAAATTATCAAGGTGAGCTGATGTTATCGGGTCTAACCCAGCAGAAGGCTCATCAAAAAAGAGTAACTCTGGATCCATAATAACAGCTCTTGCTAATCCGGCTCGTTTTAACATACCGCCTGATAATTCTGCAGGCATTAGTGATTCTGTACCACTTAATTGCATTAGTTCCAGTTTGATTCTTGACATTATTTGTATTGTATTTTCATCAAGATTTGTATTTTCATGCAATGGAAGTTGAATGTTTTCTCCTACTGTCATGGAGCTAAATAAAGCACCGCTTTGAAATGCAACGCCAATACGTTTACGTAATTCGTATAATTCATTCTTATTAAGTTTCGCGAGCTCACTACCTAATAATTTTATTAGACCTTCTTTTGTTTTTTCTAGACCAAGAATATATCGCAATAGTGTACTTTTACCAGATCCGCTATGCCCCATAATCACCATAATTTCATTACGAGATACACTTATATTAATATCAGAAAGAATTTTTTTGTCGCCGTACCATGTATTTAGTTTGGAGACTTCGAGCACATTTTCTATTTTTCTTTTTAGCATAATTAATAACAATATGATTAGTATGCGATAATAATACAAGAATATAAGTTATCTGTGTTAAAATTAGACATCTTAAAACAACAATAAATTAATTATGGCTGACAATATATCTAATTCTACATCCCAATTAAGTGAGTTAATGCAAAAACCTGGAATTATAAAGATGTTGGGTGCTCATGATGTTTTAACAGCTGTCCTCATCGAACAATGTGGTTTCGACTCAGTTTTCATTGGTGGTTTTGGTACAAGCGCAAGTCTTTATGGGCTACCTGATCTAAATTTCTTGGGAATGAGTGAGATGGTTGATGCAACCCGAAGAATGACGCATAGATTATCTATTCCAGTAATTGCAGATGCTGATACTGGTCATGGAGATCTACATAACGTGATACGTTGTGTTGGAGAATTTGAGGAAGCGGGGGCTGCGGGCATCATTCTTGAGGATCAGGTATTTCCGAAACGTTGCGGCCATTTTGGCGGTAAAGAAGTTATTTCTGCAGATGATATGGTAAAGAAATTTAAAGTAGCGAATGATACGCGGACAAATAAAGATTTTTTATTTATAGCCAGAACAGATTCTAGAGAAACGGATGGTTTAGATGTTGCAATCGATCGAGTAAATCGTTACTGCGATGCAGGTGCTGATGTTGCATTTATTGAAGCACCGTTGTCTATAAATGAGTTAGAGGAAATATGTAAACGTATTGAATATCCAAAATTTGTCAATATGCTTGCATTTGGAAAAACACCAATATTGAGTGCTGCTGAACTGGAAGAAATGGGTTTTAAGATGATGGTTGCTCCAATTGATTCTATATTACTCACAGCACATGTTATGCGTGAAATGGCTGAGGTTTTCAAGCGTGATGGCCATACTAAAAGTATTAGTGAAAAGATGGTGGCATTCGAAGAGATCAAAAGCATTCTTGGTTTATCTGACTATCTAGAAATAGATAAAAATCTAAAATAGCTGTAGCTTAACTCTCGCTATGAAAAGGCATTATTGGATAATCGTTGTTTATATTTTTCTGATTACTGTCGGCGTACCTTGGTATTGGCCGGATAACATCAATTATATGGTAATAGGCCTTCCGCTTTGGGTTCTTATAGCAATCATCATTTCAATCTGCGCTTCTTTTTTTACAGCATTTATTTTATTACGTTATAAATGGGATATAGAAAAAGACGTAAATGAATAACTTTCAGGCGTTTGATCAAACCGCATTTATATTTATCAGTATATATTTAAGTGCTTTAATTATAATTGGTTTTTTTGGATATCGTGCAAGACAAGAAAACACGTTAAAAGATTTTTATCTTGCAGGAAATGGATTTGGACTGGCTGTAATTTTTCTTACCTTTTATGCTACGCAATATAGCGGCAATACTTTGTTTGGTTACTCAGGAATGACTTACCGAATAGGGTATTCGTGGATAATGTGTGTTCATTTTATGACAGCTATTATTGCATGCTACTTAATATTTGCCCCAAAGCTTTATAAAAGAGCAAGACGATACAACTACATAACTCCAACTGATTACTTGCAACACCGATTTGGATCTAATTCAATCAATATTGTAGTAACAGTAATTATGATATTTGTTTTAAGTAATTACTTGCTTGCTCAATTAATGGCAATGGGCAGAGCGATGCAGGGATTATCATCGGCTGACCCAAATACTGCTTATCAGCAAGGTGTAATTTTACTAACGCTAATTATGCTCATTTATGGAACCCTCGGTGGCATACGTGCTGTTGCGTGGACTGATGTTATTCAAGGTTCAATTTTGATTATCGGCCTTATTGTTTTGTTATTTATGTTGTTTAAACAATTCGGTCCAATTTCGTTGGCAACAACAGTAATTCAGCAAACTCAAGATTTTTCTAAGATTAATGTTCCTGATGCTAATCGAATCCGTGAATGGATCAGCTATATTCTTATTGTAGGTTTCGGTTCGACGCTTTATCCTCAAGCAATTCAGCGTATTTATGCTGCACGTTCCGAGAAAATATTACGTCAAGGCCTTGCATTTATGGCTTTCGCACCTTTATTTACAGCATTAATTGCTGTCATTGTTGGTATTTATGCAATTGCGTATGTTCCAGGATTAGAAGGCACTGCTTCAGATCAAGCTTTAAGCAGAATACTTTCGATGGTACAGAAAAATTCTAGCTTAGGTTATTGGCTTACAGTTGTTTTATACGCAGCAGTTCTTGCTGCGATGATGTCGACTGCTGATTCAGCCTTACTGTCAATTTCTTCGATGCTAAGTAAAGATATTTATAGTCGTTTTGTCAATGTAAATGCAAGCGAAGCAAGATTAACTCTTTTGGGGAAATTATTCTCTTGGTGTTTAATTATAATTTTGGTGTGGTTAGCTATCTATTTAAATGATAAGTCCTCTCTTTTAAAATTATTGGATAGGAAGTTTGATTTGTTAATTCAGTTAGTACCAGCATTCATGCTTAGTATTCATTGGCGTGGTTCACAAGCATTACCCACACTTATTGGCCTTATTGTAGGTATTTTTATTTCACTATGCTTAGCCTATGGCAGTTTCAATTTTATTCATGAAGGTAAGATATATGGTTTTCATCCAGGGCTAGTAGGCTTAATGTTTAATCTATTAATAACTATTTTGGGTTCAATTTTTATTAATTCTCATAAATAGTTTTAGTGATAACAAGGAACTAATTATTTCTATTTAATTTTAAATACTTTTTTAATCACATTTTTATTTTTATTGTATTTTTGAAAAATAGTTTGTCTATATCCATAAGGTTTCCAAGCGGGTGAAATTACATTTGGCATGTCTGAACAGTTTAATAAATTAGCTGATGCTAGTGTAAAATCTCCATAGCGTTGATTAATGCAATCAATTACTTTGTTCAGTTGGCGATTTTCACTGTTTCTTTCATTAAATAAATCAATTTGTCCCTTTTCTTCACGCAGATCCAATGCAGTGAATTGTACTTGATATATACCTTCACCATTCCAGTATTGATTTAATACTTTTTTGCAAAGTTTTATGATTTGACGACTATCGTTTGTGGGATATGTAGTTTTTATTTGTCTACAACCTATCCAATCCTTATTTGTTTTTAATCCAATAAAAAACTTTTGGGCGCATAAATTATTTTTTCTTAGTCTCTGAGCAACTTTTTCTGACATATGAATTAAGTACATGTAAATAATATTTTTTGACCGTGTATCAGGAGGCATAACTTTTCCATGCCCAATAGTCTTTGGTGCTTTGAAATTATTTTTAACCTCTTCAGGATCTTTACCTTGGCACATATACCATATTCTTCTACCAGGATTACCAAAGCGTTGCCCTAAAACTCCTATGGGTATTTTTTTAACTTCACCGCAAGTAAAAACACCTCTTTTAGCTAGAAATGCACCAATTCCTTTGTTAATACCACAGAGTTCTAGAACTGAAATATCTTTTAATATATTCTCGGCATCCCATGGTTTTATGATTGTTAAACCATTCGGCTTATGGAGTTTTGCAGCATATTTTGCTGTAGTTTTATCGCCACTTATTCCGATTGAACAATGCACTCCGGAGACACTAAATACTTTTTCCTTTATTGATTCAGCAATACTTTCAGGGCTATTCCAAATTTTTTTACAATATGTCATATCAAGAAATGCCTCATCAACAGAAAAAATTTCTATGTCAGGGGTTATTTCATAAAGACTATTCATAATGTCAGTTGATATTTTTGCATATAAAACAGGATTAGATGAAAGTCGAATAAAAGACGGGCAAAGTTTTTTAGCTTCTTTAACGCGCATACCAGTGTGTACCCCATATGCACGCGCTTCATATGAGCAGGTGATAATACAACTTCCTTTTATTCCGTTAGTAATCCCAATAGGTTTGCCAATAAGGTTTGGATTACGTGCTTGTTCAATAGAGGCAAAGAAAGCGTTCATATCGACTAATGCAATAATGCGCGGCCAGTTTTTTATTGTCATTTTTTCTCCAATAGCAGGATATATTATAGGAGAACATTTAGAGAAAATCTAAGATAAGATTATTTTTCTAAAATCTTTTTAAAAAAACATAAACTATTGAATTATAAAGAATATTATTTCTATAGGAGTTGCTTTATTAGCGAGAAATAAATTCTCCATATGCTCGACATCCTTCCCCAACCTTAATTTCTTCAATAACTCTAAGACTAGAAATATCAATGACGGAAACTGTATTATCAAACCAATTTGCAACGTAGAGGTGGATGTTATTTGGATGCAGATCAATACCTTCCGGGTATTCTCCAACATAAATAGTTTCGATAGTTTTCATTTCACTTAAACTGATAACAGAAATTGAATTAGAACGTTGATTAGTTACGAATAATCGATTGCTAGCACTATCAATTTCTATTGCGTAAGGAAAACTACCTACGGCGATATTTGTTATTTCTTTTGTGCCGAGATTGATAACGCTAACATTATTTGAACGTACATTAGCACTATAAAGTTCATTCCGTTCTAAATTTAATGCTAATCCAAAAGGCGCTATACCTACATCTATAGTATCTACTACTTTATTTTCAGTAAGACTTACAGTCATAATTGTGTTTTCGTCACGATTAGCAACGTATAAAAATTTATTATTAGGATTGACTACTATACCAGATGGGGAGTCACCAACTTTGATTTTATCTCTAATAGATAATGAAGCAGTATCAATTATAAAAATACTATCCTCGTACCAGTCTGCAACATAAACAGATTGATTATCCGGGCTGATTGCAATCGCTAATGGACCACCTTCCATTTTTATCGTTTTGATATTTTTTAATGTTTTTGTATCTATGACAGAAATATCCTTACTTTCTGGATTACTCACATAAACACGCTCACCATTATTACTAACAACCACTCCAGCAGGTCGATGTCCCACAGGTATAGTTCGAATAACTTTATTTGTATTTGTATTGATTACTGAAACAGAATTATCACCTTGATTTGTAATGTAGGCATATGACTCTGCATATGCTCCACCAACCCAAATAAGATAAATAAAAAATACTAGATAATGCACAAAATGAATTTCGTCCTTTTTACTCTATATTATTTTTCAGCGATATTTTTTAGATTTTCTAATCCAGTTTTATAAAGTTTTGTGACAGCTTTTATACAAGCTTTGTCTGTCAATTCTGGCGGAGGTTGTTGTCCAGGAAAAGATCGATAAAAAGCTCCTTTCCATTGCACTTTTGATTTACCCTCATTTTCACTGATTGAAATTGTTGAGCCATGAGTAGCTATTGGCAGGCCTTTTATAATTCGACCTTCTTCTAATTCTTGCATACCATACTGAATTTTTTTACTTTCTGGATCATGCTTAAACAATACTTCATTTATTTTTTCACCATTTTCCAGTTCAATTGTACGGATTGATTTAATTTCGGAACCATTATCAGCGTTACATTTACTTATTCCAGGATGCCAGTCCTCTATTGAACAAAAATTTTCAATAATCTTCCATACCTTATCTGCGCTAGCATTAATTTCAATTTCTTGAACAACTTTTTGTCGAGACGGTCCATGAGCTACAACAATAACAGGTATTAGTAGCATATTAAGTAAACATAGCTTAAGGTATTTCATTATCGTTAATCTCCATTTGTGCAATTATTCTGAAATATGTTCTTTTTTATATCTTCAATAAGATTGTATAGTTTAATGGGTTCGATTAAATATGGCTATTCTATGATTGTCCAGATATTATATTTTTTTTGGAATTTGGTTATTTGGAGGAAAAATCTGTGAAAATTGTACTTGCTCCTGATTCGTTTAAAGGAAATTTAACTTCCATGGAAGTTGCTATAGCTTTTGAAAAAGGTATTAAGCGCGTTTTATCAGGTGCAAATTGCATTAAAGTGCCAATGGCAGATGGCGGAGAGGGCACCGTCCAGTCATTAGTCGATGGTGTCGGCGGAAAATTTATTCGTAAACGAGTTGTTGGTCCGATTGGCAAGACTGTTTCAGCACGATATGGATTATTGTCTAATGGTAAAACTGCAGTAATTGAAATGGCAGAAGCATCAGGATTACCGCTCGTGAATCACAAAAAAATGAATCCTATGAAAACAACAACTTTTGGAACAGGCGAGCTAATTTTAGATGCAGCTAAACGTGGAGCAGAAACGATTATTATAGGAATTGGCGGATCTGCAACAAATGATGGTGGTGTTGGTATGGCTCAGGCAATAGGTGTTCGTTTTTTTAATAGCCAAGGTAAAGAAATTAGTGAGTATGGTTCCGGGGGTATGCTTAATAAAATTACGGATATTGATGTAAAGAAAACAGAACCCATTTTGAGGAAAGTAAAAATTATTGTTGCAAGTGACGTTAATAATCCTTTATGCGGTAAATCAGGAGCAGCACATGTTTTTTCACCACAAAAAGGCGCAACACCTAAAATGGTTAAAATTCTTGACGATAATTTAAAACACCTCGGAAAAGTTATTAAACAGTCACTAAAAAAGGATGTTATTAGATTAAAAGGAGCGGGCGCTGCGGGAGGACTAGGCGCTGGTTTAGTTGCATTTGCAAAAGCCAGAATGAAAAGTGGTGTTGAAATTGTTATCGCCGCCTCGAACATCAGTAAACACATGAAAAATGCTGATTTAGTTATAACAGGAGAAGGCCGAGTTGATTCTCAAACGGCATTTGGTAAAACTCCTTCGGGTGTTTCTAAGGCAGCACGTAAGTATGGTATTCCAACTATTGTGATAGGTGGCGGCATAACTGATGATGCTAATGATATTTTTACATTCGGAATAGAAGGTTTAGAAAGTGCTTGCGCGCGGGATATGTCACTTGATGAAGCCATCAAAAATTCACGTCAACACTTAGCAAATGCTGCTGAGCGCGCTATTCGATTAGTTCTTATAGGAAGGAAAATAGCAATAAAGAAACGAAAATAGTCGTTTTGATATAACATTAATGTTTTTAAAATACTGATCGGTATAAAGTAGAAGGAAAATAATGAAATTTTCGAAATTTGCATCCCGTTTTGATAGTGAATCAGGGATTGTTCAACTTATGGATGACCTTGGTAATGCGATGACTGGCAATACTGATCTATTAATGCTAGGTGGCGGTAATCCAAGCCATATACCCTGTGTTCAAGAAAGTTTTCGAGAATCTTTACTTCGACTGATTGAAGATCCATTATTATTTTCACGTACAATTGGAAATTATGAATTACCTCAAGGTAATCAAGATTTTATTAATGCAATTGTAGAAATGATGAACGAGCAATATGATTGGAAAATAAATCCAAATAATGTTGCGCTGACTATAGGAAGTCAATCTGCATTTTTCTTTTTATTTAATATGCTTGGTGGAGAACATAATGATGGAACGTACCATAAAATACTATTACCTATTACCCCAGAATATATAGGTTACTCAGATGTCGGACTTACGGCAAATTTATTCTATTCTTATCAGCCAGTAATTGAGAAGATAGACGAACATTTTTTTAAATACCATATTGATTTTGATAAATTAGTTATTAAAGAAAATACAGCAGCTATATGTGTTTCAAGACCTACAAATCCCACTGGTAATGTACTTACTGATAATGAGATGAAAAAACTCCAGTTGATTTCTGAGAGTAATAATATTCCATTGATTATCGATAATGCCTACGGTGAGCCATTTCCTAATATCATTTTTACTGAAACTAAACCATTTTGGAATAGGAATACTATTTTTTGTATGAGTCTTTCAAAAATTGGGATGCCTGGAACGCGAACAGGAATTGTTATTGCGAGTGAAGAGATTATTCAGTCGATTCGAAATATGAATGCAGTGATTAATCTAGCTACCGCTAATTTTGGAGCAATGATTGCAAATGATTTGATAAGAACAGGCAAAATACTGCATTTATCGAAATCTGCAATAAAACCCTTTTACCAAAAAAAATTAAAACACGCACTTAACTCTATACACAAAGAATTTGATGATATTGATTATTATATTCATACCCCAGAAGGCGCTATATTTTTATGGTTATGGCTACCAACTTTATCCATATCTTCAGACGAATTGTATGAAAGATTAAAATCAAGAGGAGTGCTTGTTATTTCTGGCTCTCATTTTTTTCCAGGACTAGAAGACGATTGGGAACATAAACATCAATGTATAAGAGTTACATATTCAATGGAGGAAAAAATTGTTGAGCAAGGAATAAAAATTATCGCAGAAGAGATTAGAAAAATTGCAGTAGCATGAGAAATATCATTATATATAACGAATCATAAATATAGCTATTAGTTTAAGAACCTGATTACTAGCATATAACTAGCTAATAATCAGATTTTTAACTTCTTGACTGTGACTCCCGTGATGTCACAGTTATTAACAACATACCTTTTTAATTTATAAAGGCGTTACGTTTTCAGCTTGAGGGCCTTTTTCGCCATCAGTTACGCTAAATTGCACTTGTTGTCCTTCTGCCAGTGTTTTAAAACCAGAACCGTTGATTGCACTAAAATGTACAAAAACATCTGGTCCTTGTTCCTGTTCAATGAAACCAAAACCTTTTGAGTCATTAAAAAATTTAACTTTACCTGTTACTAATTCAGACATATCTATTTCCTATTCATGTTTATATTCATGTCAAATAATTGACTTACCTGCTAGAAAAAAACAGTTATTGCTGATGGGATTGAACGAAAAGAAACAGAAGAATGTCTACTTACGGCAATCATTAACAAAACCAATTTCCAAGCACTTCGCTGATTATACGCAGTAGTTTTAACTAGTAAAAGAATATTTTTTACAAATATCTGGGTGAAAGTTAAATTTACCCAGTTCTTTAGAAAATAATTAACATTTCTTCATAAAATACTTGGTTTATTTAGTATTTTCTTGACGACGTTGTATTACTTCTAAAAATGCATTTGCAACTCGTGGAACATGTTCAAAATAGTGCGTTAAGTTTATGTAAGGAGCTCGTAGTAATTCACTTTGTTTTGTGGCTTTGACTGACGCTGTTCTTATCCCATCTTGGAAATACCCCATTTCACCAATTGGCTCAACAGGACTTATGTATGCAATATGCACTTTTTTACCATTATTATCCTTTGTGAAAACTTCTAATTCCCCTTCAACCAAGATATACAAAGCAGGGTCATTATCACCCTCATTAATAAACTGCTCACCACTATTAATACTGACCTCAATAAAGTGATTACCAATTGCATGTAATTCAGCATTTGTTAGAGAACTAAAAACAGGGCATAGTCTAATTCTGTCAGCGCGTTGGTGACGTAGAGCATTCTGTAGTTCTTCTTCAGAAATTATCCCCAATTCAAGCAAAAATTCACCAAGTCCTTTTTTGTCATTTCCTCGCTCTAATGACTCTAATTTTTTTTTAATTGCCATTACAATTGAACCCCTTGAGCATGTTAAGTATTCGCCTAAGCGCCGAGGTTCATTTGTTTCCGGTTTTCTGTAATCTTCAGCCATCTAATTTCTCTCTTTATAATACAAGTAACACTGGAAATAGTAGGAGATGCTATGCTTAATATCAAAAAAAATAATCTATTCATTATATATTATCCATTAAAATATTGATATATAATACAATTTTTATAGAAATTAAATTCTATTATGAAGAAATTCTTTTTGAAAGGCGTGTTATTTTTGTTCTCTACTCATGCTAATCCTCAAGATCTGCCAGGTCGCCATCAACTAATTAAGAATGATTTGGGTGAATACTATGTCGTTAATAGTGAAAATATTACTATGATTGAGCCATCAATCTTAAAACTAGGATCGGGTATTAGATGGATTCTGGCGTGTATAAAAAATAAATCTATTGATAGTGATCTTAAACGATGGGTGTTTGTTGATATTGTAAATGGAGGTACATATGACTCAATCCATAAGCAAAATTGGGAGTATTTTAGCAATGAAGCATTTCCTGAATTGAAAAGAATTAAATTAAAGACTCTTAATGAAGAGAAGTGCCCATAGCATTATCATCATGATAGTTTAATATTGCAATATCGTAGATAAAACACTTTCCTTTACTAAAGCATAGGGTAATGCTTTAAAAAGCATTACAATGCCACAAAAAAACATTATTGTTACAGTGTATTGTTTAAATTGAGTGGTATTTATCTTTCTTAGGTGATTACGCGCCAGGAATATCCCGATAATTGCACCACAACCAATGATAACACCGTAACTTATTGCTTCAATTGTAAAAATTCCAAAATAACCGTAAGTAATTAATTTTGTAATTTGCATAAAGAATGAATTTATCGCTTTTGTTCCAACAAGATATTCTTTGTCTAAGCCATAATTAAGCATAAATGGATTTTGTATAGGCCCAGTTGCTCCAATCAAACCAGAGAGAAAC
>CAZJED010000035.1:0-15056 GCA_964544965.1 uncultured Enterobacteriaceae bacterium
TTTTCTTGGCAACCTTCTTTTTGGTCTTAGCCTTTTTCTTGGCAACCTTCTTTTTGGTCTTAGCCTTTTTCTTGGCAACCTTCTTTTTCTTAGGCATTAGCAAACCCCATTAACTAAAAAAACAGCGAGACTGTATACCAGAAACATAGGAAATGAGCAACACGGTAATTTATTATTTTTTATTACTCTTTTATTTTATTGCACTGATTTTATTGATTCTGCATACATTTTTGTAGCACCAGCAACAGCAACTGGGATAATAATAAAATTTACAATAGGTATTATCGTAAATATTAATGTTCCTACACCAAAACCATATACAAGTAGCCGATTCTTTGAATGCTTCATTCGTTGCTCGGCGAATTCAATATTATGATTACTCATTGGATAATCACAATATTCTAGAGCAATCATCCAGGCACCAAAAACAAACCAAACAAAGGGAGCAGCGATATTCACTAAAGGAATAAAAAATAAAAATATAAGAATAGGTACTCTGAGGGAAAAATAGAGGATTTTGTGACACTCAGATTTAAAAGAATTAATAATTATCTTATATATTGACTGTTCCGTAGCGGTATCTGTTTTTCTTCCTGATAGTTCAACTTCCACAGCGTGGGCTAACAAACTATTAAAAGGCGCGCTTATAAGATTTCCTACAATTGAAAAACAAAAGAAAATTAAGATAGATGCAGCTATAAAAAAAAACACCCATATGATCCAATTTAACCATTCTAACCACTGCCACTGTGATTCAAGAGTAGAAATAACCCTATCAAGTTCACCATATGCATAAAAAATTAATAATAGAAATAATGATATATTTAGAAATAAAGGTGTTAGTGAATAAAAACGTATCTTAGGTTTAAGAATTAATGTAAATCCTGACAATAGATAAGCGAACCCACATTTAAAATCATTCATTTTTTAGTTATATTTATCGCCGTTTAGAGACCATCCATCCATAATATGTTCTACGGTTATAGTCGTATGAATTCCGCCACGAACATTAAAATCTGCAACAATATTTATATATCTTGGAGAAATTGTTGCCACTAAATCATTCAGGATTTTATTAGTAACAGCTTCGTGAAAAGCCCCTTGATCGCGGAATGACCAAATATAGAGCTTTAGCGATTTAAGTTCGACACACAAATTATCGGGTATATAGTCAATTTCCAATACGGCAAAATCAGGTTGCCCCGTTTTTGGACATAGACAACTAAATTCAGGTATTTCAAAATTTATTGTGTAATCACGATCTGCGTTTGGATTCGGGAATGTTTCTAGTAGCTTAATAGCACGATTTGGCATTTTATTTTTCTCTTTGTTTTTTAAGATATGAAACTATATTATAGCGGGCAAGCAGCGGACTAAATAAGATTTAAATTTTCATATTAATATCAATTATAAAATATAATAAATATAATTATTTATAATAAATAATTAATGTAGTTTATTAATATTTTATAAGCTTGGACAGGGGGCTAGATCTCTAGTATCGTACCGCACTATGCGTCTATGCAACATAAAACTTTCTGGTTTTAAATCATTTGTAGACTCTACTAACCTTCTAATCCCCGGCAGCCTTGTTGGAATTGTAGGACCCAATGGCTGCGGAAAATCTAACATCATTGATGCGGTCACTTGGGTTATGGGTGAAAGCTCAGCAAAACATTTGAGAGGTGAATCGCTGACTGATGTTATTTTCAGCGGTTCTAGCGCACGTCAACCGGTTGGTCAGGCATCAGTAGAATTAATTTTTGATAATTCTGAAAAGAAAATAGGCGGGCAATATGCAAGCTACAATGAGATATCGATTAAACGTCAAATAAACCGTGATTCTATTTCTACTTACTATTTAAATGGAACAAGATGTCGACGTCGGGATATAACGGCAATTTTTCTTGGGACTGGTTTAGGCCCCCGAAGTTACGCGATTATCGAGCAAGGCATGATCTCAAGGTTAATCGAAGCGAAGCCTGAAGAATTAAGGGTGTTTATAGAAGAAGCAGCGGGCATTTCTAAATATCGTGAACGACGCAGAGAAACTGAAAATAGAATTAAGCATACCAAGGAAAATTTGGAGAGGTTGAACGACCTTCGAAATGAGCTTGAAAAACAATTAAATCATTTGGATCGTCAGGCAAAAGGCGCTGAAAAATATAAAAAATTAAAAAATGAGTATCGCAGGCTTAGCTCAGAGTTACTCGCGTTAAATTGGCGCGATCTAAATCAGGAAATTAATACGTTAAAAGTTAATGCTTCTGAAAAAGAAAATGCTGTTGAATTAGTTCACACAAAGATTCGTTCGAAAGAAAGTGAAATCGAAACCTTGCGCAGTAATTTAGTCAACGCAAATGAAAACTTTAATACAATGCAATCAAATTTTTATCAAGTTGGCAGTGACATATCTCAGCATGAACAAAGTTTACAGCATGAGCGTGAGAAAATTACTAACACTGAGGTTGAGCTAGTAAAGGCACGCGGTACATATGACGACATTCAAAAACAACAGAAATTAGATCAAACTGAATATGAAAAACTTCATAAAGAATTAACAAAATTAGAACCAGAATTGAACGATCATAGAAATAACAGTAAACAAACACACGAACTTTTTACAACTAAACAAAATGATGTAAAAAAATATCGTACTAAAACAAGAGAGTTAATGACAGATTTAGATTCAATTCGACAAGATTTTCAGCGACTAAATGGCCAGCTTGCTTCACTTGAGACGTTAAGGAGCTCTGCAGTAGAAGAAAATCAGGAATTAAATGAGTGGTTAAAAAATAATGATCTTGATAAAAAATCTCGTCTTTCCCAGTTAATTAAAATTGATTCTGACTGGCGATGCGCATTAGAGACTGTATTAAATTCTCGTCTACATCATCTTTGTATTGATGACGTTGAAAATTATTTAGACAAACTTGAAGATGCGCCCGGAAGTTTTGGCTTGATAAATTCATCTGAAACTCAAAATTTACAATTACCAAAAACTGGTAGCTTTCGCAGGCTTTTGGATGAAATTAAAACTAATGTACGAACACCTTTTTTCCTAGAAAATATATTTATTGCTAATTCATTAAAAGATGCTTTAAAGATGATGCCAAAACTTAATGGAGATGAAAGTATTGTTACAAAACAAGGCGTATGGCTAAATAAGGATTGGGTTGTTGTGAATAATATTTCTGATGAGAGTGAAAGTATATTATTTAGAGAAGAAGAGATCGAACGTCTTAAGGGAGAGATTGACGAAAGTAAAAAGAATATTAGATCTTATGAATCTGAATTAAGTGAAGCTGAAGAGCTTTTAGAAGAAAGTGAATTAATTTTAAACCAGCATCAATCATTATTGACAGAGCAACAAGATAGTATTTCTGCTCTCAGAGAAATTCTTGCATCAAAAAACTCAAGGCGTACATCATTCAATGAAGTGATCGAAAGAAATAATGCTCAATTAAATAACCTTAAAATGCGTATATCTGAATTTGAACAAGGACTATCAAGTAAAAAAACGCCGGTAAAGGATATTAAAAGCAAAATAGATAGATTATTAAAAGATAAAATCCGCGCAGGAAATCAGTTAAAAGATGCACGTACAAGTGTTGAATCAGTTGAGTCTAAAATAAGAGATTCTGAACAACAAAGGCATAAGTATGAGCAAGAATTAGAGGGTTTAAGAAATAACTTAGAGAAAGCGCGTCTTGACGTTAATAGTTGTCAGGTAAAAATTGAAACCGTTGAAGAGCAATTATCTCAATTAAAAGAGTCTGCAAAAGATCTAATTAGTTCAATTGAGGAAGAAGCTAACAAGGAAGACTGGAAAAATAAGCTTGAAAGTGTAGATCGGAAAATTCAGCGTTTAGGCCCAATAAATCTTGCAGCTATTGATGAATATAATCAAAATTCTGAAAGAAAAATATATCTTGATAACCAATATAAAGATTTAACAGATGCATTAAATACACTTGAAAATGCTATTCGTAAAATCGATAAAGAATCACGCACAAGGTTTAAAGAAACATTTGATGAACTCAACCGAAATATTAAAGATATGTTTCCAAAATTATTCGGAGGAGGGCATGCATATCTAAAACTAATTGGCGAGGAGTTATTAAGTACGGGAGTCTCGATAATGGCTCAACCACCTGGAAAGAAAAATACTAATATTCATTTACTTTCTGGAGGTGAAAAAGCTTTAACAGCGGTTGCTTTAGTTTTTGGAATATTTAAATTAAATCCTGCGCCATTTTGTATATTAGACGAGGTCGATGCGCCTCTTGACGACCATAATGTCAGTCGTTTTTGTGACTTAGTTAAATCAATGTCAAATGAGGTTCAATTTGTTTTCATTACTCATAATAAGATAACCATGGAGATAGCAACTCAACTTCTGGGCGTGACTATGCACGAAGCAGGTGTTTCACGTCTCGTTTCTGTGGATGTTGATGAAGCAGTTGAAATGGCTGAGACAGCTTGATTATGATAATTTTTATAGATTTTACATATCGGGCGTTTATATAAACCTTAATTATATTATCCATATTTTAGATCTAATACATAACAAAGGATGAGTGATTTACGTTTAATATTAGTGATTATTGGATGTTTTATAGTCCTAGGGGTTTATTTATGGGAGGTTTTTCAAAAAAAACAAAGAGGAAAAAAAGCTGATATTCTGAATGCGGTTAATGAGACTCCCGATACACCAATTACACCAAATGCTGATTTCTCAGAGGAAGATTATAATAAAGCTATTAGCGATCTGACCGAATTATCTGCCCAATTACAAAATAATAGTAAAGCTTCTGAACCGATTATTAATTTGAATAAGGAGGATTCAGGGGAAAATATTTTAACCCTTTACATTACAGCAAAAAAAGACACTCAGTTTAATGGTTTGGCAATTAAAAAAATATTAATTGATATTGGCATGGTGTACGGCGATATGAATATTTTCCATTACTACAAAAGAGATATAGTAAGCAATGATAATAGCGAGAATAAGATCAAAGATAAGGGTGTCAATAAACCATTTTTTAGTATTGCAAATATGTATGAGCCAGGCACATTTTCAACTGAAATGGAAAAATTACATACTAAAGGTATTGCAGCTTTTATGTATGATATTGATTCAGTTAATAGCTATAAAATTTTTGAAAGTGTATTTTTTGTAAATATTGAACGTATAGCAAAGCATCTTGATGGCGAAATAAGTACTTCTGATCAGAAACATCTTGATGCAACATCACTTAAATCTATTAGAGAAAAATTAAGATTATTTGCAATGAAAGACTTTTTGAAGAATGGGTCTCAATGAATCTAGAAAAAGCTAGAAAGGAAGCAGAAAAACTTCGAAAGATAATTTCCCAACATAACTATCAGTATTATGTATTAGATGATCCCGAAATTGCTGATCATGATTATGATAAATTATTTAATAAATTAATTAAAATTGAAGAAGAATTTCCTAAAATAATCACGCCAAATTCTCCGACTCAAAGAGTTGGTGCAGAACCAATATCAGAATTTAAAGAAGTTAAACACGCCCTTCCTATGCTATCTTTAGCAAATGCTTTTGATAAAAATGAAATGACTAGATTCTACGATCGTATTAAGGGTGAATTAGACGATAAAAATTTAGTGTTTAGTGGCGAAACAAAATTTGATGGGCTAGCTGTTAGTATTTTATACACAAAAAGTCATCTGAAGATAGCTTCTACGCGTGGTGATGGTTACATTGGAGAAGATGTAACGCAAAACATAAAGACAATATCGCAAATACCTTTAACTTTGATCGGCAAGAACATCCCTGAGAAGCTGGAAGTAAGGGGCGAAGTTTTTATTACACATAAAAATTTTTCAGATTTAAATAGAAAGCAAAAGAGAGAGAATCAAAAGATCTTTGCAAACCCAAGGAATGCAGCCGCAGGAAGTTTACGACAACTTGATCCAAAGATAACATCAAAAAGACCTTTGTCTTTTTGTGCATATGGGATTGGAGAATATAAAGGGAATTTAAAATTATCAGAGCACATACAAGTATTAAATCAACTTCGGCTTTGGGGGCTACCTATTTCTCCAGAATTTAAAACACTAAATGGATTGGATATGTGCTTCGAATTTTACAAAAACATTTCTGATAAAAGATCGCAATTACCATATGACATAGATGGAGTTGTTTTTAAAATTAATAAAATAAAACAGCAGAAAATTTTAGGATATGTGTCTAGATCACCCCGTTGGGCTATTGCATATAAGTTTTCTCCGCCAGAAGAAATAACTCAACTAATTGATATAGAAGTGCAAGTAGGGCGGACAGGGGTAATAACACCAGTCGCACGATTAACTCCAGTTATTGTTGCAGGAGTAAATATAACAAACGCAACATTACATAACCTTGACGAAATCAAGCGAAAGGATATCAAAATAGGGGATTGGGTTTATATTCGCCGAGCTGGAGATGTTATTCCCGAAGTAGTGCGTGTAATAAAGGAAAAACGTAAAAATACAAAAGACTTCAAAATGCCTTCGATTTGCCCAGTTTGTGGATCCGACATAAAAAAGCAAGAAGGTAAAGCAGCATTTGTTTGTATGGGAGGATTATCTTGTTCTGCACAAAAAAATCAAGCTATCCTCCACTTTGCCTCACGTAAGGCAATGAATATTGACGGTCTTGGCGAAAAGATAGTCGCACAACTTACAGAAAAAAAATTAGTAAACAATATTTCTGATCTATTTTTATTAGAACAAAAGCAGCTAGCAACATTGGATAGAATGGGGGAAAAGTCAGCTAAAAATATTTTAGAGGCTTTAGATAAATGTCATTCTACTACGCTAGCAAAATTTATTTATGCCCTTGGGATTCCGGAAGTTGGGGAAACTACAGCACGTTCATTAGAAAGTAATTATCGTACACTTGAATGTATACAAAAATTATCAATCGATGAACTTGAAAGTGTTTCTGATATTGGCCCTGTTGTTGCCAAAAATATCAAAAGTTTTTTTGAGCAAGAAAATAATTTGAATATTATAAAAAAATTAATATCACATGGAGTTAATTGGAATAACCAGAAAATAAAAAAGAAAAAAACTTTTAATGGCTTATCTTTTGTGATTACAGGGTCTTTAGAGGCGATGACTCGAGACAAAACAAAAGAGATAGTAATTTCTTTAGGAGGTAAGGTTGCATCTAGCATATCAAAGAATACAGATTATCTTATATATGGTAGTAACTCTGGCAGTAAGTACGAGAAGGCAAATAAGTTAAATATAAAAATGATTAATGAAAAATCATTTTTAAAAATGCTAAAAAAAGAAGGAGTTCGTTATTAGTTAATTTGTTGTTCCGTAATTACATTATTACGACCTAATTTTTTTGCTTTATACAATAAATTATCAGCACGTTCTATAAATTTTATTGTATTATCATCATCATGCAATTCTACAAGACCTATTGATAATGAAGTTTTAATTTTTATTTTTTTACAATCAAATTCTTCTCCACTAATATTTTCTTTAATACGATTAGCAAGGTTATTTCCACCGCTCAGTGATGTATTCCTAAGAATTATACAGAATTCATCACCACCATAACGAAACACAAGATCACTTCTACGCATAAATTTTATTAATTTCTGAGCTATACAGTTAAGCAACATATCGCCTATATTATGCCCAAAGCTATCATTTACTTTTTTGAAGTTATCTAAATCTAGCATCATTAATAAAAGTTTTTGCTTATAACGTTGGGCGAACTGAATTTCCTGTTCAATTATTTTATCAAATAGCATTCTATTGTTTAATTTTGTAACTGGATCGATACTAGCATTGGTAATAGCTTGTCTAAAAAGTAATGAATTTTTTATTGGATAACATAGGAGAGGTATTAGGCTCTCAATTTCTTTAATTTCTGGGTCTGTAAACTTTTTTTTCTTAGATATAATAATTTTTCCAAGATTCTCATTATTTAACTGAAGGACGTAGACTAATTTTTCCTGAATTACTTTACCTATATTTATATTAATTTTTTCATCCATGTTTTTATAACTTAAGTAATCATGAAAAATAATTTTCTTTAGCTGCTCATCGAATAGTTCGATAAGCAGATTTATATCTAATGTTTTTTGTAATACAAATAGCGTGTCTAAGGATTTATTATCTAAATGATTAGTATTATCGGTTGGTGAAATAACTTTTTTTGATTCTTTTTGCATAAAATTAGTTTAATTAATAATTCTAAGTATCCATATGTTTATTATGCTGCCGCATTATTTTTTGCTGAATTCTTTATTTGTACGATTGTATTTTTTAAGGAATTTGCATCATCTATTGCAGGAAAATCAGTTGTATAATGTAATCCTCTGCTTTCTTTTCTCTTTAGGGCGGATTCAATAATTAATTCAGAAACTGACGCTAAGTTTCTAAGTTCAATAAGATCTTTTGTTATTCTAAAATTACCGTAGTATTCAGAAATCTCAGATTGTAATAGCTTTATTCTGTGATGTGCCCTATCTAATCTTTTTGTTGTTCTTACAATACCAACATAGTCCCACATAAATCTTCTAATTTCATCCCAATTGTGACTTACTACAACTTCTTCATCAGAGTTAGTAACTCGACTTTCATCCCATTCAGAAATTTTTTCCGGCATTTTTATATCAGACAATGTTTGTTTGATATGATTAAATGCGGAATGAGCAAAAACAAAACACTCTAATAGTGAATTACTGGCCATTCTATTTGCACCATGTAATCCCGTATAACTGACTTCTCCTATTGCATATAGCCCAGGAATATCAGTCTGACCATTTTTATTAACAAGCACACCACCGCATGTGTAATGAGCAGCAGGAACTACAGGGATTGGGTCAGTTGCAATATTTATCCCTAAATCAAAACAACGTTGAAAAATATTAGGGAAATGTTTTGCAATAAATTTCTCAGATTTATGAGATATATCTAGATAAACACAATCATGTCCCAATCTTTTCATTTCATAATCAATTGCTCTTGCAACAATATCTCTCGGGGCAAGTTCTTGACGATTATCATAGCGGTCCATAAAACTATTACCATCGTTTAAAATTAATTTTGCACCTTCTCCGCGCAATGCTTCAGATATCAAGAATGATTTTGCCATGGGGTGATAAAGGCATGTAGGATGGAATTGAACAAACTCCATGTTTACAATGCGACAACCAATTCGTGAAGCCATTGCAATACCATCTCCGGTACAACTATCAGGATTGCTCGTGTATAGATAAACTTTACCTGCACCACCAGTTGCCAATACAATATTTCGAGCTCTGAAAACTTTAACGTTTTGCTTTGTATCATCAAGAACATAGGCTCCAATGCATCGAGATTTATTTTTTAAGAATTTATTGCTGATAATCAAATCAACTGCTATGTGATGCTCAAATAACTCAATATTTTTGTGCTGCCTTACTCTTGATTCAAGTGTAGTTTCAATCGCTTTGCCAGTTGCATCAGCAGCGTGAATTACACGTCGGTGGCTATGCCCCCCCTCTTTGTGTAGATGGAAAACTGAAGATTTTTTTGAAGAGTGATTTGAGCGTGTAAAATCAACACCTATGTCAACTAACCAGTCAATGCTTTCTTGAGCATGCTTAACAACAAATTCGACAATTTTAGGGTCACATAGTCCGGCGCCTGTTGTTAATGTATCTTCCACATGAGATTCAATGGAATCATGTTTATCCAATACAGCAGAAACACCGCCTTGCGCATATAAGGTAGCGCCCTCAATTAGGACATTTTTTGACAAAACGGCAACTTTTGAGTGATCAGCAAGTTTAAGTGCTAAACTAAGACCAGCTGCACCACTGCCGATTATCAAAACATCATATTCTAATTGGTCATGCATAAATGTTAAGGTAATATATTTATTTATTTATCTAACTCTTTGATTATATAATATTAATATATTCATTATTTCTATCTAGAAAAGTATAATATTTTTCAGCATTAATATACAAAATACTAGCATATGAGGAAGCCCCCCGATGGCTGATGATATTACAGATAAGGAGATTATTGAACGCGTAAAAAATGGTGACAAAAAGGCATATGACCTTCTCGTGATTAAATATCAGCAGCGTGTCATTAATCTTATATCTAGATTTGTTAAAAATCATAGTGATGCTTTAGATGTTTCACAAGAAACTTTTATTAAAGCATATAGGGCATTACCTAACTTTCGCGGGGAAAGCGCCTTTTATACGTGGTTATATCGGATTGCTGTCAATACAGCCAAAAATCACCTAACTGTGCAATCACGTAAAATCACAAAAAGTGACTACGACGTTACTGATATTGAACAAATTGAAGGTAATATGAGTCTAACGGAGCATACTACACCGGAAAACTTATTACTTAAGGATGAATTACAGGAGATAGTGCTTAAAACTATCGAAAATTTACCTGAGGATTTAAAATCAGCGATTATGCTTAGGGAAATAGAAGGGTTAAGCTATGAAGAGATAGCAAGTGTAATGGAATGTCCAGTTGGAACGGTTAGATCGAGGATATTTCGTGCTCGTGAAATGATAGATAATAAAATTAAACCATTACTACAGAATTAAATACATATAAGGCACATAATAATAATGCAGAAAGATATTAATGAAGTTATATCAACATTGGTTGATGGTGAGCAGGGTAAAAATAAAGATATTTTAGAAGAGCTAATTCATGATGATAATATGAAAGGAGTATGGAAGCGCTATCATTTAATCCGTGACTGCCTTCGTGGAAATTTACCTGACAAGATTTATAATAATTTTACATCCAAAGTAAACCAGCATCTAGAAAACGAACCTGTAATCAATCCCTCCAAAAAGACCAATCAATTTAGACAAGAATCTATTATTGGTTTCGCAATTGCAGCTTCAGTTGCTGTTTTAGCAATATTAACTATTCAATATAAAGCCAATTTATCGTCAATTGTAACAAAAGATAGTGTCGTAATGGATAAAGCGATAGTTGAACCTCAATTTGAAACGTTTAGTTTTCCAGAGGCACCTGTGTCTCCCGCAGCTCTTGAACAATCAACTAATTCAATCACAGAGCAAAGATTGAATAATTATTTAATTAATCATAGTAAATATAAACATAATATAAAAATGAATAGCGTCCTGCCTTATGCTCGAATTGTTACTATTGAGTCAAAGGAGTAGTTTTTTGAGATTTCTATTCACACCTAGTTTAATTTTCTATATTTTTATTTACTCAGTACTTGTTAATGCAAATAGTATTTCACCTAATCCAAAAGAACTAATAGCGGAAATGTCTAATGCAAATAGCGAATTAAATTATGATGGTGTTTTTGTTTATCGGTACGATAAGCAGATTGATACTATGAGAATTATTCATAAAAAGAACAGTAATGGAGCTATATACGAACGTCTTATTGCATTAACAGGGAATAAAAGAGAAATTATAAGAGATAATGATAGAGTAAAATATTTTTTTCCAGAAAATAAGGTAGCTATTATCGAGAAAAGCAAGTTAGGGCAATTAATCTCGTCTTATATGCCTGATTCTATTCAATCAATATCTAAATTTTATACTTTTAATGTTGTGGGGCAAGGCCGTATTGCGGGATTAAATGCCTGGATTGTAAACATTAAGCCAATAGATAGATTTCGATATGGCTACCAAGTTTGGATAGATAAGGAATCAAAATTGTTACTTAAATCTAAGCTTAAAAATTTCCAAGGCGTAACACTAGAACAAATAATGTTTATCCAGTTAAGTGTTGTAAAAAATATAGATAATATTTTATTAAAACCTTCATTTAATGAACAAAATTTTACTTGGATCAACAATGTTAGAGATAATTCTTATTCTTATGATAATGTTAGAAAAAAATGGATGCCTTCATGGATACCTGAGGGTTTTTTAATGAGTGGATATACCATTGATCCCATGCCAACAAGCGCAATACCCGTGGATCATTTTATTTATACAGATGGACTCGCTACAATTTCAATTTACGTTGAAAAACTTAATAAACAGCAGCCTATTAGTACAGAGACAACCAATTTTGGCGGTGTAAATACTTACTCAATATCAACGGATGGTTATCAAATAACAGCTGTTGGCGAAGTCCCGAAAGCGACCGTTGAATTAATCGCAAATTCTGTGAAATTATCCCCATAGATATTAATTAGATAATGGTAAAAAAATAATGCGAGAAAGAATATTGAGAAATTTCTTTGTTTTTTGTTTATATTTTTGTTCGAGCCTCGCATATTCACAATCACTTCCTGACTTTACTCCACTTGTTGAGAAAAATTCAGCGGCAGTTGTTAATATCAGTACTAGTTCAAGAGTTTCGGGTAAAAAGATACCTCAAGGTTTTAATATGCCTGATATTCCCGAGGATAGCCCGTTTTATGATTTTTTTAAAAAATATTTTGGTGATATTCCTGAAGGGCATGGTCAATCTCAAGAACGTTCTTCATTGGGTTCAGGCTTTATTATTTCAAAAGATGGGTATGTCATAACAAATCATCATGTTGTAAAAGATGCAGATGAAATCATTGTTAGACTAAATGACAGAAGAGAGTTTATTGCTGATTTAGTTGGTTCTGACGCAAGAAGCGACATAGCTGTTTTGAAAATTGAAGGAAAAAAATTACCGTTTTTAAAATTTGGGGATTCATCTAAAGTAAATGTTGGGGAATGGGTGTTAGCCATTGGCTCTCCTTTTGGTTTTGATTATTCAGTTACTGCTGGAATTATTAGTGCTATAGGGCGTAGCTTGCCCAATGAAAATTATGTTCCTTTTATACAAACAGATGTAGCAATTAATCCTGGGAATTCTGGCGGACCATTATTTAATCTTGATGGAGAGGTTATTGGCGTTAATTCACAAATATATAGTCGAACTGGCGGCTTTATGGGCCTATCTTTTGCTGTACCTGTTAACGTAGTTGAAAATGTATATAATCAACTAAAAGAGCAAGGACGTGTTTCAAGAGGCTGGCTAGGTGTACTTATTCAAGATGTAACCCGTGAATTAGCCGAATCATTTGATATGACTCATCCGCATGGTGCGCTAATTGCAAAAGTTTTGCCTGATGGACCAGCAGAAAAAGGAGGAATTGAAGTTGGAGATATAATTGTAAAATTTAATGGAAATAAAATTAGTTTCTCTTCCGATTTACCTCCCTTAGTAGGCAGTACATTAGTTGGTAGTACCGTATCAGTAGATATTATAAGACGCTCTAAAGCTAAGAAAATTAAGATTAAAATATTGGAATTGCCCACCGACGATCAAGTGGCGTCTAAAAAATCAATAGATAATTCTGATCCTCTTAAGAATCCTCTAAATATAGTCGTTAAAAATTTAACAGAAGATCAAAAGAAACAAATTGATATTTATGATCATGGTGTTTTGGTTGAGCAAATTGCTCCTGGTCCAGCACAAGAATCAGGTATACGTAGGGGGGACGTACTTCTTCTTTTAGATAATGTTAAGATTGAAGATGTTAATCACTTCAATAAATTAGTCAAAGAATTACCAAAAGAACGTTCAATATCAGTTTTAATTCAAAGACGGGATGGTCCAGTTTTTCTAGCTCTAAAGTTAGATAAACAATCTAAATAGTCTGCTAGTCTTATTGATGCAAAGATTTGTTTGCGCATTATCGATATATTTTTCTCTGATTTCGTTTAAAGCCTGACTGATATCGTATAGAATCGCGCCATTTGCACAATCTTTACAGGTATAATAAATAGACTGCCAATGGAACATATACGAAATTTTTCAATTATTGCTCATATTGATCACGGTAAATCTACATTAGCCGATCGATTTATTCAGATCTGTGGGGCACTAACAGAAAGAGAAATGGAAGAGCAGGTGTTAGACTCAATGGACATTGAGCGTGAACGCGGTATTACAATAAAATCTCAAAGTGTTACCCTAAGTTATAAGAAAAAAAATGGAGAAAAGTATCAATTAAATATTATTGATACCCCAGGACATGTTGATTTCAGTTATGAAGTTTCACGATCATTGGCAGCTTGTGAAGGCGCGTTACTCGTTATTGATTCTGCTCAAGGAGTAGAGGCTCAAAGTGTTGCTAATTGTCATACTGCAATAAATAATAATCTGAAAGTATTACCAGTATTAAATAAAATTGATTTACCATCATCTGAACCCGAACGTGTTATTTCTGAAATAGAAGAAATTATTGGTATTGATGCACAGGACGCTTTAAAAGTCAGTGCGAAATCTGGTGAAGGCATCTCAGAATTATTAGACCAGTTAGTAGAGCTTATTCCGGCTCCATCCGGCAATAAAGATGGCCCTCTTAAAGCACTAATAATTGATTCCTGGTTTGATAATTATCTTGGTGTTGTCTCTTTAGTTAGAATTGTTGATGGGCAACTTAAAATTGGCGATAAAGTTAGAATTATGTCGTCAAAACGCGATTTTCTTATTGATCAATTAGGAATATTTACACCTAAACGTAGTCCTAGAAAATCTCTACGTACCGGGGAGGTTGGCTACGTAGTTGCAGGTATTAAAGATATTGATGGCGCACCTGTTGGAGATACTATTACATTGAGTAATTCTCCAGCACTTGAAGTTTTGCCTGGGTTTCAAACTATAAAACCGCGTGTATTTTCAGGTCTTTTCCCAATTGATTCATCTGCGTATGAGTCATTCAGAGAGGCTTTAGCAAAATTAAAATTAAATGATGCAGCATTATATTATGAGCCCGAAACATCACAAGCTCTTGGTTTTGGTTTTCGATGTGGATTTCTTGGGATGTTGCATATGGAAATTATTCAAGAACGTCTGGAAAGAGAGTACGACCTTAATTTAATTGTAACCTCGCCAACAGTTGTTTATGAAGTTCTTACAACAGATAAATCAATTATTAATATCGATAATCCAGCTAAATTACCTCCGGTAAATAAAATTTTAGAAATAAGAGAACCAATAATTGTAGCTGATATTCTTGTGCCACAGAATTATTTGGGGAATGTTATAACTCTTTGTATTGAAA
>CAZJED010000036.1:0-14936 GCA_964544965.1 uncultured Enterobacteriaceae bacterium
CAATTAAGATTGCTTTACAATACTGGCGAAATATTGGAGAAGATAAGAAAACAACATCAACAGGCGATGACCGCGTTTTTAGTCAGAATAGTTCTGGTGACGGGTATGGTGTATCAATAGAATATACATCTGTTTTTTTACAAAAAACTCCGGTAACACGGGGTTCTGGTTTCGATAGTTCATTTGCGAATTATTGGTTTGAAATCCAGTCTAAAGCAAGAACAGATACAGGAGCATCATCGACGGTTGCTCTTGGCATGTTTCAAGTTGGTTCAAATTAAAACAGTATTTTTTTGAAGTTGAGGGATTAGAAAATGAACAAAACAAATATTTTTTTCATAACACTTAGCTTAGTAATGTTTTCAACATTATCTCAAGCAGCAAACCCGGTAACACAACTAAAAGATCTTGGTATGGACGGCGAAGCACGATTATATGATGTAATGTGTGCAAACGGTAAAGGAACGACTATTTTTCAACCAGTTGGACCAGCCTTGGCAGACGAGGTTGAGCCACTTGCAGAAGATGCAGAAATTATAGAACTGGATGATGATAGCGGTATTGATTTTAAAGCCGAAAGTAAACCGAGAGTGTGTACAGCAATAGGCGGTGGCGAGATAGATTGCGCCGTGTATAAAGATATTGATACTGCAGCGGAGGCAGTATGTAAAACATTAGGATAAACATAAACCAATTAACAATATTAACACTGTAACGTTATAAGGAGTTGACAATGTTGAGCACAAATAAATTTATAAAAGTTTTTTTCTTACAATTGCGACAATGTGCGCTTGTAGCTTTGCTAATCTTTTCTAGTAGTGGTCAGGCTGATGATACGGAAATATATATGGGCACCGGTCAGACAGATGCCGCTGAAACTCACCCTAATGTGCTCTTTATTTTAGATACATCCGGCAGTATGAATGCCCGTGATGCAGGCGCAAATAAGCGAACCCCTAGAATGACAGTGTTGAAAGATGCAATGGACGATCTGTTAACAGATCTCGATAACGTCAATGTCGGTATATCGCGGTTTAGTAATAGCGGTGGTTCCGTTATTTTTCCTATTAGTCCAATAGATGGAAATGCCAGCACTATAATTGGTGAATCAGATGGACAACAAAAAGCATTAGAATTTAAAGCAGTTTTGATTAATCCTGAAGATGATGCAGAGGAACGAGTAAGCGGTAGTAGTTCGGGACAAGTTTTTTTGCATGACGATGTGCTTGAAGCATTTGATTTTGGCGGCACCTCCGGTCAGTCGGGATCAGAGGAGATTGAGATATCACTAAATAGTGACGATATTTCAGAATTCAATAATAGCGGGCGCATGTTAAATACCAGTTTTGCCTATATTCATCAGGTGGTGGCATTAGGTCTGCGTTTCCAAAGTGTTGATATTGCGCAGGGTACGACAATCCAGTCTGCATTCATTGATTTTACGCATCGTATCCGAAGAACCAATCGTACTAATGCCGTGATATCGGGCTTAGATATCGCAAATGCATCAACCTTTAGTACGTCAAGCCGTGATTTATCAAGTCGTTCGACGACCAGCGCAACAGTTGCATGGGATGGTATCCCGGGCGGGCGTCCGAACACAAAATTCTCAACTCCAGATATTAAAGATATTGTTCAGGAGATCGTTGATCGATCTGATTGGTCTTCTGGAAACTCGATGGGATTTAAAGTTTTTACCAGCAGAGGGACACGTTACCCATACTCGCGTAATTCAAGTACAACACGTCAGCCAAAACTACGTATAAAAATCCAGGCAACTGCTGGTTCTGAAGGGGATGACCAGTTAATCGCATTACGTTTTGAAGATGTCCGAATTCCACGGGGTGCGTCTTTACAAGAAGCGAAGCTATTGGTTACGAACTCGGCTGTAGGCGGCTCAGATTCAGTTGTCTGGCAGATGTCCGCGGAACAAGTTGACGATTCTGCCCCTCTTAGTTCAGCCAGTGGCAGCCTAAGTGCACGTAAAGGTAGCGGTACAGTTGTAAATTGGACTGTTGATAGCTCAACATTAAATACTACCCCAGCTTCATGCGGGACTGGTTGTACAGAGCAGCGCACCAAAACAACTAACGATATAAAGAGCATTATTGAGGAAGTAACAAGTCGTTCTGGTTGGTGTGGCGGTAATGCGATCACCATTTTTATCGAAGCTAGTAGTCCGACTGCAAATCAGATGCGTAAATTACACAGTCGTGATAGTTCGGAAGCTCAGCTTGCACCAAAACTATCCTATAAATATATGCCGCAAAGCGGGTGTATGAATGCAAGAGAAGTTGCTCAAATTTCATCAAGCGGTGATGATGCAGAACAATTTAGCGATAGTTACTCAGGTAGCCGAGTTAATACAGTTGGCAATGACATTGTTCTTGGTGAAGATCCTAGAAGAGGTAGTCAAACGGTCGGACTTCGTTTTAGTCAAGTAGAAGTACCAAAAAATGCGACAGTTAAGGAAGCACATATCGAGTTTAGAGCGAAAGGGACCTCCAGCGGTGCTGCAAGTTATACTATAAAAGGATTTAATGAAGACAATATCGGGTCGTTTAGGACCAATGCAAATGACATTTCGAAGAGACGGACAACAAACGCCACTTCAACATGGGCAATGACGGGAGATAATGCTGAGGATGGCTGGGATGATCCTGGCGCACAACATCAAACTGAAGATTTAACATCTATTGTGCAGGAGATTGTTAATCGCCCTGGGTGGAGCAGTAAAAATAATATGGGTTTTGTTATCACAGGTACCGGTACGCGTACTGCTGAAAGTTTTGATAATGACCCCTCAAAAGCCCCTCGTCTTGTCGTTAAATATGATGATTCGGTGACCGTACCTTTTAAATCGGTACGCGAGGTACTAAAAGAAAAAGTAAAAGAATTACCAGCAAGAGGCGGAACCCCGATTGCAGGTGCAATGCTAGAAACTGCGAAGTATTTTCGCGGAGATCGAATGCGCCATGGGAAAAACCGCGGGCAGTTTGGAGAAATTAGTCATCCCGGTACGTATTGTGTAGCCCCCGGTAATTGCCCCGGTGCCAGACCAACTACAAGTGGTGGTGGTTACTACGGCGGTGGTGGTGGTAAGACGGATGAGTTTATGGTGCTCAATCCATCAGGTTGCACAAAGAATAATTTAGGTAGTTTCAGATGTCGTAACCGAAAAATTAATGGTAATCCAATATATATTTCACCAATTAAATCAGAGCTTGAGTGTGCGGCAAATCATCAGGTTCTTTTAACTGATGGACAGGCAGGCACAAGAGACGATGCTGCTATTCGACAACTAATACCAAATACAAAATGGCGAAAGCAAGGAAACAGATGTTATACGAGTAACTCAGAATTTAGATTAGATGAGCATCAACAACATAGTTATGTTAATGCACGTTCATCTTATGGTTATGGTTATGGTTCATCCAATCAACCTACAGCTGAGAGTTGTGTTCCAGATCTTGTCGAATTTATGCGAAAAGTAGATCAAAACCCGCGCGTAAAAGGTGAACAGATTGTAAAAACACATACGGTTGCTTTCGCTTTGAAAGATACAGGGCCTGTGCAATTTTTAAAGGACGTTGCAAATCTTGGCGGTGGTGGTTTTTATTCAGCAGATACGGCAGGCGATTTACAAGATGTTTTTGAGGTGATTCTATCAGAAGTTAGAAGCGCACCAACATCATTTGCTGCCCCATCACTTGCAGTGAATGCATTTAATAAATTAGAAAGTCGTAGCGATGTTTACTACGGAATGTTTACACCAGAACTTTCACAACGTTGGAATGGCAACCTGAAGAAATATAAACTTTGTCTTTCAGGCTCATGTATTTCACAGACTACACCTCAAGGTAGCGTACTTGATGCCTCTGGAAATCCTGTGGTCGACACAACAACAGGAAAGTTTTCAACAACCTCTCAAAGTGTTTGGTCAGATTCACAAGATGGCCCATTTACCACGAAGGGAGGAGCTGGCGCAGAAATAACAGATCATACCGAAGTGGTACTACTTACAGACAAAGATAATTCGAGTTCTGATTTTGAAGCTATTAATGGCACGCTTTTAAGAGCAAGTAGCGGATTTAATATGACTGCCGCAAATTGGGACAGTAGTGATTTGTCCACAATGCGAGGCTCAATTTGTTCTGACATTGCAGAATCGTCCCGGACATCATCTGGCGGCGAGTGTGAAAAAAGAATGTTGTGGTTAATTGGTAAAAAAGACAGAACAGATTCATTGAATGATGTTTCTAATAATGAACGTTGGTCAATTGGCGATATTCTGCACAGTTCACCTAGCATTATTACGTACGGCGGTCAAAATGTTGCCGGTAATGAGACGTTTATTGATAAGATTGTTTACGGAACGAATGCTGGTTTTTTACATATGGTTAATGGTCAAACCGGTAAAGAAGAATGGCGCTATCTACCAAGTGATTTTTGGCCAATGCAGCGTCAGCTCTTTGATAATCGTCAGGACACACACAGGTACGGTATAGATGGTAAAGCTGTGGTGTGGCAGTGCGATGTCTTAGAAGATGGAACAATCCAACCTGATTCAGGTCGTAATGTAACTACTTTAGGCGCTACAACTTGTGATGAGGCGAGCGCAGATTTTGTTCGTGTAATTGTCTCAACGCGACGCGGTGGCGGCGATCATGGTTTCATTTACGCACTTGATTTATCAGATACCATCGGTAGTGATGATGATAAAGTTGATCCAAAGTTTATGTGGCGGATAAGCGGTGGAGATACATCTGGTGATTTTAGAAGATTAGCTCAAACTTGGTCAGATCCAAGGATTGTAACAATTTTGGTTGAAAGTCCTGGTCTAGTACCACACCCAAAAGAAGTTATAGTTTTTGGCGGCGGTTATGATCCAAAACTGGATGATATTACCAGATACACAACAGCCGACAATGATGGTAATGATTATCTGGGGAATGCGATTTATATTGTTGATCCAATGAATGGGAAAAAGATTTTATCAATAAGCGGCGCAGGTAGCGGTGCAGATATTGAAGTTGCCGATATGCATTTTTCAATCCCATCGAGAATTCATCACTTGATTCGAATGGCGATGGCCTGACAGACCGTTTATACGTCGGTGATTTAGGCGGACAAGTTTGGCGAGTAGATTTAGGAGAATCTGTGCCGCTTGCTGGTAATAGAAGCAAAGGTACGGTCATTGGAAAGTTAGCAAAAATTTCTGGTAATGATAGCGCAAGCAGACGACGTTTTTTTGAACCTCCATCTGTAGTTCAGGTAAAGGATACAGTGTTTTCAGAAACTGAAGAATACGATTATGTGCTTCTCGGTACAGGAGATCGCCCACATCCATTATCACAAACAGTGCATGATAGATTTTATGCTTTTCGTGATCGTTTTATAGGAAATAATTCGCTTGTAGATGCCGATGGCAATCATGTTTCTGGTGATGGCGATGCATATCCAACACCCGACCATAAACCTTACTCACATGAAACAGATACTAGCTTACTGAATGCGACGACAAAAAGTCTTAATGATTTTGACATAGATGCAGTAAAAAGCTCTGATGGTTACTTTTTTGACTTTGCTGAAGCAAATGGCAATAGACCCGGAGAGAAAAATCTTTCAGCTCCAAAAACTATAGAAGGAGCTGTTGCTTTTACAACCTTCGACCCTGTAGGAGATACAAGTTCTGGCACTCAGTCAGCAAGCGATAAAAAGAAAGATGATCCATGCTCAGCAGCACCGAATATCGGTACCGCACGCGCTTATCATTTCCCTATCTTATCGGCTGATGTTCCCGAAATTAGCGAAGTTGCTAAAGGCAGAGGTGCAAATAGATTCAGAAAGTCCATCGGTAGCGGTATTCCTTCGGATGTAATTCCTATATTTACACGTGATGGAATTGTTGGTATTACACAATCCGATGGTATCGGACATAATCTTGGACCATTGTCTTCCAACGCACCTGAAAGAGCGTATTGGAATGAGTCAATTGAGTTTTAGTCTCTAACAATAAAGTTACTTTTTAGGAGCAAATTTTATGATGCTGTCATTACATAAAGCTGGAAGGTCAGCTTATGGTTTTTCTTTAATTGAGTTAATGATTGTAGTTGCGATCATTTCAATTCTTGCAGCTATTGCCTTTCCAGCTTATGACGCATATGTTATCCGTGGTAAACGTGCAGAAGGTAGAGCATTGTTAATGGATTCCGCTTCAAAAATGGAAAAGCATTATGGCGATTGCCTTAAATTTGGTTCAACAATTGCCGCAACTAGGGATTGTGCAGCAGGTAATGTCAATTTTTGTGGTAAAACAACCTGTGAAAGCGAAACAGGCAAATATGAAGTAGCTATAATAAATGGTTCTGCAAATGCTTATACGTTGACAGCAACACCGCAGGATCCATTTGTGGATACTCAGTGCGGCATATTAATGTTAAAACACACCGGGGAGAAGTGTATTAATGCAGGTGGTGAAGTTTGTTCATCAGACAATGCAGCCGCACAGGAAACCGTAAGACAATGTTGGGGTCGTTAATTTAGCTAAGTAGTTAGTAGGTTTTTACCATTAAACATCTAATTTTGTGTTCCATGCATCTATTTGTTAAGTTAATAAAAAACTGTTTATTATCTCTTATACTATTACACAGTAGTTATGTGTTTGGAGATAGCGAGACTACTTTTGATTATGATGAGTTACGCGAAAAGATTACCTTCGGAAAAGCGACCTTTGCAGAGGTAAGACAAGCCTTAACTGAACCTAATGTTGTAAATCTTACAAATACTCTGCATGCATTATATTCAATGCGTTGGCATCGGGCTGTATTGCATTTGAATCAGCATATCTGGGAAAGGAAGCGTGAAAAATATCCTGAGTTAGCATGGGATTTACTTGAGAAAATTCCACCACGAATAGCACTTGCCAGTACAATTAATCGAATCAGGATATTTAACACCGAAGAATATAAAGCATTTATTCGCTCACATAGTTATTCCGATCATGAGTTTATTCGCGCACAGGTGGTAGTGGCGCTTGGTTTAAATGGCGACCCGAAAGATATTGAATATTTAGTTAAAATGGTTAACTCAAACAACCGATATGTTGTCCAAACCGCGATAACCAGTCTAGCAATGCTAGGTCACGAGAACGCTAAGAACGCCATGATTATGCTTGAAGACGAATATAGAGATGAGCCTCGCGGGGAATTATTAAGGGAGCTATTAAAATATGCTTATAAATGGCAACCATAAATTGATAATTAATTACAAACCTCTCCAACTATTTTTTCAGCTTCTTTCATACCTTCTTGTCTTTCTTCCTCGCCAAGCGAACGTACCGTTCCATCGTCTTCTACAAAAGAAACCTTTGGGTATTGGTACTTATTTAAATTCTTTTTCGCTTCCTCGCAGTGTGCTTTCATTTTTGCCAGCTCTTCTTTTTTTATCTCTACATCTTCTTTTTCTTTTTTTCTTTTTTCGCTGAGTTTATTAAGCGATTTTGACTGTTTTTCGAGAGCTTTATTTGCACGTTGAGTATCTACATTATCTCTGAATTTTATTGTCTCAACACCATCATCTGTAATCGTATTCGGTAATTTTTCGCCATAATGAACTTTTCCCTCATCATCAACCCACTTATATATTTCGGCTGATACTGATAAAGTAATAAGCCAGGCGAGTAAAATAATAGATGAAATAGAGATTCTGAATCTTGTAATTTTCTTGCTCAAAATAGATTTAACTCCATATTCGCTATGATTTAGTATATGATTTTAGGACAATATTTGTAACTAAGAAAATAAAACTCTTAGTCGATTTTAGAGTCAAAATAGTAATATTATGCTTATTTTTATATAGACGAGGAACTTATGTCGATAATAAGAAATATCGTATTTATATTGATGTACATTTTTTGCCATTCTTCATTTTCGGCAGTTGATGTCGTTGTTTGTGAAGATAGTGAAGGCAATCAGTCATTTCAAAAAACTTGCCCCCCTGGAACCCATTTATTAGAAAAAAAGAAAGTAAGTGTTGGGAAAGATGCATCAAAGGAAATAAATTTAGCTAAATTGGAAGTTATTTTGTATACAATACCTGATTGCGAAACTTGTGAAAATGTTGCGATTTATCTAAGGAGTCGCGATATACCTTTTAGCGAAAAAGATGTTAGTAATGATCCAGAGATGCAGAAAGAGTTAACCGAAATTTCAGGTAAATTATCTGTTCCAGTAACAGTCATCGGCGAAGAGGTTGTTACGGGCTATAATCGGGAAAAAATTGGCGATATTTTAGACAAAATTCTTTCTCCCTAATAATTTTGTAAAAGCATAAAAAATGATTCTCTTAGAAAATACGAAAAAAATATCTAAATTATGAATTCATTTAAAATAAAGCTATTCATATCAATAATTTTATCTTTGTGTTTAATTTTTCCGCTCTCTTCAGGAGAAGGGTACATCGAAGAAGTCAAACCTTTAGATGGTGATCTATTACTGCCGGAAGGTTATAACAATATGCAAGGGGACAAAACGGTAGAAGAAAAAAAATGCATTACCGTCTGCAACAAATGGGGAGAAGATTGTATAATTAATCCTTCGCGTAATTCAGGCACAAGAAAATGTAGACGAGTTTGCAAATCATTTGCAGATAGATGTTTTTAAAAGTAGGTTATATTTTTAAAAAATATCAAAAGTTTTTAGAATTCTAAGTAATCCCATGCGAAAGTGGCGGAATTGGTAGACGCGCTGGATTTAGGTTCCAGTGCCGTAAGGCGTGAGAGTTCGAGTCTCTCCTTTCGCACCACTACGATATCACCCGCTTTTTCTAAGAAATTGGGCTATTATCTGGGGTATCAAAATTTCAGTTACTTTTTATGTTGAATCTAGGTTAAAATTACAAATTACTGATTTTATTAGTTTAACTACTGAGGAAATCTCATAACAAATGCAAGTATCAGTTGAAAACACAGGTTCACTTGAACGCAAAGTTCATGTCGAGGTACCAGAAACAAGGATTACCTCGCAAGTCAGTGAGCGCCTTCAGAATATGACAAGAACTACAAAAGTGCAGGGTTTTCGCCCTGGTAAAGTTCCATTAAAAGTTATTGACGGAAGATACGGGGAACAAGTAAGAAAAGAAGTTGTAGGCGAATTAGTTCGAACAACGTTGTTCGAAGCAATTAATCAGGAAAATCTGAAACCCGCAGGCCAGCCCCAAATTGAAAAGGTTGATGCTACTGATGGCAAAGCACTTTCTTACACAGCAACTTTCGAAATCTATCCTGAAATTACACTCAAGCCCACAGAAAAATTAAAATTTGAAAGGCCATCATGCGAAATATCAAAGAAAGATATAGATGCTATGATTGAAAAATTACGTAAACAACATTGTAAATTAGAGGCTGTAGAAAGATCTGCCAAGATTGGCGATATTGTGAATATAAACTTCGAAGGTTTTATTAATAATGAGCCTTTTGAGGGAGGCAGTGCCGAAAACTATAATCTTGAATTAGGCACAAGAAGTTTTATAGATGGTTTTGAAGATGGTTTAACTAATAAATCAACAGGAGAAGAAGTTTTATTAAAACTAAGATTTCCAAAAGATTATGGAAAAGAAGATTTAAAAGGAAAGCAGGTTGAGTTTAAAGTTAAAATTAATAGTGTTAATGAAACTATTCTTCCAGATATTAATAAAGATTTTATAGAGAAGCTTGGTATTCAGAAAGGAGACGAAGAATCACTACGACTTGAGATTAAAAAGAATATGGATCGTGAGATTGAGTTGTCATTAAGACGACAACTTAAAGATATGGTGCTTGATAAACTTTATCATGAAAATGATATTGAATTACCACAATCATTAGTTACTAATGAACATGCGCGTTTGATGAGTGAATTAGAAAAAAATATAAAGCAACAAGGCGCTGATGCAGACAAAATCAAATCAGCAAGCGATTCAGTTCTTTTAGATCAGGCTAAGAAACGAGTTTCTTTACAATTAATTCTTGCTGAGGTTATTAAGCAAAATGATTTGAAGGCAGATCCAAAAAAAGTTCGCGAAATGGTGGAGCATGCAGCATCGGGCTATGAAGACCCGAAAGCAGTGATTAATTGGTATTATTCTGATGAGAAAAATTTAGCAGAAGTAGAGGTCTTATCTTTGGAAGATAGTGTTGTTGATTGGGTTTTAGAGCATGCAAATGTTACGGATAAGCCAAGTACTTTTGACGAAATTATGAATAAAGGGCAAACTGGAAGCTAAGAGAAAATTATTTATATAGAAAACAATATGTTATGAATAAAAATGATATACAAGCATTAAATTTAGTCCCGATGGTGGTAGAACAGACATCAAGAGGGGAGAGAGCCTATGATATTTATTCGCGACTTTTAAAGGAGCGTGTTATTTTTCTGGTTGGTCCTGTGGAAGATAATGTTGCTAATTTAATTATTGCGCAGCTACTGTATCTTGAATCTGAAAATCCTGACAAGGATATTAATCTTTATATTAATTCTCCTGGTGGTTCCGTCACAGCCGGTTTAGCTATTTACGATACGATGCAATTTATAAAACCAAATGTAAGCACTATGTGTGTTGGACAGGCAGCTAGTATGGGCGCATTACTACTTGCCGGCGGAGAAAAAGGGAAACGTTATTGTCTGCCGCATTCACGAGTTATGATTCATCAACCATTAGGAGGGTTTCAAGGGCAGGCATCAGATATAGATATTCATGCACGTGAAATATTGCAAGCACGCGAAAGGCTGAATAAAATTTTTTCCGACCATACTGGTCAAACACTTGATACTATTAAGAGTGATACCGAACGTGATAATTTTATGAGTGCAATTGAAGCAAAAGAATATGGATTAATTGATGAAGTTTTAGATGAAAGAGTAAATGTAGCTGAGAATTAATTAAAATACACTTAACAGTTACACATAAGATTGTGAACTAATAAATTTTATGGAGTTGGTATTTTATGACTGATAAAAAACAAAGTAAGAATGGTGATGGCGAACGTTTACTCTATTGCTCTTTTTGCGGAAAAAGCCAGCATGAAGTGCGAAAATTAATTGCAGGCCCATCAGTTTTTATTTGTGATGAGTGCGTTTCATTATGCAATGACATCATTGAGGAAGAAGCATTTGAAAAAACTGGTGTAGGCGATCTTAAATCATTACCAACACCGAAAGAGATTAATAAGATCTTAGATGAATATGTAATAGGTCAAAATAAGGCAAAGAAAATTTTGTCAGTCGCAGTTTATAATCACTACAAGCGTTTAGAACAGGGTATAACAAACTCAGATATTGAATTATCAAAGAGTAATGTACTTTTGATAGGCCCAACTGGAAGCGGCAAAACATTATTAGCGGAAACAATGGCGCGTTTACTAAATGTTCCTTTTACCATTACCGATGCAACAACCTTAACTGAAGCAGGCTACGTTGGTGAAGATGTTGAGAATATTATTCAGAAATTGCTGCAAAAATGTGATTATGATGTTGATAAAGCACAGACCGGGATTGTCTATATTGATGAAATAGATAAGATTTCACGTAAGTCTGATAATCCTTCGATAACACGTGATGTTTCAGGCGAAGGGGTTCAACAAGCCCTTTTGAAATTAATTGAAGGCACAATTGCATCAGTTCCACCACAAGGAGGACGCAAACATCCCCAACAAGAATTTTTACCTGTCGATACTTCAAATATTCTATTTATTTGCGGCGGTGCATTTGCTGGGTTAGATAAAATAATTTTAGAGCGTTCTGAAAAAGGTGGCATAGGGTTCTCAGCAGAAGTAAAAAGTCAAAATGATAGAAAAAGTATCAGCGAGGTTTTACAAAGCGTTGAACCAGAAGATTTAATAAAATATGGATTGATTCCTGAATTTGTTGGCAGACTTCCTGTAGCTGCTACATTAGATGAGCTTGATGAAGATCAGCTCGTTAGAATTTTGCTCGAACCAAAAAATGCGATTACAAAACAGTACGTTCATCTGTTTGAAATGGAAGGATGTGAGTTAGAATTTCGTGATGATGCGTTACGAGCTGTCGCAAAAAAATCAATGGAGCGGAAAACAGGGGCAAGAGGTTTGCGATCGATTATGGAAAATATCTTGCTAGACACTATGTATGACTTACCTTCAAGTGAAGATATTGTTAAAGTTGTCATTGATGAAAGTGTTATTAATAATGGAACTGATCCTTTATTAATTTACGAATCAGCAGAAATGCAAAAAGTGGCTTCAGAATAGATTTTTTATTTGTAATAAGCCTTGGAAAGCTTTACTATTTTTTGTGTTATCTATTGAAAAAAGGTGATTTAGGCACAATATTAGGGGGTTATATGCAAACTCTTATAGATATTGAAAATCTTAATTTTCTCTTTAAAATTAGATGGTTATGTCGCTAGAAACACAAGCGCTACCAGTATTACCGCTTCGAGATGTTGTCGTATATCCGCATATGGTCATTCCGCTTTTCGTAGGGCGGGTGAAGTCAATTAAAGCGCTCGACATAGCAATGGAAGGCAATAAACAAATATTACTTGTTGCGCAAAAAAGTCCAACTGAAGATGATCCAGGTGAAAACGAAACCTATGATGTTGGAACAATGGCGAATATTCTTCAGTTATTAAAATTACCAGATGGCACTATTAAAGTTCTTGTTGAAGGAACATCAAGAGCAACAGTATCAAATTACAAAGAAGCCGATGGGATGTTCGTTGCAGATGCTGAACTAATTGTACCGAATGTTGTTGATGAAAATGATATGGACGTACATGTCCGTTCAGCTGTAAACCAATTTGAACAATACGTAAAGTTAAATAAAAAAGTCCCTCCGGAAATCATATCTTCCTTGGTGAGTATTGATGACTCGAGTCGCTTGGCTGATACCATTGCAGCTCATATGTCTGTAAAAATAGAAGAAAAACAGAAGGTCCTGAGTATTTCTGATGTTAAAGAACGACTGGAGTATTTAATCCACTTGATGGATTCTGAGATTGATTTATTGCAAGTTGAGAAAAAAATTCGTGGACGAGTGAAAACTCAAATGGAAAAGAGCCAACGTGAGTATTACCTTAATGAGCAAATGAAGGCAATACAGAATGAATTAGGAGATATGGAGGATGTTCCTAATGAGATTGATGATCTCGCTAATAAGGTCGAAAAAGTAGGCATGCATAAAGAGGCTAAAGGGAAAGCTAATTCAGAATTAAATAAATTAAAGATGATGTCACCGATGTCTGCTGAGGCCACGGTTGTTCGTAATTATATAGATTGGTTAATAAGTGTTCCTTGGAAAAAACGCAGCAAAGTATCAAAGGATATTGTAAAGGCGGAAGAAATTCTTGAAGCAGATCATTATGGTTTGGAAAAAGTTAAAGAACGTATTTTAGAGTATTTAGCAGTACAGCAACGCGTAAAAAAGATGAAAGGTCCAATTTTATGTCTAGTTGGCCCTCCAGGTGTTGGAAAAACTTCGTTGGGACGCTCAATTGCTAGGGCAACTAATCGGGAATTTGCTCGTATGTCGCTCGGCGGTATTCGCGACGAAGCTGAAATACGCGGGCATCGTCGTACATATATCGGCTCAATGCCCGGAAAGATTATTCAAGGAATGTCAAAGATTGGTAAAAAAAATCCACTTTTTCTTTTGGATGAGATAGATAAGATGGCAATGGATTTTCGCGGCGATCCAGCATCTGCATTGTTGGAAGTACTTGATCCTGAACAAAATAATTTATTTAACGATCATTATCTGGAAGTTGATTATGATCTGTCCGAGGTTATGTTTGTGACGACTGCAAACAGTTTAAATATTCCACCGCCTCTATTAGATCGAATGGAAGTTATTCGAATATCTGGCTACACAGAAGATGAAAAAGTAAGTATCGCTAAAAAATACCTTATCAAAAAGCAACTCGAGCAGAATGGTTTAAATGAAGATGAGATTACAATAAGGGATAGTGCGGTTCGAGATATTATACGATATTACACGCGTGAAGCGGGTGTACGTAATTTAGATCGAGAGATAGCTAATATTTGTAGAAAAATTGTTAAACGAATTCTACTTAAGCCATCAGATAAAAAATATGTTGTGACTTCGAAAAAGTTAGAATCTTTAATAGGCGTTAAACATTATCGCTATGGCATGATGGAAGAAGAAAATAGGATTGGGCAGGTAACTGGCCTTGCTTGGACGGAGGTAGGCGGAGAATTATTAACAATCGAAGCCGCAATTGTGGATGGAAAGGGCAAGATTACACGTACAGGAAAGTTGGGCGATGTTATGCAGGAATCTATAGAGGCAGCAATGACTGTTGTAAGAAGTCGAAGTGAGCTTTTGGGTATTGATCACGAATTTTATAAGGAGCATGATTTTCATATTCACGTTCCTGAAGGTGCTACACCAAAGGACGGACCAAGTGCCGGCGTTGCAATGTGCACGGCATTGGTATCAGCATTATGCGGCATACCTGTAAAATCGAATGTGGCAATGACTGGTGAGATTACTCTTCGAGGTGAAGTATTACCGATTGGAGGATTAAAAGAAAAATTACTTGCGGCATTACGCGGAGGTTTACAGAAAGTAATAATTCCAGAAGAGAATAAAAGGGAATTAGTAGAAATACCTAAGAATATTAAACAGAATCTCGATATTTGCCCGGTTCGATGGATCGATGAAGTATTGGAGATTGCTTTGGAAAAAATGCCAGAACTAAATATTAAGAAAGAATCGAATCGAGACGTGAGTGGCGAGAAAAAAGAAGAAGAAACTGATTCAATTAGACCTCACTAGAGACAATACTTTAGGCAAAGTCTAGATTTAGTTAGAAGAAATAGGCGAAAAAAAAATCATATACTATCAAAGCATTGCTTGACGGGGTTTTCAGCAGTTGGTATAAAATCTACATTTAGCAGT
>CAZJED010000037.1:0-2205 GCA_964544965.1 uncultured Enterobacteriaceae bacterium
AATCTATTAATACTCCAGCCAGAGTAATAACCAATTAACATAATAAAAATATGAACAAAACCAAATACAAAACCTCTGAGATTTGCGTCAGCGAAATGCATGTATTCTCCGATTATGTGTTCCATGTAGCCCTCATATCATGATTTAAAATGGCGGAGAGGGAGGGATTCGAACCCTCGAAGCCCGTTAAGACTTGTCGGTTTTCAAGACCGGTGCATTCAACCACTCTGCCACCTCTCCAGCTCGAGAGCGTGAGGATACATCATCATCATTAATCCTGAAAGATGATAGTGGTTAGTTAGTCATTTACTGCCCTATCTTCATAAATCTGTTAAAATTGCCGTAAATTTAATTGAATTTGATCAAGACTTAGCTTGAAATTAAACTAGCCAAGCATCATATGAGTAATTATATTTATTTTTTTGAGGTGAGATAATTATGAATCAATCTACAAACACAGTTGCACGTCGAGGTAGTTCGGAGGCGGTATTTGCAACAAACAGAGTAATACGAAATACCTACATTTTGTTATCGATGACACTGCTTTTTAGTGCGCTTACTGCTGGTCTGTCAATGGCATATAATATGCCTCACCCTGGTTTATTTATGACACTTGCCGGTTACTTTGGATTGCTTTTTCTTGTCCAAGCACTTAGAAATAGTGTTTGGGGTATCGCCGCTGTTTTTGCTCTAACTGGTTTTATGGGTCTAACGCTTGGGCCAATTCTTAATCTTTATGTCTCGCATTTTGCTAATGGTACGCAGTTAGTTATGACTGCGCTTGGTGGAACTGGTGCAATTTTTGTCGGTCTTTCAACTTATGCACTAACAACCAGAAAGGATTTTAGTTTTATGGGAGGATTTATATTTACCGGAATTTTAGTTGGCTTTTTAGCTGGTATTGGGGCTGCAATTTTTGCTCTCCCAACTCTTTCATTAGTAGTTTCAGGTATGTTCGTCCTATTGATGTCCGGACTCATTTTGTACCAGACAAGCGCAATGATTCATGGTGGTGAGAGGAATTATATTTTGGCAACAGTTACTCTTTACGTTTCAATATATAATCTTTTTACATCGCTACTTCATCTTCTGGCTATGTTTAGCGGCAGAGAGTAATATAAAAAATCCATCAATTACAAAAAAAACCTGGCGAAAGTCAGGTTTTTTTTGCATGAAGTAATTCAACCGATGAAATTATTCATCAATCATGCTAATATCGCCGCTTTTTTTAGTATAAGAACTAATTCTAATTAGTACATTCCAATTATTTGCGAGGGATTCATGCGATGAAAATCGGCGTGCCATGTGAAGTACATACAGGTGAGAAAAGAGTTGCGACAACCCCTGAAGTTATAAAATATTTACGAAAACTCGGTTACACTATAGCAGTTGAGTCGGAAGCAGGTTCGCAAGCAAACTTCTCGGATAATGCCTATCAGGAATCAGGCGCAGAAATTATTTCTGATACAAAAGCGCTTTGGGAATCATCTGATATTATTTTAAAAGTTCGTGCCCCAGAAAAACACCCTACCCTAAATATAGATGAATGTGATCTACTAAAAGAAGATCAAACATTAATTAGTTTTATTTGGCCTGCGCAAAACGAAGCATTAATGAAAAAATTATCAGAAAAAAATATTAATGTTCTCGCTATGGATAGCGTCCCTCGAATTTCAAGAGCACAAAAAATGGATGCATTAAGCTCAATGGCTAATATTGCTGGCTATCGGGCTATTATTGAAGCATCACACCACTTTGGACGCTTCTTTACAGGTCAAATAACTGCAGCTGGTAAGGTTCCTCCCGCAAAAGTCCTTGTCATTGGCGCAGGAGTTGCAGGACTTGCAGCTATTGGCGCTGCAAATAGTCTTGGCGCAATTGTTCGTTCGTTCGATACGCGCCCCGAAGTTAAAGAACAAGTTGAAAGTATGGGCGCTGAATTTTTATTACTTGATTTCGAAGAAGATGGAAGCGGTGAAGGTGGTTATGCAAAAACAATGAGCGATGAATTTATTGCAGCTGAAATGGCGCTCTTTGCTGAACAAGCTAAAGACGTTGATATAATTGTTACAACTGCATTGATACCAGGCAAACCCGCACCTAAATTAATTACACAAGATATGGTTAATTCAATGAAAGACGGTAGTGTTATTGTTGATCTTGCTGCAGAACAAGGCGGTAATTGTGAATTAACAGTTCCGCATA
>CAZJED010000037.1:2215-13930 GCA_964544965.1 uncultured Enterobacteriaceae bacterium
TGTAAATGTCACGGAGAACGGTATAACAATAATTGGTTATAGTGATTTGCCAAGTCGCCTTCCAAATCAATCGAGCCAGCTCTATGGAACAAATTTAAGACATTTACTCACTGACATGACGCCTGAAAAAGATGGCCAGATGATCATAGATATGGAAGATGAAGCGGTAAGAGGAGCAACTGTGATTAATAAAGGTGAAATTACATGGCCGCCACCAGCACCAAAATTATCAGCCGCGCCCGTTGAGAAACCAACTGAACCAGCGCCTGTTGTTGTTGAAGAACCTAAAAAACCAAGTTTACTAAGACAATCCTCGCCATTAATTATTGGCGCCCTTCTTTTATATGGTCTTGGCTCTGTAGCACCTTCATCATTTATGACACATTTTACCGTTTTTGTTTTGTCATGTTTTATTGGTTACATGGTTATATGGAATGTAACAGCATCTTTACATACACCTCTAATGAGCGTCACAAATGCGGTTAGTAGTATTATAATTATCGGTGCATTAATACAAATTTCTTCATCCGGTACGCTACTAGTTGCATTAGCCTTTATAGGAATATTGATAACCAGTATTAATATTTCAGGTGGATTTGCTGTAACTCGCAGAATGCTAGAGATGTTTAGGAAATAAGGAGAATAAATATGTCAGAAGGATTAGTAACAGTTTCATATCTTGGAGCAATTATTCTCTTTATCCTGACCTTAGGTGGTTTAAGTCATCAGGAAACAGCTCGTAAAGGTAATATTTACGGCATGATCGGCATGACCATTGCAGTGCTTGCAACTGTGTTTGGCCCAGAAGTCACAAACAATCTTCATCTTATTATAATCGCCATGTTAGTTGGTGGCTCAATAGGTATTACGCTAGCTAGGAAAGTTGAAATGACACAAATGCCTGAGCTTGTTGCAATCCTGCATAGTTTGGTGGGCCTGGCTGCAGTTTTAGTTGGTTATGTAAATTTTATGGACGAAACTATTTCTTTTCCGACACATATTGAGAAAGTAATACACGAAGTTGAAATTTATATCGGTGTTTTAATCGGTGCTGTTACTTTCTCTGGTTCAGTTGTTGCTTTTGGTAAATTAAGCGGCTTAATTGGTGGTAGTCCCTTAATGCTCCCCGCTCGTCATTGGTTAAATCTTGGTCTTCTTATACTATCTATTTGGGTTGGCTATGAATTTGTTCAGCATGCAGAAACAGGTAATGCCATGAACTATTTAATGATCATGACTGCCATAGCATTATTATTTGGAATCCATATGGTAATGGCAATTGGCGGTGCTGATATGCCCGTTGTTGTTTCAATGTTAAACAGTTATTCCGGCTGGGCAGCATCAGCTACAGGGTTTATGTTATCCAATGACTTATTAATTGTTGTTGGTGCATTAGTTGGAAGTAGCGGTGCTATTTTGAGTTATATTATGTGTCGCGCAATGAATCGAAACTTTGTCTCAGTGATTGCTGGAGGTTTTGGTACGGATACTGGTGCTGTGACAGCAGGAGCAGTGGAGGATCAAGGTGAAGTGGTTCCGATTGAAACAGATGAAGTGGCTAGTCTTTTACAAAACGCAAAAGAAATTATGATAATTCCTGGTTATGGAATGGCTGTTGCTCAGGCTCAACATACTGTAAATGAAATTACTAAAACATTACGAGATAAAAAAATAAATGTTAGATTCGGTATTCATCCGGTTGCAGGTCGTATGCCAGGGCATATGAATGTCTTGCTTGCGGAAGCAAAAGTTCCTTATGATATTGTTTTTGAAATGGATGAAATAAACGATGACTTTCCAACAACAGATGTTTCTATCATCATAGGTGCAAACGATATTGTAAATCCATCAGCACAAGAAGACCCGAATAGTCCCATAGCAGGTATGCCTGTATTAGAATGTTGGAAAGGTACAACGACAATTGTCTTAAAAAGAAGTATGGCTACTGGGTATGCGGGTGTGCAGAATCCACTTTTCTTCAAAGAAAATACACGTATGTATTTTGGTGATGCAAAAGAAAGTCTTGATGCTGTACTAAAGGAATTACAATAATTTATAGTTTCTTTATCACTGATTCGTTATTCATGTATTTACGCAGTGCATCCGGAATTAAAATATCACCATCTTTTGTCTGATAATTTTCCATAATAGCGATTAAAGTTCTTCCTATTGCAAGACCTGAGCCATTTAACGTATGTAATAACTCGGTTTTATTAGTGGTATCACTACGCCAACGCGCTTTCATTCGCCGCGCCTGAAATGATTCGAAGTTACTACAAGATGATATTTCACGATACGTATCTTGGCTTGGCAACCACACTTCAATATCATAGGTTTTTGCTGCAGCAAAACCTAAATCACCAGTACATAAGGAAACAATACGATAAGGAAGATTTAGTTTCTGCAGTATTGACTCAGCATGCAGCGTCAATTCCTCAAGTGCAGTATATGAATCATCAGGTTTAACAATTTGAACCAGTTCAACTTTTTCAAATTGATGCTGCCTTATCATGCCTCTTGTGTCTTTTCCGTAAGAACCAGCCTCACTACGAAAGCATGGTGAATGGCATACAAATTTTAAAGGCAAATCTGCATCATTTACAATTTTGTCTTTAACAATGTTTGTTACTGGTATTTCAGCAGTTGGAATTAAATAAAAATCCTCGCCTTCAATACAAAAAAGATCCTCTTTAAATTTTGGCAGCTGGCCAGTATTTATGCAGCTATTTTTATTTACTAAATATGGAACATTAACCTCTTGGTAAGAATATTCAGTTGTGTGAGCGTCTAACATAAATTGTATCAAAGCACGATGAAGATGAGCGATTCCACCTTTCATTACGACAAAACGAGAACTTGCTATTTGCGTTGCAGAATCAAAATCTATCAATCCTAATGATTCCCCAAGATCGACATGATCATGTATTTTAAAATCAAAAGTTGGTTTATCCCCCCACTCTCTTATAAATTGATTATCTTCACTACTATTACCAATAGGAACAGATTTATGAGGGATATTGGGAATTGTAATTAATAATTCATTTAATTCATTCTGAATAACATCTAATGATTCTTCATTTTTATCAAGCTGTTCCTTAATTAAGGTAACTTCACTAAAGAACTTTTCTGTGTTTTCATTTTTTGCTTTTAACTCTCCAATTTTTTTTGATATGAGATTTCGATCGGCTTGAAGTTTTTCAGTTTTTACTTGTATAGACTTACGTTTATCTTCAATTTTTTTAATCTTATTTATATCAATTGATATACCTCGTTTTTCTAATGCTTCAGCAACAGAATCTAACTCATTTCTTATTAATTGTGGATCTAACATTATATTTGTCTCGCTAAAATCATTCCTATCCAACAACCAGAAATACAAAGCGTAACACTTAAAAACATATTTAAAATAGCTTTTAAATTTTCACCAGTTTCAAAAAGCTCCAATGTTTCAATTGAAAATGTAGAAAAAGTTGTGAACGCGCCAAGCAGCCCAACGATTATACCCATTCGCCATTCCGGGCTAACTTCTACTTTTTCAACCATCATGATATAGGCAATTCCCATAAGTATTGATCCCAAGATATTTACGGCCAACGTTCCATAAGGAAACCCTCTTCCAAGAAAAAAATATATTCCGTTTGTCATCCCATACCTGCACAAAGATCCTGTAGCACCACCTATCGCTATAGCTAGTAAATTCATCATGTCTTTAATTTACTTACCTTTCTATCTTTTTCTCTTAATGACTCTAGCTTTTCAGCAATTTTAATTTCGAGTCCTCTATTAACAGGGTAATAATATTGTTTTCTTTCCATGTCGTCTGGAAAATAATCTTCTCCGGCGACATAACCACTAGGATCGTTGTGCGCATATTGATAATCCTTGCCATATTCTAGTTCCTTCATAAGTTTTGTTGGAGCATTTCGTAAATGAAGAGGAACATCTTTCGAACCAAATTCTTTAGCATCCTTCATCGCTAAATTAAATGCTTTATAGACAGCATTACTTTTAGCAGCACAGGCAAGATATACTATAGCATGTGCGATTGCTAGCTCTCCCTCTGGTGATCCTAAACGCTCCTGAGTTTCCCAAGCATCTAAAGCTAGCCTGATTCCTCTAGGGTCAGCATTTCCAATATCTTCAGATGCAATACGAATAACTCGACGAGCAATATAGAAAGGATCGCAGCCACCATCAATCATTCTTGCAAACCAATAAAGCGAAGCGTCTGGATCCGATCCTCTTACAGCTTTATGTAGTGCAGAAATTTGGTCATAAAATGCTTCGCCTCCTTTGTCAAAACGCCTCAATGAACCATCTTTTAAGACTTCATTAATTAATTCTTTTGTTATTATTTTATTCTCAGCTAGATCTGAAGAAATTTCTAATAAATTAAGTGCACGACGTGCATCACCATCTGCAACTTCCGCTAGTTTTGATGTAACCTCATCGTCCATTTTTATTTTAGCTGTTGCTAAACCATTATTATTATCGGTTAATGCTTGATTTATAATCTCATTTATTTCATTTTTATCTAAAGACTTTAAAACATACACTCTTAATCTAGATAATAATGCATTATTAAGCTCGAATGACGGATTCTCAGTTGTCGCACCGATAAATACAATTGTTCCATTTTCAACATAAGGTAAAAAAGCATCTTGTTGTGATTTATTAAAACGATGGGCTTCGTCAACAAATAATATTGTATCTTTATTGTATACGTCCCTATATTGTTCTGCTTTCTCTATAGCTGCTCGAATATCTTTTACACCACTTAGTACAGCAGATAATGTTAAAAATTGAGCATCGCATGATTTTGAAATTAATTTTGCTAATGTTGTTTTCCCTGTGCCGGGAGGACCCCAAAAGATCATTGAATGCAAGCACCCTTGTTCAATAGCCTTTCGTAATGGTTTGCCACTATCTAAAATATGTTTTTGTCCAATATAATTATCGATAGAAGTTGGTCGCATTCTGTCTGCTAATGGCCGGTAGTCATTTTCTTTTTCCATGATTTATTTTGTTTCGTCAAAAATATCGATATTATCAGGTACATTAAAATTAAAAATTTCTGATGATAATTTAATATTCTTTTTGGAGTCTGAAAAATCTATACGCGTAATTTGCTCTAAATTATCAATAATAATCATCATTCCTAAATTATTATTATTAAATCCTATCTTTATATTTTTATATTGCGCATCTAGATCTCTTGGTGTTAATTCAATCCAATCATAACCATCAATTACTCCTATACTAATCTGCACAAAATGTTCTTTGATAGAATGATTACCTAAAATAATTCCAGCGGGTGTTTGTTCAATTTTATTATCAATATTCTTTACAGTTACTTGTTCTAAATCTTCATCGAAAATCCATAGCTTACTTCCGTTTGAGATAATTTTTTGCGCATATGGTTTTTGGTAATGCCAAAAAAAACTATCAGGAGTTTGCAAATAAAGAACGCCTTCGGTTCTTTCAAGTTCATCACCATTCTCATTTATTAAAATTTGCACAAATTTTGCTTCAAGCGATCTGAGATCAGTTAAGAAATACTGCAAAGGATCGGTATTAGTGCTACCTGTCTGAATAATAATAAGGTAAATAAAAATTAAAAATATTAATTTAACTTTAACCATTCTATTTAGTTGAGGGAGGAATTAATATTTCCCTACTGCCATTTGATTCGAGAGGCCCTACTAAGCCACTTTTTTCCATCTCTTCAACAATTCTTGCAGCACGGTTATAACCAACTTTTAGTCTTCGTTGAATATATGATATAGAAGATTTACGTGTTTCAATAACAATTCTAACAGCTTCGTCATATAACGGATCCATTTCCTCATTCGGTGTATCAAGTCCTGGTATTGCTTCAGCACCACCTTCGTTTGGCCCACGTAATATTTCTTCGTTGTATTCAGGACTACCTAGTGATTTTAAATTACTAACAACCTTATGCACTTCCTCGTCAGAAACAAATGCTCCATGAATACGTTCTGGGTTGCTGCTGCCAGGAGGCAAAAATAGCATATCACCGTGACCCAATAATTGTTCCGCTCCCATTTGATCAAGAATTGTTCTTGAATCAACTTTTGAAGAGACCTGAAACGCAATACGACATGGAATATTTGCTTTAATTAAACCAGTGATAACGTCAACAGAGGGCCGTTGTGTTGCTAAAATTAAGTGTACACCTGCGGCTCTTGCTTTTTGTGCAAGTCTGGCAATCAACTCTTCTACTTTCTTTCCAGTAGTCATCATCATGTCAGCTAATTCATCAATAACGACGACGATAGAAGGCAATTTTTCTAAATATGGAATTTCGTCTTCTTCGCTTGTAGCAATATAGAATGGATCTTGTATGGGATCACCTTTTTCGTTTGCCTCGGTGATTTTTCGGTTATAACCACCGACATTACGAACTCCTAAGCTTGCCATTAATTTATAACGCCTTTCCATTTCTGCAACACACCACCTTAGGGCATTTGCCGATTCCTTCATATCAGTTACAACTGGCGATAATAAATTAGGAATGCCTTCATAAACTGATAACTCAAGCATTTTAGGATCGATCATTATCATCCGTACATCTGATGCAGTTGATTTATATAATAAACTTAAAATCATCGCGTTTAATGCAACAGATTTTCCTGAGCCAGTTGTTCCTGCAACCAGTAAGTGAGGCATTTTTTCGAGAGCTGTCACGACAGGTGTTCCACTTATATTTTTTCCTAGCGCTAACGCTAACGATGAACTAATTGATTCATACTGATTACTATTTAATATTTCCCCTAAGGTTACTAATTCGCGATTTTCATTAGGAATTTCAAGACCTATATACGGCTTCCCGGGTATGACATCTACAATACGAACACTAATGACTGAAAGTGATCGCGCTAAATCTTTTGACAGATTAATAATCTGACTTCCTTTTATTCCGGGCGCTGGATTTAATTCGAAACGTGTAATCACCGGGCCTGGATGAACTGCAACAACTTTTACTTCTACACCAAAATCTTTTAACTTTAACTCTACCTGCCTTGACATTGCTTCAAGGGTCTCTTTTGAATATTGGTCTGCTGACGGCGCAGGGTCATCTAACAGATTAAGTGGTGGTAACGCTATTTCTGGCGAAGGTTCAAATAAATTTTCTTGTTTTTCTTTTATAGAGCGTACACTTGGTTTTATATCTGAAATTATTGGCTCAATCTTTAATGGATCACGTTGTTCTACAATTTCTTGGTCTATTTTAAGCGCAGTTTCACGCCCCTTACGAGCGCGTCGACCTTCGATATAATCTAAAAAAGATGATACATAATTCCGAAACTGCGTAGACAAGCCTAGAATAAATTTTCCAGTTGAATCTGTTATCCAAATCCATGACAGCCCTGTATACAGCGTAAGCCCAATCATAAACATTGCTAACATAATTAAAGTACTGCCATCAGATCCAGTAAATTTTGATAGTACAGGACCCACTGTATAACCCAGAACACCCCCTGCCCCTCTTATTTCATGTGGAAGCAAAGCGCTTGTGTTGAAATACATCCATAATAATCCGCAGCCGCCAAGTAACGCTAAAATTATTCCTATTGAATGAATGGCAAATATAAAATAATCAAAAGTTTTTTTGTCCGTGCGTGATAGATACATCCTCCAACCACTAGCAATAAAAACAAAAGGTATTAAGTAGCCAAAATAACCAAATGTGTATAACAATATATCTGCAATATAAGCACCAAAAACTCCTGCATTATTTTGAAAAGTATCGCTATTGACAGAATATGACCAAGAAGAATCATTTTGACTATACGAAAACAGCGCGATTAATAGATATAAAGCTAGAGACAAAGAGACAAATATCAGGCCTTCTCTAATATTTTTTAATACTTTGTCAGATACAGGGTAAGTGACTTTTGCTTTACGAGATGCTTGTTTCAATTTAAACCTTTTTATTAAGATAATTATATAAGTATATGATATATATGATTATAAAAAAATAAATTTATAAAAAATTACTTACTTTGCTGATCCTGTGACTATAACGTACCATAGCAGATTCTTAAATATTTCAGCTCATTTTCCTTTTGGATATCACGCAATATATACATGGTTAAAGAACGTCACACAAAACTACTTATTTTGGGTTCAGGGCCAGCTGGCTATACAGCTGCATTATACGCTGCACGCGCCAATCTTTCTCCAGTATTAATTACAGGTTTACAACAAGGCGGCCAATTGACTACCACTACAGATGTCGATAATTGGCCTGGAGATGTCTCAGGACTACAGGGTTCAGAATTAATGGAACGTATGCTTGCTCATGTTAAAAGATTCGATACAAAAGTCATCTCTGATCATATTCATGCTGCTGATTTATCAACAAAACCTATTAAACTAACTGGAGATTCGGGCGAATACACTTGTGATACATTGATTATTGCCACCGGAGCTTCTGCTAAATACTTAGGCATGGATTCAGAAGAAAAATATATAGGCAAAGGTGTTTCAGCATGCGCGACCTGTGATGGTTTTTTCTATCGTAATGCTGATGTAGCAGTAATTGGCGGCGGTAATACAGCTGTAGAAGAAGCTCTTTATCTTTCAAATATAGCAAGTACAGTTACAGTTGTTCATCGAAGAGACGAATTTCGAGCTGAAAAAATACTAGCTGATAGGCTGCTAAAAAAAGAAAATGTAACAATTGAATGGGATCATGTATTAGGTGAAATTTTAGGTGATGATTCCGGTGTTACAGGAATTAATATAATAAATACACTGAATAAAAAAACTAAAACTATTGAACTAAAGGGCGTATTTATTGCGATTGGACATCAACCGAACACTGAGTTATTTGAAAATCAACTTGACATGGAAAATGGTTATATTAAAACAAAAAGTGGTTTAGATGGTCAGGCAACATCAACAAGTGTGCCCGGAGTATTTGCTGCCGGAGATGTTTCTGACCACATTTATCGTCAGGCTATTACTTCTGCAGGTAACGGATGTATGGCTGCATTAGATGCTGAAGCATATTTAGATAAAAAATAAAACTGTAAGAGTTAGATGAAAGCTATCCTGATAAAATCAGTTGGAGATCCAGAAGTACTAGAAATTGATGATATACCAAAGCCTGAAATTGATGATGATGATGAGGTATTGGTTCAAATCAAAGCAGCAGGAGTAAACCCTATTGACACAAAACTCAGAGCAGGCCTTTACCCATTAAACTCCTTTCCTGCAGTTTTAGGTTGTGATGGCGCTGGAATTATTGAAAATGTAGGCGCTAAGGTGACAAAATTTAAAATTGGGGATCCTGTTTACTATTTTCATGGCGGCCTTGATGGTATTCAAGGCAACTATACTGAATACAAAGTTTTGAATCAGCATTTTATTACGCATAAACCTAAATCTATAGATTTCTTTGAGTCTGCTGCTCTGCCTTTAGTTGCAATAACCGCCTGGGAAGCACTTTTTACACATGCCAATCTGACAAAAAATAAATCTATCTTCATAAATGCCGCTGCGGGAGGTGTTGGTCATGTTGCAATACAATTAGCTAAATATAAAAAAGCAAAAGTATTCGCTAGTGTGAGCAGCCATGAAAAAAATGAATTTGTAAGTAAATTGGGTGCAGATCATGTTATAAATTATAAAAAAGAAAATGTTTCTGATGAAATCTTAAAACTAACGAATAATAAAGGCGTGGATATAGTGCTTGATAATGTTGGTGGAGATGAAATTGAAAAAATTATTCCGGCAGTCAGTCATTATGGAAAAATCGTGACACTTTTACAGCCAAATAATAAAATTGACTGGTCCAATGCCAGATTTAGAAATATAAATTTATCCTTTGAAGTTATGTTGTCTCCGTTATTATTTAATTTAAAAAATAAACAAATAGATCAAACTAAAATATTAGCCAAATGTGCAAATCTTATAGATAATGAAAATCTAAAAATTCATATTAATAATATTATGCCGCTAAAATATGCTTCAAAAGCACATAAGAAAATTGAAACCGGACATACAATGGGTAAAATTGTTTTAGAAATAAAATAAAAATCTCATATCTAATGTAAAAATTAAAATAGTGCCTTACCTAGCTAAACGTCTAACAAAATCATTAGTAATGATCATAACAATAAGCTGGATAATCTTATCTTTTATGATTTTTGTAAATCAAAAAGATTTAATTTTTGTACCCACAAAGAAATACATAAATACACCGGAATCATACAATCTTCCATATGAAAGTCATATACTCACAACTAAAGATGGAGAAAGAATTAGCTCATGGTTTATTCCTCATCCAAATCCACGATCTACGCTGCTCTTTTTACATGGTAACGGCGGAAATATTTCGACAAGACTTGATACTATAAATATTTTTCATCAACTCGGCTTATCTATTTTTATCGTTGATTATCGTGGCTATGGAAATAGCTCCGGTTCTCCTTCAGAGGAAGGAACATATGTTGATGCTGAAACTGCTTGGCTTTTTCTTAGAAATAATAAACGGATCAATTCAAATAATATTATTATATATGGACGTTCATTGGGCGGTGCAATTGCCATTTGGCTGGCACAAAAATATAAAGCCTCAGCATTAATAGTTGAATCTAGTTTTACATCTATTGTTGATATGGGCAGACATAATTACCCATACCTTCCGATAAATATGCTTGCAATAATTAAATATCCATCGGATAAAAGAATACCTTCCATAGATATGCCAAAGCTTTTTATTCACAGCATGGAAGATGATATTGTCCCATATAAATTCGGAAGAAAGTTATTTGAAATCGCCATCCCGCCGAAAAAATTTCTAAAAATTAATGGCCTGCATAATAATGGCTTTCTTACCAGCGGCGATATATATATCAACGGGATTAAAGATTTTTTAAATAATGCTATAAAAAAATGAAAATACTTTATTCAATTGAAAAATTTGGCAATAAACTTCCTGATCCATCTTTTTTGTTTGTAGTTGGAACATTTCTGGTATTTCTTTTATCAGCAATTATCTCAAATATAGGGTATTCCGTAACTGATCCTAGCGGGAATATGATAATTGCTAAAAATTTAATATCTTCAGATGGTATATGGTGGTTTTTATCAGCAATGATAAAGAATTTTGTTCTATTTCCACCATTAGGAATAGTTTTAGTTGGGATGCTTGGTATTGGATTTGCTGAGAAAACTGGTTTTATCCCTGCCCTGCTAGATTTTGTAATTACAAAAATTCATAAAAATGCGCTTACACCAATAACTATTTTTTTGGGAATTCTCTCATCTATAGCGCTAGATGCTGGCTATGTAGTGTTAATCCCGTTAGCTGCAACACTTTATATAACAGCTGGACGGTCACCGTTATTAGGAATTGCAGTTGCATTTGCTGGAGTTTCCGCAGGATTTAGTGCAAATATATTTATAACGGCACTTGATCCTTTACTTGCTGGATTTACACAGATTGGAGCGCAAATTCTAGATAAAAATTATGTTGTTGCTGCGACGGCTAACTGGTGGTTTATGATTGCCTCAACAATAGTATTAACTTTTGTAGGCTGGTATGTATCTGAGAAGTTTGTTGCTTCTTCGATAAAAAATACGTGTATAAAAAAAATTGACATTAAAAAATTGCCCAAAAAAAAGAATCTCGCGCTACTCTATTCTAGTTTGACCTGCATATGATTATTGATTATTTTTTAT
>CAZJED010000038.1:0-13637 GCA_964544965.1 uncultured Enterobacteriaceae bacterium
AGCACCGAATTTAATAAAGACACAGAACATCCGGTAATTGCGTTAATCACTGAATGGCAAGATGCGAAAGGCAAAAAAGAAAAACGTAATCAGGGCTCTAACCTAGGTGGCACAATGCGTTTGGGCGGACAAGAATGCAAACTAACAGAAGGAAGTTTAGTAAAAAGCATGTATGGGAAAGACAGTATTGTTGAGAGACATCGTCATCGATATGAATTTAATAACAAATATAAAGATAAATTAGAATCAGTAGGAATGGGTATCGCTGGTTATTCAGTTGATGATGAATTAGTTGAAATTATTGAAATTCCTAAACATCCGTGGTTTGTTGGGTGTCAATTTCATCCAGAATTTACTTCAACGCCTAGAGATGGCCACCCATTATTTACAAGTTTTATAGAGGCAGCTTTAAAATATAAAGAATCTCATTTTCGGATCCACAAAAATGTTGCTGTGTAATTTTAAAGTTGGCCCAGAGTATCCGTTTTTCCTTATTGCAGGACCATGTGTTATTGAGAGCGAGGAATTATCTATTGAAGTGGCAGGACAATTAAAGGAATTAACTTCTGAGTTACAGATTCCATTTATATATAAATCATCATTCGATAAGGCGAATCGTAGTTCACATGATAGTTATAGAGGGCCAGGAATTGAGAAGGGTCTAAAAATACTTTCTAATGTAAAAGAAAAAGTAGGCGTTTCTGTTATAACAGATGTTCATGAAGATACACCACTAAATGAAGTTTCTGATGTTGTTGATGTTCTTCAAACACCAGCTTTTTTGTGCCGGCAAACTAATTTTATAGAGGCAGTTGCCAGTGCGGGGTTACCAGTAAATATTAAAAAAGGTCAGTTTTTAGCTCCATGGGATATGGCATATGTTGTCGCAAAAGCTCGTGCTGCAGGCAATGATAAGATTATGGTCTGTGAAAGAGGCGCTTCTTTTGGCTATAACTATCTTATTTCAGACATGCGATCGCTTATTGTTATGAAAGAAACTGGCGCACCTGTTGTATTCGATGCTACTCATTCTGTACAGATGCCTGGTGGCGGAGGAAAAGTCTCAGGAGGACAGCGTGAATTCATCCCTGCACTAGCACGTGCTGCAATTGCTGTTGGTGTATCAGGTTTATTTATGGAAACACATCCAAATCCAGAAAAGGCATTAAGTGATGGACCAAATTCATGGCCTTTAGAAGAAATGAAAAGATTATTGGGAACATTAAAAGAAATTGATCAAACAACAAAAAATAATTGATTTACTGTACGGAGAGTTTTGAGTGTCGGCCATTAATAAAATCATTGCTCGAGAAATTCTGGATTCAAGAGGAAACCCAACTGTTGAGGCAGAGGTTTATACCGATGGTGGCGCTATAGGAAGTGCGATGGTTCCGTCAGGTGCTTCAACTGGTGTACGCGAGGCAATTGAATTACGTGATAAAGATGACTCAAGATACCTAGGTAAGGGCGTTCTTTCTGCAGTAAAAAATATTCAAGAATCAATTGCTCCTGCTTTATATGGGAAAGAAGTTTCAGAACAAATAAATATTGATCAGGTGATGATTGAATTAGATGGCTCTATAAATAAAGAAAATCTAGGAGCAAATTCAATTCTCGCAGTTTCTATGGCAACAGCACATGCCGCTGCAAATGAAAATAATCTACCTCTTTATCAATATTTAGCTGGCGAAGAAAAATTGCAAATGCCAGTTCCTATGATGAATATTATTAATGGTGGTGCACATGCTGATAATAGCGTTGATCTTCAGGAATTTATGATATTGCCAGTTGGTGCACCAACTTTTAGAGAGGCTGTAAGATATGGGACTGAAATATTTCATTCACTAAAATCCGTATTATCTGAACGTGGTCTAGGAACAACGGTTGGAGATGAAGGTGGTTTTGCACCTAACCTGTCATCCAATGAAGAGGCGATAGAAGTTATTTTAGATGCTATTACAAAAGCTGGCTATGTTGCAGGTGGTGATATTTTGCTTGGTTTAGATGTGGCAAGTTCAGAATTTTATAAGAATGGAATTTATACCCTTGAGTCAGAAAATTTAAAATTAAATTCACAAGAATTTTTAGAGTATTTAAAACCATGGTTTGAAAAGTATCCAATAATAACAATGGAAGATGGCATGGCTGAAGATGATTGGGATGGATGGAAACTATTAACAGAGAATCTTGGTAAAGACGTCCAATTAGTTGGCGATGATCTTTTTGTTACAAACACATCAATACTTAGCAAAGGTATTAAAGAAAGTATCGGCAATTCAATTTTAATAAAAGTTAATCAAATAGGAACTCTTTCAGAAACACTTAATGCAATAAAAATGGCTAAAGAAGCTGGTTACACTGCTGTTATCTCGCATCGATCAGGCGAGACAGAAGATACAACAATTTCCGATCTTGCTGTAGCAACATCAGCTGGGCAAATAAAAACAGGTTCTTTATCGCGTTCTGATCGTGTTGCAAAATATAATCGTCTGATGAAAATTGAAGATGAATTACAAGGTAAAGCAAAATATTTAGGGCGAAGTGTATTTTATAATTTATCATAATTATTAAAGTGTTATTTATTTAGGAAATATTGATGAAATTTATTACTATAATTATGGTGTTGTTACTACTTCTCTTGCAGTATCGTTTGTGGACAGGTAATGGCAGTTTAGTTGAGGTAAGACATCTTAGAGATGAGATTAAAAATGTAAAATCTGAAAATGAACGTCTTAAAGAACGTAATCTCTCGTTAACTGCAGAAGTTTTTAATCTTAAACAAGGACACGAAGCTATAGAAGAAATTGCTCGTAGTGAAATGGGGATGATTAAGGATGGCGAGACTTTTTATCAAATTATCGATAATGCCAAACAACAATCTGATTCAAACTAAAAAATATGCAAAAAATTGATAAGTATTGGCTAGTTATCCCAGCTGCTGGAATTGGCAAACGAATGGAGAGCGATATTCCCAAGCAGTACGTTTCAGTACACGGAAAAACAGTTATTGAGCATACTATAGATAATTTTATTGGCCGCAAAGAAATTGAAAATATTTGTATCTCAATATCAGAGTCTGATACTCATTGGTCTACATTACCAATATCGAAAAATAAAAAAATGATAACGACTATAGGCGGCAATCAACGATACGAATCTGTTTATAATGGTTTATGTGCTTTACAAGATAAAGCGAATGACGATGATTGGGTGATAGTGCATGATGCTGTAAGACCATGCCTTAAAAAATCAATAATAGATAGATTAATTACTGATATAAGCTCACATGATGTAGGTGGAATTCTAGCTTTACCTTGTTTTGAAACGATGAAAAGAGTAAATAATAATCAACAAGTAGAAGAGACAATTAATAGAGAAATTATTTGGCGTGCACAGACACCCCAGATATTTAAATATAAAAAACTTTTATTGGCAATTGAAAAAGCAATTAATGAAAATATTCTCATAACCGATGAAGCAATGGCAATGGAATTATCAAATTATAAACCCATTGTTATTATGGGCGATGAAAAAAATATTAAAATAACCCATAAAACTGATCTTAAGCATTTAGAATTATTTCTTAAGGAAATACCATAAATATGCGAATTGGACATGGATATGATGCTCACCGATTGAAAGAGGGCAGGTCATTAATTCTGGGCGGAGTTAAGATTCCTTTTCAAAAAGGACTCGATGGTCATTCGGATGCAGATGTTGTTATTCATGCTTTGTGTGACGCACTGCTTGGTGCAATCGGATTAGGAGACATAGGAGCTCATTTTCCTGATAGTGACCCATCACTCAAAGATATTGATAGTCGGGTTTTATTAAAACAGGCCACTAATATGATTAAAGAAAGTAACTTTTTAATAGGTAATGTGGACATTACCATTCTGGCAGACGAGCCAAAATTAGCGAAACACATACCAATAATGAAAAAAAATCTAGCAGATGATTTAAATAGTGAAATTTCGCTAGTAAATATTAAAGCAACAAAAACAGAAGGCATGGGATTTATTGGTCGCGGCGAGGGTATCTCCGCACATGCCGTTGTTTTACTGAATCCGGATGTTTGATAGCAAGTTTCTTCAAATTCTACTGCTTTTTAAAAAGCACATATATTGCTCCAGTACCACCGTGCTTTTGCTGTGCTGAGCAGAATCCCCAAACCATTGGATGTTCTCGCAAAAATTCATTTAGTTTATTTTTAATTACCGGAAATTTTTCTTTTGATCCCAAACCTTTTCCATGAGTAACTTTGACGCAATAAATACCATCAAGCTGCCAACTAATCATCTTTTTTTTGAGTTTTTTTAGTGTTTCAGTGATCGTACATCCACGTAAATATAATTCGTCCTCATATCTAATTTTTCCTTGACATAATTTTTTAAATTCTTTGTTATTCTTGCCAGCTCTACAGAATTTTAATTTGGTGTTTCCATCAACTTTCTTCTCATATACTGCAGTTTTATTAATTTTGTAACTTATATCGATATTATTTTCTCTAACATGCGGTGATGGTTTAGGTTTACTAGAATCTTTACTGCTACTATTTTTGATTTTCTTGACAGCTCCAACGGCATCACGAAATTGTTTTTTTTCTTCATCTGAAACTTTCATTTTTTAATTTAACCATTCCCTTGCATTAATAAAAAATTTCATCCAAGGACTATATTCATACTTCCATTCTTCTGGGAACCAAGAAAATTGTTTGGTCAAAAAAACTCTTTCCGGATGAGGCATCATAATCGTAAAACGCCCATCTTCATTGGTAAATGCTGTTAGCCCATCTTTTGAGCCGTTGGGGTTATATGGGTATTTTTCGGTAGCTACGCCACTGTTATCAATATATCTCATGACTGCTAGCGATTGTTTTTCATTAGTTGTTGTAATTGTACGTCCCTCTCCATGCGCTACTACAATTGGAATTTGAGAACCTGTCATATCTTTGAAGAATAATGAAGGTGAATTCATTACCTCAATCATTATTAATCTAGCTTCAAATTGTTCCGATAGGTTTGGCAAAAAATCTGGCCAGGTAGCCGCACCAGGTATTAATTCACGAAGATGAGACATCATCTGGCAGCCGTTACATACACCAAGCGCAATTGTATTTTTACGATTAAAGAAATCTTCAAACATTTTCCTGAGATTATCATTGTATAAGATTGTTTTTGCCCAACCACCACCTGCGCCAAGAACATCTCCATAAGAAAATCCACCACAGGCAACTAAACCATCAAATAAATCAAGCTTGATATTTTTATCTATTAAATCTTGCATATGAACGTCTAGGCAATCAAATCCTGCGCGATCAAAAGCAGCAGCCATTTCGAGCTGCCCATTTATCCCTTGCTCTCTAAGTATTGCTATTTTTGGTTTTTTCCCCTCATTTATAAGACGTAAATTTTTTTCGAGTTTGAAATCTGTATTAACAAAAATTCCCGGATCATTTTTATTTACGTTATTTTCATATTCTTGTTTAGCGCATTTAGGATTATCCCTAAGAGATTGTAGTTGATAGCTCGTTTCTATCCATTTACGATGTAGCTCATTAATTTCAGCACTTAATACTCGTTTTTTGTTAAATGTGAGATTGAATTTATGATCGTTATTAATCGTTCCTATGGCATGTATATTTCTTTCATCTAATCCAGTTTGTGTAAAAGTTTTTCTTACGTTATTTTCATTACTTTTATTTATTTGTATTATTGCTCCTAATTCTTCATTGAATAAATTTTCAATTAAATTTCCAGCCAAATTAATATCAATATCAATGCCAGCATGACTTGCGAATGCCATTTCACATAAAGTTACAAAAAGCCCACCATCAGATCGGTCATGGTAGGCAGTTATTAACCCTGATTCATTAAGAATCTGTATTGATTGAAAAAATGCGGCTAATACTTTTGAATCTTCTAAATCTGGTGTCTCATTACTAATTTCATGATATACCTGACACAACGCTGAGCCGCCAAGTCGTTTCTTCCCATTCGCCAAATCTATAAGCAATAATATTGATGTTTCATCATTTTTCAGCTGTGGTGTTAATGATTGTCTTACATCAAGGACTCTTGAAAAAGCGGATATGTTTAATGATATTGGCGCGATTACTTTTTTTTGTATTTCCTTTTCCGACCATACTGTACTCATTGATAGAGAATCTTTTCCAACAGGAATACAGATCCCTAATTCTTTACATAACTGGCTAACGGCAGATACCGTGTTATACAATTTTGCATCTTCTTCTAACTCTCCACAGGCAGCCATCCAATTTGCAGACAAACTAATATCTTCGATTTTAAGAATACGTGCTGCCGATATATTTAGGATTGCCTCTGATAATGCCATTCGACCAGATGCTGGGGCATCTATTAGAGCGATAGGTGTACGCTCTCCAACTGCCATTGCTTCACCCGTGAAGTCATAAAACGATGAGCTGGTAATAGCGCAATCTGCAACAGGTACTTGCCAGGGACCTACCATCTGATCGCGAACAACTAATCCAGATACAGAGCGGTCACCAATTGTAATCAAAAAACTTTTACTTGCGACGGCTGGGAGTTTCAAAATACGATCAATTGTCATTTCCAAATCTAATTGTGATGTATCGAAATTCTTATTTTTTTGAAAACTACTGTATACACTTCTTTTAGTTTTTGGTAAGTCTCCAAGTAGTATAGATATTGGAATATCAATTGTGCGATTTTTATAGTGAGTATCGTCTAGGATTAATTGTTTCTTTTCGGTACTATTGCCAAGAACTGCAAATGGTGCCCGTTCTCGTTTACAAAGTTTTTCGAATTCCTTAATTTTTTTAGCAGCAATTGCAAGAACATAGCGTTCTTGCGATTCGTTACACCAGATACCCATTGGCGACATACTTAATTCATCATTCGGTATTTCTCGAAGGTTTAATTTAGCCCCCTGGTTACTGGCGCCAACTAATTCTGGTAAGGCATTTGAAAGCCCCCCGGCGCCAACGTCATGAATACTGAGAATAGGATTATCATTTCCAAGCGACCAACATCCATCAATTACTTCTTGGCAGCGGCGTTGCATTTCTGCGTTATCACGTTGAACTGAGGCAAAATCAAGCGAAGCATCACTTGCACCTGAAGTCATGGAAGAGGCTGCACCGCCACCTAGACCAATCAACATAGCAGGTCCTCCTAGCACAATTAGATTTGTATCGTTTGGTATATCTTCTTTTTTAACATCAGATTTCCGAATCATTCCATATCCACCAGCTAGCATAATAGGTTTGTGGTAGCCGTATATTAAAGAGTCCGATTTTTTTTGTTCGTAAGTACGGAAATAACCACAAAGAGCAGGGCGACCAAATTCATTATTGTATGATGCAGCGCCGATTGGTCCTTCAATCATAATATCTAAGGCGGAGACGATGCGGTCTGGTTTTCCATTATCCTGTTCCCATGGTTGTTCGTAATTAGGAATATTTAGATTTGAAACCGTAAAACCAGTCAAACCCGCTTTAGGTTTACCACCTTTTCCTGTTGCCGCTTCATCTCTTATTTCACCTCCTGAACCAGTAGCAGCACCTGAATATGGTGAAATTGCGGTAGGATGATTATGAGTTTCCACTTTCATTAATATATGGATACCTTCTTTTTTATAGTTATATTGATGTTTCTTTGGATCTGCAAAAAATCTTAAACCAGAAAACCCTGCCATTACCGCTGCATTATCATTATAGGCAGAGAGAGTATTTCCAGGATTTTTTTTATGTGTTTGACGTATCATAGAAAATAGCGAGTCTTCTTTTTTTGTATCATCAATTATCCACTCGGCATTAAATATTTTATGTCGACAATGTTCCGAGTTAGCCTGAGCAAACATCATTAACTCTACATCAGTCGGATTTCTTTTTAATTCATTGAAAGCTTGGAATAGAAAATTTATTTCATTTTCTGATAAGGCTAGCCCCATATTTAAGTTAGTTTTTTCTAGTTCATCAATACCTTTACCTAAGATGTCTATTATTTCTAGTGGCGTAGGCTCTGTTGTTTCAAATAATTTTTCAGCTTCATTTTTATCCTCAATAATAATTTCTGTCATCCGGTCATGAATCAAGGGCCCTACCTTTTCAATTTGTTTTTTCGTTAATTTTTTTTCATTAGATATCTCGAATAGATAAATTACCCCCCTCTCAATACGCGTTATTTTTGTTAACCCGGAGTTATGAATTATATCGCTTGCTTTGCTTGACCATGGGGAAATCGTTCCAAGCCTCGGAATGACTACCAATTGACTATTTTTAGTGGAAGCATTATAGGTTTCACCATAATTTAATAGTTCACCTAGTTGCGCAAGTTCTTTTTTGTTTAAGGTCTTATTTTCGTTAATAAAGTGAATAAAGCGTGTTTGAATTGAAATTATTTCGGGTGTGTAGGCTTGTACTGACGAGAGTAATTTATTAATCCGGAATTTAGATAGTGCATTACAACCTTGCAGTATCAGCATTAATTTTTTCTTTTATTGAATGAAGGAAGATACATAATATTATCAGTTCTTTCTGTCTCACGCGAAAACTATTTTTCTATTCAACTTCCTCCACTTTTACGAAAATATTGCTTTTTTCATTACTGTATTGTTTCTTATTGATGAAGTTTCTCTTATCTGATGAACTAAGGCTGTGGTCAACACCACCAATAGGTACCCATTTACCAAGTTTACCATGTATAATGGTGCTAATCTTTTGGACATTTACAATATTTTTTTCCTTTTTATTAATTTTTGCGAAGTGCGGTGAAATTGTAAGCACTACATTATCACCTTGTAATTTTGGCGTAACATAAAAACCAGAACTAACATTGTGATGTTTAATATTCTCCTGAACAATAATCGCTCCTGATGTAACAATATTTGTTTGACTCTTCACGGGGATCAACCGCCCCATATTAATAAAAGCTGGATTTCCCTCAAGCGTATTGACATAAAAAACATTACCCTCTTGCTCCTGAGATTTTTCATATGATTTTCTATATCGAATCACATCTCCTTTACTGTTTTTATTTTGTATAGCAACACCTTTTTTACTTATATCTGGCGCTTTAATTTTTATATTCTTTGAGTCAAATTTTATCGATAATACATCCTCTTCAGTATTTAATTTATTATTGTTACTTCTCTTGACGCTAATCAATAATTTACGAGGAGCGCTGTCTATTTGTTCAAGAATAGATTTAATTAGCTCGATGTTTGACGGTGTTGTTTTCACTATCAATTGATTATTCATCCCGGTTACAGTGCCTCCTTTTATAACGAGTGGTTTAATGATTGGAATAACATCTTCAACCATACGATTTTTCATGGGGATGATCTCAATTTTCATTGATTCTGCGACAGAAGCACTAGTGCATATCGTAAAAACTAAAAATATTGTAATTATTTTTTTGTTCATATGTGTATTCGACGTAAATTCTTATTAATTAAAGCCACTTCCCATATTTCTTGAAATATGCCTAACAAATTTTTACATTCTCGATGGCTATTGAAATTAATTTTACCTTCATAGCGTTTTGCATTTTCACGATAAAGATAACCGACTTCATCAGCTATAAGTATTGCTTTATTAAAGTTTTTATATTCCGGTGAAATTTTACGTAGTTCAATGAAGCTCGATAATTTTGAAGATAAATATAAAATTTTGTGATCTATATTGAGGATAGATTCAACATCAGACACGAGAATACGAATTTGTGCTCGACGTCCATTCAGCGCTAAATTTTTGAGTGCTTCTAGAAAATCTGATTGATTATAAATTAAGGGCTCAAGATCTTTAGAAATAATATTAAGCTTTTGTGATGATTGTTTTGTAAGCTCTAGTATTGCATCGTAAGCTTCCTTTCGTGTTTCTACTATTGACACTTCATCAAGTGATTCACCTAATCTTAATTCATTAAGACCATGCATATCTATTATTTATTGTTTCTTATTTATCGATTTTGCTTGTTTTTCAGCATTACCTATGTAATTACTCGGAGTTAATTTTTTTAATTTTGATTTAGCATCATCAGGAATATCAAGTTTTTCGATAAAATTATGAAGTATCTCTTTATTAATTTTTTGTCCATGAGATATTTCCTTTAGTTTTTCATATGCATTTTCGATATTGTAACAGCGCATTACAGTTTGAACGGCCTCTGTTAGGACTTCCCATGAATTTTCTAGGTCTTGATTTATTATTTTACTATCTATCTCGATTTTTGAGAGTCCTGTTAAACATGAATCAAGTGCAATTATGGAATGCGCTATTACGGGACCAGTATTCCTAAGGACTGTTGAGTCTGTTAGATCTCTTTGCCATCGCGAAGTAGGTAATTTCATAGCTAGGTGCTCAAGAATGTTATTTGCAAAACAAAAATTACCTTCTGCATTCTCAAAGTCTATAGGATTAACTTTATGTGGCATTGTTGAAGAACCTACCTCTCCTTTAATTGGTTTTAATACGAAATAACCAAGAGATATATAGCTCCACAGGTCACGACAGAGATCGACCAAAATTGTATTAGAACGAATTAACGCATGGAAATATTCAGCCATATAATCATGTGATTCTATCTGTGTTGTGTGCGGATTCCATGTAAGACCAAGCCCTTCCACAAATTCCTTTGATATAATCATCCAATCAAGATCTGGATAGGCAGCATAATGAGCGTTAAAATTACCCACGGCACCATTTAACTTTCCAAGTAGCTCAATATTTCTAAATACTTTTATTTGTCTTGAAAGGCGATTTACATATATAGCCATTTCTTTACCTAGAGTTGTTGGCGAGGCAGTTTGACCATGAGTTCTAGATAGCATAGCGACAGATGCATAATCAGCCGACATTTTTTGTAAGGCACTAATTATTTTTTGTAATTTAGGGGCTAATATATTTTCTCGCGCCTCTTTTAGCATTAAGGCATAACTTAGATTATTAACATCTTCGGAAGTGCAAGCGAAATGAATAAACTGACTTATATTTTTTAATTTAGTATCTGATTGAATTTTTTCCCGAATAAAATATTCGACTGCTTTCATATCATGATTCGTTGTTTTTTCTATTTCTTTTATTTTTTTAGCATCTTCAATAGAAAAATTATTTTTTATATTGTCAAGCAACGAAATTGAGTCAGCAGAAAAGGATTCAATTTCTTTTATGTCGGAAATATTTGAGAGTTTTTTAAGCCATTCTACTTCTACTAGTACTCGGAATTTAAATAATCCATATTCACTGAACACAGGTTTAAGTACATCAGTTTTATTTTGGTATCGACCATCAACTGGTGAAATTGCTGTAAGCGCTGATAGATCCATAATCACCCGATTAGTTTGATTTCTTGTCGATTATACATATATTAAGACAGATAAAATCATCTAAAGTTCTTTTTATGGCGAAGGATTTGGAATTTTTTCATGTATAGATTCGATTTCTTTTATAATTTCACTCGAAAGCTTAACATTGATACTTTCAATATCGATTTTTAGTTGCTTCATTGATGTTGCACCAATTATGTTGCTGGTTAAGAATGGCCGACCTGAAACATAAGATAGCGCCATTTGTGATGGATCTAAACCATTTTTCTTAGCAAGATCGACATAAGCTTCAGTTGCTTGAATTGCTCTAGGGTTTAGGTAGCGGTCGAATCTTTCAAAAAGTGTTAGACGTGCACCCTCAGGTTTTTGATTATTCAAATATTTTCCACTCAACGCACCAAATGCGAGTGGAGAGTAGGCAAGTAATCCGACTTGTTCACGATGGGCAAATTCTGAAATACCAATTTCAAAAGTACGGTTTAATAAATTATAAGGATTTTGAATACTAACAATTCTGGGTAATTTTTTTTCTTTTGAAATATGCAAGTATTCAGCACAACCCCAAGGTGTCTCATTAGAAATTCCAATCATTCTGATTTTCCCCTGCTTAACAAGATCATCAAGCACTGCAAGAGTTTCAGATATCGGTACTCCATCCTTTTCTGGGGCATGAAAATAGGCTAATTTTCCAAAAAAATTGGTATCACGATCAGGCCAATGCATTTGGTAAAGATCAATATAATCTGTTTTAAGACGTCTCAGCGAATCATCCAAGGCCTGTACTATGTTTTTTTTATCAAGCTTTATCTGGCCATCACGAATATATGGCAACCATTCAGCTTTAGCAGCGACTTTTGTTGCAAGTATGATTTTGTCGCGATTCTTTCTTTTGCTTAACCAGTTACCAATATAGGATTCAGTTAGTCCATAGGTTTCCTTACGTGGCGGGACTGGGTACATTTCTGCAACGTCGATAAAATTAATACCAGTTTCAATTGCGTAATCTAATTGTTTAAGGGCTTCTTCCTCTGTGTTCTGTTCACCCCAGGTCATGGTTCCTAAGCAAATTTGGCTAACTTTAATATCTGTTTGACCTAGATTATTGTATTCCATAGCTTCTTCCTTCTTATTGTGTTGTTAGTTTCATTAGTAATATTCTAAATAAAAAACATAGTCGCGGACAAATTACAGCGCATATGATACCTTTTATTTAATAATATTTGATGAAATCTCTTAATTTTATGCAGACACTAACTATTTCAAAACCTGATGATTTCCATCTACATCTTCGTGATGGAGCGGCTATGGCTAGCATAGTTAATTATAGTGCGGCTCAATTTTCTAGGGCAATTGTGATGCCAAATTTGAAGCCACCAATTACAACTGTTGATATGGCAATGTCTTATTACAATCGTATCTTAAGTAATGTTAATAAAAAATATAATTTTGAGCCATTAATGACCTTATATTTAACCGACAATACAAGACCTAGTGAAATAGAGATTGTTGCACAAAATGGACCTATTAAGGCTTTAAAATACTACCCAGCAGGCGTAACAACAAATTCTGATTACGGAGTAACAGATATTAAAAAAATTTATTTAGTTTTAGAATCCATGATGAAAAATGAAATACCTTTGTTAATACATGGAGAGGTTAATGACCCTGAAGTTAATGTTTTTGATAGAGAAAAAGTATTCATTGAAAAGGTGTTAACACCTTTAGCTGCTGATTTTTCTGAACTAAAGATAGTGCTTGAACATATTAGCACTGAAGTAGCAGTCGATTTCGTTTTAAATACGAATAGTAATCTAGCTGCAACAATTACTCCGCAACACATACTTTTAAACCGCAATGATTTATTTAATGAGTCATTCCAGCCTCATAATTATTGCTTACCTGTTGTAAAAGAAGAGGGTGATCGTTTAGCAGTTCTAAGTGCCGCTGTAAGCGGGAATCCTAAATTTTTTTTAGGGACAGATAGTGCGCCACATGATCGTGCAAAAAAAGAAAGCGGTTGTGGATGTGCAGGTATTTTTTCTGCATATAATGCTTTAGGCATTTATGCTGAAATTTTTGAGAAAGAAAATAAATTGGATAAACTCGAAGCATTCGCAAGCTATTACGGGGCAGATTTTTATGGGCTTAAACGCAATGATGAAAAGATTACGTTAATTAAAAAAGAAAAGAAAATACCAAAGGAACTACCTTTCGATGATAATGATAAATTGGTGCCTTTTCGGGCAGGTGAAAATTGTGTCTGGCAGGTGGAATATTAAATAAAAGATGAGTGAAATAGAGACAATTAT
>CAZJED010000039.1:0-13635 GCA_964544965.1 uncultured Enterobacteriaceae bacterium
TACGCATTAGAACCAAATATTAAGGTCATCGCGCCATGGCGAGAATGGGATCTTAACTCACGCGAAAAATTATTAACTTATGCTGAAAATAAAAAAATACCGATAGAAGGAAAAAAGAAAACTGGTTCGCCATACTCAATGGATGCAAATCTATTGCACATTTCTTATGAGGGTGGGCAACTTGAAGATCCTTGGTGTGCACCTGAAGAATCTATGTGGCGATGGACAGTCGCACCTGAAGATGCACCTGACTCCGGAGAATCGATTGAGCTTGAATTTAAACAAGGCGACCCAATTGCATTAAATGGTAAGAAGTTATCGCCAGCAAAACTACTTTTAAGTCTTAATGAACTAGGCGGTAAGCACGGGGTTGGACGAAGTGACATTGTTGAAAATCGTTATGTTGGAATGAAATCACGCGGCTGTTATGAAACACCCGGTGGCACAATATTGCTTATGGCTCATAGAGCAATGGAATCATTAACGCTTGACCGTGAAGTAATGCATCTTAAAGATGATTTAATGCCTCGCTATGCAAAGCTTATTTATAATGGTTATTGGTGGAGTCCGGAAAGAGAAGCGTTACAAACCTTAATCGATGAGACACAAACGAGAGTTAATGGTGTAGTAAGATTAAAACTATTTAAGGGCGCTATATCTGTAACTGGGAGAAAATCTGATTCTGACAGTCTTTTTGATGAGACTATCGCAACTTTTGAAGATGACTCTGGTGTTTACGACCAGAAAGATGCTGATGGTTTTATTAAATTAAATGCGCTTCGTCTGAAATTACAAGCAAGAAAGAAATAATTAGTTATCTTTCACGCCTAATATAATATCTCTATTTTTAAGATTCTGCATAACCTCAGATCCGCCTTTCATAACTATATTCGGATCTAAATATTTTAATTGACCTGCTATTTGTTGAAGAATTTGCTCTCCTGTTTTATTAGATTTTCTCTGTAATTCTTCGATTAATTTTGCAGCAATTTGATTAAGCTCAACAAAACCAATCTCATAATGCTGATCACGATAAACAAGCAAATATATGGGCTGCTTAGGTTTCTCCTTTGGAATAAAATCTGAGCTAATTTTATGAACGGGCCATTGATATATAAGTGGTTGTACTAATGGGCTGAGTGCTGGAATACCTTTAAGTAAATCCCCATTACGATCCACATTTTCAAAAGAAATTTCTCTTGGATCAAACAAAAGAGATATTTCAATCCATTCATAATGCGCTAGTTCGATGCAAAATTCGGGTAGTTTTATTTCAGCTTGTTCCTGTTCTAGATAATTTAAAAATTCCAATGGTAGTTTTGGGAAATAAGGTGTTTTTGAAATATGTTTTTTAACGAACCCACGTAATATTATATGCCACTCATCATCATGAATTACTTGTCGTAAAACGGGAAAACTATTAGCAATGAAACTTTTGATATTGCGAAAGACGAGATCTGCATATATGGACATACGTCTTGGCTCAATATCTTCAGGTATTGGTGAGTTTTCAGGATCACGCACATACTGAGTAAAAATATGTTGTTGTTTGAATATTCCTTCTAAAACTTTTTTCTCAGACATTTCTACAACCCTCATTCGTATACGCAGATTGTATTGACTTTATCTTACCTACCTCTTCTAATAATTTATTAATCTCTGGAATATTAAAATCTCTCTCAAGCAAAGTTGGAAATACATCGAAATATTTATAGGATTTTTTTAGTAATGCCCAAACTGGATCGATAACGTCAGAGCCGTGTGTATCGACTAATAAATCTTTAGCCTCATTATAATGACCGGCAATATGTGCATAGACAATGCGTTCTTTTGGTAATGACCTCATAAAATCTTCCGCATTGTAGTGATGATTAATACTGTTAACGTATATATTGTTAATATCAATTAATAAATCACAATCAGCTTCATCGAGAACTTTATTAATAAATTCTATCTCGTTTATTTTTTTAAAAGGTGCGGCATAGTAAGAAACATTTTCAATAGCGATTCGTTTACCAATAATCTCTTGTGCTTGTTTAATTCTAGACGAAACGTGTTTGATAGCTTCCTCGGTAAACGGTATCGGCATTAAATCGTAAAGGTGGCCTTCGTCAGCACAATAGCTAAGATGTTCGCTATATACCCTTATATTATGTGTATTGATAAATTTCTTAACGGATTTTAAAAATTTAATATCTAATGGAGCTGTCCCGCCAAGGTTTAGGGAAAGCCCATGACAAACGAAAGGAATTTTCTCAGTTAATGATCGAAAATTATGGCCGGGACGTCCTCCAATATTAATCCAATTCTCGGGAGCAACCTCCATAAAATCAACTTCATTTGGAAAATCATCGGCAATTTCTTTTAAAAAAGTCCGTCGCAGACCAAGACCCGTGCCATAAACAGAATAGTTCTTCGACATTTCAATTATGCGAATTTCAAACCCTGAAATTTAGGTTTCTTTACTCCCACACTTACCTTCACCACACTTACCTTCACCACACTTACCTTCACCACACTTACCTTCACCACATGAGCATCAGCAACCATATATCCGCTTTCAAGTGATGTAACTTCAAAAGGATTTTCAGTTGCAAGCGCAGCAGGGCTTACTGTTAAGCTTATTGTAAAACTTGCGCCTAATGCGGTGCTTAACGGACTTATTTTCTTTTTATTTGTCATAATTAAAATCTCCGATAAAAATATCCTTAAAAATAAGAATTCTATTTTTGTCTCATATGAGGAAACAAAATTACATCCCTAATTGATGGTGAATCAGTCAAAAGCATCACTAACCTGTCAATACCAATCCCTTCGCCTGCTGTTGGCGGCATACCATATTCTAACGCTTTTATATAATCATCATCAAAATGCATGGCTTCAGCATCTCCGGCTTTTTTCTCCTCTACTTGCTTATTAAAACGTTCTGCTTGGTCTTCAGGGTCATTTAATTCTGAAAACCCATTGGCAATTTCACGTCCTGCAATAAAAAACTCAAATCTATCGGTAACAAAAGGATCATCGCTATTCTTTCTCGCAAGCGGAGAGACCTCCGTTGGATACTGAGTTATAAATGTTGGTGATAATAATTTTGACTCTACCGTTTTTTCAAAAATTTCTATCTGAATCTTGCCTAATCCATAATTATCTTCAAGAGGGATTTCTAATTTTTCAGCAACCTTGCGAATCTTCTCTAATGATTGGAGATCACTATCCTTAATTGCTTTATTATGTTCCAAAATAGATTCGAATACGGTCATTCGAGTAAAAGGTTTTTCTAAATCATATGTCTCACCTTGATAGCTCACTTGATTACTGTCAAAAAGATTTGAAGTTAGTTTACGTATCATATCCTCAGTTAAGTTCATGAGATCCTCATAATCAGAATAAGCTTGATAGAACTCAAGCATAGTAAATTCTGGATTATGGCGAGGTGACAAACCTTCATTACGAAAACTACGATTGATTTCAAATACTTTTTCGAAACCCCCAACAACCAAACGCTTTAAATATAATTCTGGGGCGATACGAAGAAAAAGCTCCATATCTAAACTATTATGATGCGTTATAAATGGGCGTGCTGTAGCGCCTCCGGGAATCACATGCATCATCGGTGTTTCTACTTCTATATAATTTTCATTGCTTAAGTATGAACGCAAAAATTCTATGACCTGAGATCGAATCTTAAATGTATTTCGAGTCTCTTCATTCATAATTAAATCAACATATCGTTGTCGATAACGAATTTCTTGATCTGTTAATCCATGAAATTTTTCAGGTAACGGCTGTAATGACTTGGTTAATAATTCAATTGAATCAACATGAATACTAAGTTCGCCCTTATTAGTTTTCATCATGGTGCCGGTCGCACCAATAATGTCGCCAATATCCCATTTCTTAAACCCATCGTTATAGACGCCATCGGCTAAATCATCTCGCCTCACATATAATTGAATTTTTCCTGACATATCTTGTATATGAGAAAAAGATGCTTTGCCCATTACTCGCCGACTCATCATTCGTCCTGCAACAGCAACCTTGACTGATTCATTTTCAAGTTCTTCTTTAGAGCTATCTTGAAATTGAGAAAATAGATCGGCAGCTAGTGAATCACGCTTAAATTTATTAGTGTAAGCATTACCGGTTTTTCTTAACTCTTCCAAATCTTGACGACGCTGTGCAACTAAATCGTTTTCGTTTTCAGTACTCATATGATATTTGTAATAATTACTCCAAAAATATTCAGTTTCCGATAAAAATCATTATATTTATAAGATAAAAATATTATAGCCCACTCTTTAAACTCGCCTCAATGAAGGCATCTAAATCACCATCCAATACTGCTTGTGTATTTCCTGTTTCGACAGATGTTCTTAAATCTTTAATGCGTGACTGATCAAGTACATATGACCGAATCTGACTACCCCATCCTATATCAGCTTTTGAATCTTCTAAAGCTTGTTTTTCTGAATGTAGTTTCTTCATTTCAAATTCATATAATTTTGCTCTTAATTGTTTCATTGCGTGGTCTTTATTTTTGTGTTGAGAACGGTCATTTTGACACTGAGCAACGATGCCGCTCGGTATATGAGTCAACCTAACCGCGGAATCTGTTTTATTGACATGTTGTCCGCCTGCTCCACTCGCTCGGTAAGTATCAATACGGAGATCCGCTGAATTTATATCGATTTCGATATTGTCATCAATCTCCGGAGAAACAAAAACAGAGGCAAATGATGTATGTCTGCGATTTCCAGAATCAAATGGAGATTTTCTAACCAGACGATGGACCCCAGTTTCAGTACGTAACCATCCGAAGGCGTGATCGCCAATATATTGAATCGTTGCGCTTTTTATTCCAGCAACATCACCAGGTGAAACTTCAAGTAATTCTGTCTTAAAATCGTGTTGCTCCCCCCAGCGCAGATACATGCGAAGTAACATCTCAGCCCAGTCCTGTGCTTCAGTGCCACCGGATCCCGATTGAATATCAACAAACGCGTTATTAGCGTCCATTTCCCCGGAGAACATACGTCTAAACTCAAGCTTACCCAATTGTGTCTCGTTAGCATCGAGGTCTTCTAGCACTGTAGCGACGGTCTCCCCATCACTTTCCTCTTCGGCGAGTTTCAAAAATTCTGTTGATTCTGTGAGTGACTTTTCTAAAGAATCTATCGTGTTGACAATGCTCTCGAGTCTTGCGCGTTCTTTTCCAAGTTCCTGAGCAACTTCAGGGTTATCCCATACATCAGGTTGTTCAAGCTCCTTTAAAACCTCTGTCAAACGATCCGACTTTTCTTCGTATTCAAAGATACCCCCTTAACGATTGAACACGTGATTTCATATCAGAAATTCTAGTAAGCAATGGGTTTATTTCGAGCATTTAATTAGACACCTAACAATTGAGAAAAGTACTTTATTATAATGGAATCTTGTTAGATAGTAATAAAAAATTAAGACGGCTCAATATGTTCAATAAATAATTGAACCTGAGAATTACCTTGAAAATCATTGATACCTAAACGATAAGTAGAAAGAATCTGATCTGTTTCTGGTGGCCAATTTGTATCGGTCATGTTAAATGCAATTGCATCGAGTGGCGTGTGGTTATCTTTTGATTGAAGCTTAAGTTTAAGATGATTTTTACCGACGACACGTTTATCTAATATTTTAAATAAACCTGCAAATGTTGGTTCTGGGAAAGATTGCCCCCAGGGGCCAGCATCTTGAATAGCTAACGCCAGTGGTAGTGTAAAATCCTCATCTGATAATTCCCCGTCTGTCAAATACTCATCCTCTAATTTATCAGAGGATATGTGCTGACTAACAACTTTATCAAATGCGTTTGAGAAATTTTCGTAATGGGATTCTTTTATCGTTAAACCTGCGGCCATTGCATGACCGCCAAAAGTAAGTATGAGTTCAGGGTGAAGTTTTGCTATCTCATCAAACACATCTTTGATATGTAATTCACTTATAGAACGTGCTGATCCTTTAAGAGTGTCCTGATTTTCCTTTGCAAAAACTATGGCAGGGCGATTAAATTTCTCTTTAATCTTAGATGCCAATATCCCAACAACACCCTGATGCCAGTCTTTGTTATATATGCAAATGCTATGGGGAATTTCCCCTGAAGTACTTTGCAGATATTTTTCTAATTCAGCTAGTGCTTCTTCTTGCATATCATCTTGAATTTTACGACGTTCAGTATTCAGTCTATTGAGTTTCTCTGCAATTTCTATTGCATTGTCTTCATCATCTGCCAACAGACATTCAATGCCAAGTGACATATCGGTTAAACGACCAGCTGCATTTAATCTAGGAGCAACAGCAAAACTTAGATCTGATGATGTTAATTTATTCAATTGCCGTCCTGCCTGATTTAATAATGCATTAATACCAGGCTTTGATTTATTCTTCTTTATAAGTTTTAAACCATGCGCAACCATTGTTCGATTGTTCTTATCTAGTGGAACAAGATCTGCAATCGTTCCTAATGCAACTAAATCAAGAAAGTTTGCTAAATTTGGATAATTAATATTATTATTCTTAAACCAGTTTTTTTCTTTTAATTTTGCACGTAATGCCAGAAGGATATAAAAAATAACACCAACCCCAGCCAAGTTTTTACTCGGGAATCTGTCGTCTGCAAGCTGCGGATTTATTATCACATCAGCATTCGGTAATTCCCTGCCTGGTAAATGATGATCTGTAATCAGCACTTTAATACCATTTTTTCTTGCACATTCAACACCACAAATACTAGAAATACCATTATCAACAGTTATTATTAAATCTGGGTCATAGCCCAATGCAATATCAACTATCTCTGGAGATAACCCGTAACCATGTTCAAATCGATTCGGAACAACATAAATAACATCCTTCGCGCCCATTGCTGTCAAACCGCGTATTGCTAATGCGCAACTCGTGGCACCATCTGCATCAAAATCAGCTACGATTAATATTCTTTTTTTCTTCTCTAACATCTCCTCTAACAAAATAACTGCGTCATTAATTCCGCTAAGTTTTTCAAATGGTATTAAAGAGCCAAGCGAGTAATCTAAATCTTTACTAGATTTAATATTTCTTGAGGCGTAGACACGTTTTAATACTGGATGAATAAGATCCGGAAGATCAATGTTATTTGGTACTTCCCTGTGAATTATTTTTTTATTTTGCATAAATAATTTTCTTCACGAAATAAATCTTTTTTTTCTTTTCCAGAAATTATATTTAGTGCTCTGATTAATAGTTATAGAATTTATATCTGTCTCTATCTTAATCTCATCAATATCTTTTGTTTTTAATGCTTCAAATATAGGCGTGAACCAATTTATTTCGTAATGCATTAGCATTTCAACCCATTCATCAAACTCATAGTAATGTCTAAACTTATCAAAATCACTAACTACAACAAGATTAATATATTCTGATTTTTTATCTTTAATATCATTGAATCCTTGTGGTAATTTACTAAATGGTGTCGCTGATAACATTGATAAACCTTCGGATAAGATCTCGTCACTAAACACGGAAGACCAATTTCGATTTAATATATCTGGAAGTTTCCCATAACCCCATAACCAAACACTATTTATTGGTAATTTTTTTTCTTCTTCACGATTTATGTTGATAGGTAAATCGTGTAATGTCATTTGAATATCATTGATTAATTGGTCTAAATTTATTTTATCATTTCCAACCGGCATAAAAGGAAGAATGTCCTGACCAATCACAGAATCAATTGGTTTTGTTTTTAAATTGAGATCCTCGTTTAATTTTAAATACCAACGAGTTGGACAAGGTATTTCTAACTCAAGATTATAGGGTTTTAACAAATTATTAATTTCTCCAGCTAACTCTAATGCATCATGCTGCGTTAATGTGAATTGACTGTTATCAACCAATTTTAGGCGATCGCCATCTGCTCTAACATGTACGGGATCTACTCTAAGCCAAATACCATCTGGATATTGATTACTATCAATTAAACGGGATATTGAAGCAATTGGTTGATCGTATTCATCGTTTCCTAATAAACCGAATAATTCGCATAATATATTACTAAATGAATTTCTTTTTACTGATCTGTATACACCTTTATGAATAAACCAGTGTAAAGCGGGTGCGTTTGGAAAGTCTTCTGGGTAAGCGTTGCCAGACCCAAACAGACCGGGGATAAAGAAAGTCAAACTACGCATTAGTGAGCATCCTATTAAGTGGAAATATCACAACTAACAAACCGTATTATGCGATAACTTATCACCGCATCAACTTATTCTTACATGTTATCTAATATAGCCGACTTGACTTGCGCAAGCGAAGCTTCGACTTTAACGACAGGTGCTGTACTTTGTCTGATTGCTGTATCTGGATCCTTTAGTCCGTGCCCCGTTAATGTACAAACAATACGACTATTTTCAGGAATTTTCCCAGATTCTATATCGCGTAATGCTCCAGCTAATGAGGCAGCTGAAGCGGGCTCACAAAATATACCTTCTTTTTCGGCCAACATTTTTTGTGTTGCCAAAATTTCTTCGTCGCTACATTCATCAAACCATCCGCCTGATTCTTTATTAACAATCCACGCGTAATCCCATGACTGAGGATGACCAATCCGAATTGCGGTCGCAACTGTTTCTGGATTATCGACCATACCACCCCGAATAAAAGGCGCGGATCCACTTGCTTGATAACCTACCATTTTCGGACGTGTTTTAACTATTGGTTTATCTGAAAAATCATCGATTCCGCTAGTACATCCATCTGTAAACAAACCGCTATTAGCACAAGCGTATTCACTGTATCCAAGCCAATGGGCAGTGATATTGCCAGCGTTACCCACCGGAAGACAATGAAAATCAGGCGCCCTATCTAGTTGTTCTATAATTTCAAAAGCGGCTGTTTTCTGTCCTTGCAAACGAAATGGATTAATAGAATTAACAATTGTCACCGGTGCTTCATCAGCAACCTCTTTTACAAGTCGCATTCCATCATCAAAGTTACCTTTAATCTGGAGAACAACGGCTCCTTCCATCATCGCCTGCGCTAGTTTTCCCTGCGCGATCTTCCCGTCCGGTATTACAATAAATGCGGTAATGCCTGCTCGCGCTGCATAAGCTGCGGCAGATGCTGAGGTATTTCCTGTTGAGGCACATATAATTGCATTTGCACCATCCTCAACTGCTTTAGTAACTGCCATCGTCATGCCGCGGTCTTTAAATGAACAGGTAGGATTTAATCCTTCATACTTAACATAAATATCAACATCTTTACCAAGTATTGACGGAATATTGTGTAATTTAATTAAAGGTGTATTACCTTCTCCTAGACTAATAATTTTAGTCGATTCGCTTACAGGTAGTCGATTCCGATAGTGTTCGATTAAACCAGTATAAATTTTCTTTGAACTCATTTAATTAGCCTAACCAAATGTTTCCATACGAATTCGCATTACTTTTCCATCTATTGCATCTAATTTTTCAATTTTGGCAATAGCCCTATTCATTTCTTTTTCTTTTACGCATTGTGTTAAAAAGATAACGGGGATACAGCTTGCATTCCCTACAGGTTCTTTTTGTAAAATTGCCTCTATACTGATATCAGAATCGCCGAGTATTTTTGTTACATCTGCTACGACACCTGGTTTATCGATTGCATGCATACGAAGATAAAAGGCTGTTTCAGTTTCTTCAATTGGTAAGATATTAATATCTGATAATGCATCAGGCTGGAATGCTAGATGTGGTACCCGATTTTCAGGATCGGTTGTTAATGCGCGTACAACGTCAACAATGTCTGCGACAACAGCAGAGGCTGTTGGTTCTGAACCAGCACCAGCACCATAATAAAGAGTTGGTCCAACAGCATCGCTTTTAACCAGAACAGCATTCATTACACCATCAACATTAGCAATTAAACGACGTTCTGGAATTAGTGTGGGATGAACACGTTGCTCAATTCCATTTTTAACTTTACGTGAAATGCCAACGTGTTTAATACGATAGCCCAATTCTTCTGCATACAAAACATCCTGCTGTTCAATTTTTGTTATGCCTTCTGTATAGGTTTTATCAAATTGTAGAGGCATTCCGAATGCAATTGAGCCAAGTATGGTTAATTTATGCGCAGCATCAATACCCTCAATATCAAAGGTTGGATCAGCTTCGGCATATCCAAGTGACTGAGCCTCTTTAAGAACATCTTTAAAATCACGTCCTTTGTCCCGCATCTCCGTCAAAATAAAATTGCCGGTACCATTAATAATTCCGGCAATCCATTCAATTTGATTTGCAGCTAACCCCTCACGGACAGCCTTAATAATTGGAATACCTCCGGCAACAGCAGCTTCAAATGCAACGGTCACACCCTTTTTCTGAGCAGCTTCGAAAATCTCATTACCATGCAGGGCAATCAATGCTTTGTTTGCTGTAATAACGTGTTTACCATTTTCAATAGCTTTTAGAACTAATTCTTTTGCCGGTGAATAACCGCCTATTAATTCAATAATAATTTCAACATCGGGGTTATCAACAACTGAGAAAGGATCATCTGTAATGCTTTCTATCTGATTCAGACCAACAATCGCATCGGCGTCATATTCTTTTGCCGCAGCCAAAGTTATTTGAATATCACGGCCCGCTCGTCTAGCAATTTCATCTGCATTACGTGTTAGAACACTAACTGTTCCACCACCAACGGTTCCGAGACCAAGAAGTCCTATTTTAACAGGTTGCATAATCTAAATTCTCTTACTTATCTTTAACCAACAACATTAGTATTTGGGTTTTCTTCTTTAAGCATTGATCGAATTGCGCGTAATGCCTGACGTGTGCGGTGTTCATTTTCAATTAAGGCGAATCGAACAAAATTATCTCCGTAGCTACCAAAACCTACACCAGGTGAAACTGCCACTTTGGCTTCAATTAACACCTTTTTTGAAAATTCAAGCGAACCCATCGCTTTGTATTGCTCGGGTATAGGTGCCCACACAAACATTGTGCCCTTCGGTTTGTCTATATTCCAACCCATAGAGTTCAATCCATCACACAAAACATCACGTCGGCCACAATACATATCACGGATATCTGAAACACATTGCTGGTCATCTTCGAGCGCAGTGATTGACGCAATTTGAATGGGCGTAAATGTGCCGTAATCCAAATAAGATTTAATTCGTGAAAGTGCATTAACTAATGTCGGGTTGCCAACCATAAACCCGACACGCCATCCGGGCATATTGTAACTTTTTGACATCGAGAAAAATTCAACAGCAATATCCTTCGCGCCGGGCACCTGTAAAATGGATGGTGCTTTATATCCATCAAAAACTATATCGGCATAAGCCAAATCCTGTATTACCCATATTTTATGTTCTTTTGCAATATCGATAATTTTGCTAAAGAAATCTAAATCAACACACTGTGTTGTTGGATTGCTAGGAAAATTTATAAGTAGCATTTTCGGCTTCGGCCACGAATCACGTATTGATTTTTGAAGTTCCTCAAAAAAATCGATGTCTGGACCTATTGGTAAATGTCTTACATCAGCCCCGGCAATGACAAAACCAAATGGATGAATTGGGTAGGCAGGATTTGGAACAAGGACTGCATCGCCATGGTCAACAACTGCCATTGCTAAATGAGCTAAACCCTCTTTTGAACCAAGCGTGACGATTGTTTCTGATTCAGGGTCCAGATCAACTTCATATCTTGTTTTATACCAATTGCAAATCGCTCTACGTAAACGAGGAATCCCTTTTGAGATTGAATAACCATGTGTATCACTACGCTTAGAGGCTTCAACCAATTTTTCAACGATATGTTTTGGTGTGGGCTGATCGGGATTACCCATTCCAAAATCAATAATATCCTCTCCGCGATGCCGAGCCTCCATCTTCAACTCATTAACGATGTTGAATACATATGGTGGTAGTCGGTTGATTCGTGCAAATTCTTCGTTCAATTTATATCTCTAAAAGCCTGAAAAAAATCAGATTATACGGTATAGCGTATAAACGATACAGAGGTCTTTCAGCTACCTGATTTTTTAAGACTTTAGTATAATCATTCCATGACCTATGTTGCTGCTGTTCAAATGGTGTCGACTGATACCCTTAGTAAAAATCTCGCACTGTCCGAAAAACTGATTGAAGAAGCTGCCGCGAAAAAAGCTAAACTCATTACACTTCCGGAAAACTTTCCGTTAATGGGAAAACGTGATGAAGATCGTCTGGCAATTACTGAACCGTTCGATGATGGTCCATTACAGTTGTTTCTCTCAGAGCAATCAAAAAGATATAAGGTATGGTTGTTAGGCGGCACAATACCGTTACTAAGCGATAATCCTGAAAAAGTATTTGCAACAAGTTTACTTTTTAACCCCGATGGAGAGTGTATCGCGCGTTACGACAAAATTCATTTATTTGATGTTGTGCTTGATGAAAATGATGGAGAATCTTATAGAGAATCGAAAACCTTTAAATCAGGAAATGATATTGTCGTAGCACAAACAGAGATTGGAAATATTGGTCTTTCGGTCTGTTATGATCTTCGGTTCCCCGAAATGTATCGCAAAATGCATAATGAGGGTGTTCAAATTATTACGGCGCCTTCAGCGTTTACGGCAACAACGGGTAAAGCGCATTGGAAAACATTATTGAAAACACGAGCAATCGAGAACTTGTGTTATCTTATCGCCTCTAATCAAGGTGGAGTACACGCAAACGGACGGGAGACTTGGGGGCACAGTATGATTATTGACCCCTGGGGTGAAATACTCGCTGAAGTAACAGAAGAAACAGGTATTGCGATTGCAAAAATTGATATTGAGAAACAAGCTAATATCAGGAAAAGATTTCCTGTGCTAACACATAAAAAACTAGACTAAAAACACATGGCTAAAGCACTTGATGTAGCAAAAAATATTTTTCTTGATAATAAAGGTCTTGAAGTACATGACATTGAAAACACATTAGATCATGTTATGTCGCCTTCAATTGATCAGGCAGATCTTTATTTTCAGTCGGCGCATGCCGAATCGTGGGTTTTAGAAGATCAAATTGTCAAAGAAGGTTCTCACAGTATTAATCAAGGGGTCGGTATTCGTGCAATTAGTGGAGAAAAAACCGGTTTTGCCTATTCAGATGAGATTGTATTACCTGCATTGACTCAGGCTGCAACAGCTGCACGTTCAATTGCAAAACACGGAAAAAGTGGTGAACAGAAGATATTAACTAAAACGAACTCACCTGTTTTATACAGTAATAAAGATCCGCTTAATTCAATTTCAACAGAAGATAAAGTAAGTTTCTTAAAAAAATTGGATCAAGCTGCACGAAAAAAAGACCCTCGTATTAAACAAGTTTTGATTGGTTTAACCGGATCACAGTCAACTATCTTAATTGCAAATAGTGATGGGATGTTATGTGGTGATATCAGACCGCTTGTACGTTTAAACATTAATATCATTGTCGAAGAAAATGGGCGTATTGAAAAAGGTGGCTCAGGGGGTGGGGGTCGTTTCGGATATGAGTATTTTTTAAATGATGATTTGGCAATGTCCTACATTGATGAAGCTCTAGAGCAAGCGCTGCTTAATCTTGAAGCAGAGGATGCTCCCGCTGGATCAATG
>CAZJED010000040.1:0-12001 GCA_964544965.1 uncultured Enterobacteriaceae bacterium
CAATTGAATTGCCGGTGTATTTTTTAGCGAAATGTACCACCTTATGCGCAACCATTTCTGAAGCTTGTTCATACGGCACTCGTATGAAATATTTATCATCAAATGATCCTTTTGTTTTACTAATAAATTCTAGGTTTCCGTGATTTTTTTTATTCCACTCAGCCCAAACATCTTTACGTACATATGAATCACCCTCCATACGATCGACATACATCGGTTCTGCTGCAGTTAGTCCCTTTATACATTGCAGGCCATAGTTAGTAGGATGGTCTTTATCTGGTCGCATAGAAACTATTTTGCCGTTTTCAGATTGAATAATCGTTCCGCATCCGACACCACAATAAGGGCATTGTGCTAATGCTGTTTTCCGTATTGCTGATGCAGATTCTGACGTAATAGGTGCGGTTTCAAGTTCAGGATTATCTTTTGCTAACAAACTTACTCCTGTAGCTGCGCCTGTAATAAAAGCGCTGCCTTTAATAAAATCACGTCTATTTATTTTTATTCGTTTCATTCTCTCGATCCTCTATTAGTCTAATATTGGAATGTTGCGTAGATAAACAATGATGTCATCAATCTCCTGATCAGAAAGATTAGCTAAACCGCTTGCCCCTTTGAATCCAAGCATTCGTGTATTTGAACGACCCTCTTTTATAGTGGTCCTAATAAATCCATCTGATACAACATCAAGAAATCCTTTTTTACCTATAGCAGTACCTGTCCCACCTGCGATATAGCCATCGCCTTTAATGCCATGACAGGTAGAGCATATTTGCTTAAACCACTGTTCGCCAAGACGGGGGTCGCCACGCGCATCTGGTTGCGCATTAACTTCATCTGAAACATTAGGGACATCAGAATGTGAACGTAAAAAAGCAATTATAGACTTGAGGTTTTTTTCGCTTAAATGAGTAAATGACGGCATACCAGTTCCAGGACGCCCCTTAGTGATTGTTGTAAGAAAAAAATTATCAGAAGCATTTGCTAGTAAATCCCCGTTAGTTAAAGATGGGGCTAATCCCGCTTTACCAATTGCGTCTGCCTGATGGCAAAACACGCAATTCTGATTATAAAGCAACTCACCTTTTTCAACTTCTGATAAATTTTCAGGAAGTTCAGAAGAAACCGCTGCTACTTTTTCTATGTCTGGCTTTTCTTCTGCGTCTGGTAAATACTTAGAAGATTCAACTGATGTAGCTGCTATTAAACTACCGGTAGAAATTTGAGATGAAGTTATTGCTAGCGATAAACTAAAAAATGCTGTTAGTGTAAGAACTACTAATAAATAATCATGGATAGAATTTGACTCTTTTTTCTTTTTCATAATATTTCTATATTTTTATATAAACAAACACATACAGAACTCATTCCTCTTCCTCGTTGAATAACTTTAAACTGAATACAAAAGTAATATCTTGATTTAGATCATAAAAAAAGTAATATCTTGATTTAGATCACGCAGTTAGATAATGAGATTTTTCGAAAATGTTGTGATGGAACCGCCTTCTAATATACAATTCTAATCAGAAGGTTTGATTCTTAGTAATTTTCCATTTGTATCGTCAGTAAGAATGTAAAGTAGTCCGTCTGGGCCTTCTTTAACCTCTCTTATTCGTCCTACAGCGCCATTTATTAATCTTTCTTCTTTAACAACTTTATTGTCAGCCATTTCAAGTCTCGCTAATTGCCCAAATCTTAGAGAACTGACAAAAGCGTTGCCCTTCCAGTTAGGAAACTTTTCGCCGCTATAAAACAATACGCTTGATGTCGCAATTGAAGGCACCCAATAATGAACAGGCTGAGACATGCCATCTTTATGTGTTCCCTCACCAATCTTAGTTCCGATCCCATAATTAACGCCATATGTAATAACTGGCCAACCATAATTAACGCCTGGTTTCATCAAATTTAGTTCATCCCCGCCCTGTGGACCATGCTCAATTGTCCAAATCTGATTTGTTGTCGGATGTGACGCAATTCCCTGAATATTTCGGTTTCCATAGGTATAAATTTCTGGTTTTGCATTAGGATCTTTAATGAAAGGATTGTCTCCCGGGACTGAGCCGTCCTTATTAATTCGAATTAGTGAGCCAGCATGATCAGCAATATCCTGCGCCCTATCCATTTCGCCACGATCGCCCAATGTGATGTAAAGGCTGTTATCACTATTAATTTTGGGATTATTCGTATCTTATATATTCCGTTCAGGCATAAGTAGAGTTAGAATGGTAGCTATGAGAACAATAAAAAATACAAAATTTTTAAATAAACAAATTGACCTTGAAAAACTTAAATCTTCATGTTCAACATGCAGCTTAAATCAATTATGTTTGCCGCGTGGACTAAATAAAGAAAGCTTAGAAAAACTTGATTTTATAATTAAAAATTCCTTGCGAATTAAAAAAGGAGGTCGTATCTACCACCCAAATGATAATTTTAAATCACTGTACGCTATACGTACTGGCACAGCAAAAGTTAGTATTCTTGACAAAAACGGGGAAGAACGTGTTCTAGGTTTTTATTTTCCAGGTGAAGTTATTGGTTTTGATGCAATAAATAAACAAAAATACTCTTGTTGCGCTATAGCACTTGAAACACTTTCATATTGTCAATTACCTTTTGAAAGAATTGATGAAATATGTCAGGAAATACCAGAATTTCGTGATCAAATTTTTCAATTATTAAGTAATGAGATCGCCAATGAACATAAATTACTTCTTATGCTTAGCAATAAAAATGCAGAAGCGAGACTTGCCATATTCTTAATTAACTTGTCTACACGATTTAAAAGATTAGGCTACTCGTCCAAAGAATATAATTTGCCAATGTCTAGGGAAGAAATAGCAAACTATCTAGGGCTTGCTACTGAAACAGTAAGTCGTATTTTTAGTAAATTTAAAAAATTAGGCTTAATTACCATAAATCATAGAGCTTTATATATTGAAGATACGAATAGTTTAAATGCAGTCGCTGATGGTTAATTTTTGAATTAAAACGTTTAAGTAAAATTTAATTTTAGGTTTAAATTAAGTAAACAGAATAATTATAGTGCGTATAAAAATGAACAAATCATTAGTGCAGACTTTTAAGGGTAAGCTAAGTGATGGTTCACCCCTCCCCAATACCAGCAATAAAAGCAAAAGAAATATCTTCTTAACCTTCAATAGAAGGGGGGTTAGTCTTTAATGGCTGTTAATTCGTTCAATATTATGTGTTTAACAGGCCAAATATTATTAGCAAGTTTTAGGATTATTTTCCTTAAAAATCTTGCTTTATATGTTTCATTTGTATACAAACAAACAATCCCATTCGTTACCAAATATAATGGATATGATGCTCGTCTGTGTATGGATTGATAATTTTCTAATACACTAGGGCAACCAATATCTATTTTCTTCTCTAAAGCATCTTTTATTTTTTTTGCTAGTGCATTCTGCCCTTTAAGACCAAGATTAAATCCATGGGCCGTTACAGGATGCATCCCAACAGCAGCATCTCCAATTAAAGCAAAACGTCTTGACACAAATCTATTCGCATATACTGCAATAAGTGGATAAGCGAAACGCTTGCTTATTAATTTCATATTGCCTAGACGAAATTTAAATTGTTCCGAAACTCCCTTATTAAATTCATTCTCACCAATATTTAATATTTTGTTGTGTTGGTTTGAAGAGGCCGTTATGACAATAGAAGATTGATTTCCCGCAAGTGGTAAAATTGCCAATGTTCTTCCGTAATAAAAACACTCATAAGCGATATCAAAATGAGGTTTCTCATGTTGCATTCGACATACGACACAGGTCTGCCCAAAATCTAGCATCCTTGCAGATATTCCTTCGCTACGACGAGTCTCAGAAAAACGACTATCGGCTGCAATAATTAAACGTGTTTCGATTATTTTACCATTTGATAGGGTAATAGTTGCTGCTTCTAGATTTCTATTTATTGATGTAACGGTAGTGTTGGTAACTAATTCAATGTTAGAGAAATTTTTAATTTCATCGTAATATGCCTTCCGTATTAAGTGGTTAGAAATTAAATAACCCAATTCATCACAACCTGCCTTGTGATGATCAAAATGCAAGAAATATGGTGAATAACCATTTAGAACTCTTGCTTCTTTTATAGGGGATTTAGAGATATTTGGAATTCTTGCCCACACACCAGCCTCTTTTAATAATTTAACTGAGGAATGTGTTAGTGCAATATCTCGGCCATCATACTTAGGGTCTGCCAAAATATTTTCATTTAATTTCTCTATTATCGAAATATTTAAATGAGTGTTTGCAAGAGAGCGTGCGAAACTGAGGCCTGCTGGCCCAGCACCAATGATTGTTATATCATTTTTAATAGCTTTTCACTTCCTAGATATTGTCTATTTGTTTTTTCTAAAATGCTCATCATTAGGACAAAAAGAATAGTCTTCCTCAGAACTATTATTATCTTCTAATATTTCTAGGCATTTTTCTTTTGAAACACATTCTTCGCAATTTACAAATTGCTCTTCAATCTCATCCACCTTAAATTTTTCAATATACTTATTAATATCAATATTTCTTTTCTGTAACATTAGATTAAAAGGCAGTTTTTCTAATTTTATTTTCAAATTATTTCGAAACTTTTTTGTAACTTTAATATGCCCTTTTATCGCAAGAATTACTGTTATACTAATGATTAGGAAAATTAATATAAGAAAAAAAATAAAAGATAATGAAATAAACAAAAAATTTCTCTCCAAATAGTAGATTTATTATAATTACATATTTCTATCTTGCTGAATTTGATTTTTATCAAGAAATAAAATTATATTTTTATATTTCAATTTATAACTCCCTTTATCCAAGCCAATTTTTTGTGGCCATAATCAATCTCTCTATGTCTTTCAATATATTCTTACTGCTTATTTCATGCGAATAATGCATCATAAGATTTCCTTTTGGATCAATTAAATAAATTCCGTTATTATTTATTTCTTCGAAGTTGGCAAAATTAGAAAAAAGATCATTAAACGAAGGCTGTGTTTCTGTAATAATAAGCATATTTGGGTACTTCGAAATTATTTTCAAATATTCATCTGTAATAACTGTTCCGGTTAAAACTAATATTCTTTGCAAAAAATGCATATCTTCACCCAGTGCGAGTCGAATTTGATTAAAATCATATATATCTTGTTGGCAGGTTTTACTACAATCGCCCTCATTCAATTTAACAAGAGTCCACATACCATCAAAATTAAACACTGAAAATTCATGCCCATCTATGGTCTTAAGATCTTCAAATATAACGGGATGTTGCGGGTTAATGAGTTTACCTTGATTTACTTGTTGTTTTGGTAGAAATTCAGGATGGCTATAAAAAAACCATGAAGCAGTCATTGGGAAAGCACATATTATAATTAATACCCATAATTCGAGTCTGAATTTATTGTTTTTTATCAGATATTCGTTCATTGATTTATCCTTGTAGTATATTTTTTTCGAACGATTGACAATCCTAAATAAACTAAGACAGTAATAACAGCAAAAACAAACCACTGTATCGCGTAACCTATATGCATAAAGTATTTTGCATCAAATACCGGCCATTGCCGGATAAAACTATTTTTATCTTCGGCTGATTGCTGTATAAAAAAAGGTAAAGCCTTAACGTCATGCTGTGCAGTATAATAATCTATATCTAGGAATGGCCAACGCGAACCCCAATTACGTTCAACATTAGCAGAAGGTATTTTTATAAATGGTGGTTCCGCAGGGAAAGCGATGGTGCCATTAATTTTTATTTTTCCTCTAGGTGTATAAACTGCTGGTAATTTTTCTCCATTTCCGTTCATTTTAACCCAACCCCTATTTATAAAAACCTGTAAATTCTCCGTACCATCAATCAATAAAGGAGTAAGCACTTCGTATCCAATATTATTTTTATATTTCTTTCCGTCAAGAAAAATGTTCTGTTCGTGTAAGTATTTTCCAGTAACAATAACTTTACGAAAACGATATTTAGGTTTTGAATCTTTTACTTCATTAAGAATCAATGGCGGTAAATTATTTAATTGTTTTATCTCTTCTTCAATTCTTTGTTTCTCGCTTGCGCGATACAACTGCCAAAAACCTAATTTAACGAACACGCTTACTAGTAATAACATAACTATGATTAGTGCCACATTTATTCGAAAATAGTAACAATCAAACATTAAAATATATCTAATTCAGTATGTATCAGTATTACTAGAAAAATATACTTAAAGGAATATTTTTCTGCACTGGCTATGACGGTGAAATAATACCAAAGAAAGCTCCTCCAATTAGTAGAATAAACAAAATTAGCGCAAGTGTTACTCGTTTTGATAATGCTTGTACAACTCCTGTCTTATTCTTTTCTCCATGGTCTTTTGTTAAGTAATACATTGCTTCGACAAGGGATAATACAACTAACAATAATATTATGAGTGCAGGTAGTTTGAAGGTTAGTGTCATTTTTTTGCTCCCATTTTTTTTACAAAGTAATTTTTAATTTACTATTCAATAGAATATTTGGTTAAAGCATATAAACAAGAAAAAATAATGCTAGCCAGACAACATCAACAAAATGCCAATACCAAGCAACCGCTTCAAAACCAAAATGATTCTTCGGGCTGAAATGTCCTTTAATACTTCGCACAAGAATTGAAGTCAGCATGATTGATCCGGTAATAACATGTAGTCCGTGAAAGCCTGTTAATATGTAAAATGTTGAGCCATAAACACCTGAACGTAATGTTAAATTTAAATGTTCATAAGCATCCTGATATTCCCAAGCTTGCATTACAACAAAAATCAGACCCAATAGTATTGTTGCTACTAAACCTCTAACCAATAATTTACGATTCTCGGTCTTTAAACCCCAATGCGCCCAAGTAATTGTTGCGCCACTCGTCAAAAGAATAAATGTATTTAGTGCGGGTACGCCCCAAACTTCCATTTTTGAGAATCCCTCACCTACAGCACCAGGTCCGGCGGTCGGCCATTGTGCATCAAATTGATTATAAAGAAAATCATGTGTGGCTGAGAGGTAGCCTGTGCCACCCAACCACTCCACTGATACATTTCGGATATACCACAAAGAAGCAAAAAAGCTTATAAAAAAAAAGACTTCGGAAGCAATAAACCAAATCATTCCATGACGAAAAGCATTATCTACTTTCTTGCTGTGAAGGCCTAAGTTGTTCTCTTCGATAACATCCCCAAACCATTCAAATAAAAGATAGGTAAAAAGTAAAATACCGCCCAATAAGAATATGCCGCCAAAAAAGAGATTATTAATAATTAATACAAGCCCGAGAAGTGTGCTAAAAACTGAAGCGGCTGTAATAAATGGCCAGGGACTTGGATTTGGTATGTAATAATCATCTTGTTTTGCGATCATATCTTTTACCTCTTTTTAAGATGTCTCATTATCTAATCTATAAAATAATGGTATTACTTTAAAAATAAATGTCTGTTAAATAGTTATTTGCTTTCTTAATTTCTTTTTTATTAGAATATTTCTTCACGGAGTCAGTATCAGTATTCATGACTGTATAAGAAAGAGTCAATGAATTAATTTTATCAGGCAGTGATGTTGAAACGACAAAACGTATTATCATCTCTTTTGATTCTTGTGCTTCGAGAAGTTGTTTCTGAAAACAAAAACATTCTACTTTATTAAAATAAGTATTCGCATCCCATGGTAGGAGATTTGGAATTGCTTGTGCAACTATACTCTCATCAGCAAAATTCTTTGCCAAAAAGATTACATTATTAGGTTCCCCTGTTTTTACCTTTATTTCTTTTGTTGTGGGTGTAAATTTCCAAGGTAACCCCTGAGTGATAGTGGAATCGAATTTAATTGTGACATAGCGACTTTGTTTGCTTATTTCTTTAACTGGTGTTTGTTCAGTCGTCAAGTTAGCACCTAACGTTTGGATTCCGGCAAGATTGCAAAACAATGTATACAATTGTGACATTGCAAAACCAAAACCAAACATAACAATAACGATTCCTGTTAATACTATAACAGTACGATTATTATTATTTTTTATATTTGACTCTTGTCTCATGTCTATTTTATTTTTGGTGGTTCAGGCCAGCTATGAAATTCAGGGGGAGACGGAAGTTCCCATTCCAAACCTTTTGCACCTTCCCAAACTTTCTTATCAACTTTTTTTCCACCGCGAATCGCCTTAATAATGACATAAAGAAAAATCAGATGACTAAGACCATAAATAACGGAGCCTATACTTGAAATTACATTGAATTCAGTAAATATCAGATTGTAATCGACAATACGTCTTGGCATTCCAGCTAAACCTAAAAAATGCTGAGGGAAAAAAGTAAGATTAAAACCAATAATTGTTGTCCAAAAAAATAACTTTCCAAGTTTTTCGTCATACATATAACCAGTCCACTTGGGAATCCAATAAAAAACACCGGCAAGAAGTCCGAACATAGCGCCAGGAATTAAAGCATAGTGAAAGTGTGCAACAACAAACATGCTATCGTGATATTGAATATCGGCCGGAATTACCGCAAGCATTACGCCAGTAAATCCTCCAAAAGAAAACATTAAAATTATGCCGATTGCAAATAACATTGGTGTTTCAAATGTCATTGAACCCCGCCACATCGTAGCAATAAAATTAAAGATCATAAGGCCAACTGGTATTGATATTAATATTGTCCCAATCATAAAATAAGTCACAGCACCCAATGACATTCCTATTGTGTACTGATGATGAGCCCAAACGAGCATCCCGATTAAACCAATTGACACCATAGAAAAAACAGTGGAACGATATCCGAAAAGTGGTTTACGTGAAAAAGTCGAGATAATTGAGCCAACTATACCCATAGAAGGAAGCAATAAGACATACACCTCGGGATGGCCAAAAAACCAAAATAAATGTTGGAATAAAACAGGATCACCCCCGCCTGCCGCATTAAAAAAACTCGTGCCAAAATTTCGATCGAACAACAACATTGTTACAGCGCCGGCTAATACTGGCATAATTAAAATTAAAAGAAATGCAGTAACCAGCCAAGACCATACAAAAATTGGCATTTTCATTAATGTCATTCCTGGGGCACGATTCCCCAATATCGTCACGATAATATTGATTGATGCCAAAATTGAAGAAATCCCTAAAAGGTGGACAGTAAAAATAAGAAAGTCCATTGACATTCCGACCTGAAGAGATAATGGCGGATACAGAGTCCATCCTGTATTTACCATTGTGCCTCCTCCTGGGATAAAAGGAACAATAAAAGCGAGAACTAGCATAATTGCCGCAGCTGGTAAAAACCAAAAACTAAGATTATTCATTCTAGGTAACGCCATATCTTGCGCACCAATCATTAAAGGTATCATCCAATTCGCTATACCTCCTGCTGCAGGCATTACTGCTCCAAAAACCATAATTAATGCATGATTAGTTACTAAAGAATTGTATAAATCTGGGGAAGTGAGTTGTATACCCGGCATAAACAACTCTGCCCGAATGACTAGAGCACTAGTGCCACCGAGAAACAACATAATCAAAGCAAAGATCATATACATTGTGCCAATATCTTTATGATTAGTACTGCAAACCCAACGCCTCCATCCTGTTGGTTTGTGATCATGATGGTCATCATGTAAGACTGCTTCACTCATAATTTCTACCCTTTAAATTGTTATTTTCCGAAAATTATTAAAATTTAAATAAATTTGTTTATTTTTTATCTCGTTGCTTTCACGTCTGCCGGCTGAACAACATCTTTAACTGTATTGCCCCATGAGTTTCTCGTATAAGTCATCGCTGCCCCTATCTCCGTATCATTTAATATATCTTTCCAAGCGGGCATCATATTTTTGCCATTTAGCACTAACATTATCATTTCAGATGTGGGGCCATTAACAATAGCGCTTCCATCTAAAGCTGGAAATGCAGGCTCAAGACCTTCGCCTTCTAATTGATGACATGCAGAACAATGCTTGTTATAAACTGCCCGTCCTTTTTCCATTAGCTCATCTATACTCCATTCTCTGTTAGAAGATGCCTCTTCAGCTTTTGCCAACATAATATTTTTTTGCTGTGTTACCCAGTCGTTAAACTTTTCTCGGTCAACTGCCTCAATGACAATTGGCATACGCGCATGCCATGCGCCACATATCTCAGCGCATTGACCACGATATATGCCTTCCTTATTAATATCCGCCCACGTCTCTGTAATATACCCAGCGATAGCATCTTTTTTCATACCTAATTGCGGAACCCAAAATGAATGAATAACATCTGCAGATGTATGCAAGAAACGAATCTTTGTGTTGGTTGGTAAAACAAGGCGATTATCAACATCACGTAAATATAGATCGTCTGATGACTTTTTTGGGATATAACGACTTTCAACCGTAACACCATGATCTATATATTCATATTCCCACCACCATTGATGTCCTATTACCTTTACATCCATCATGTTCTCATCCTTCGGGATGAGCCATAAGTTTTCTAAAACACGTTCCGCTTTACCTGCAATACCAAGATCAACACCTAAAACTAGAACTGGTACAAGGACCCATGACCAGCGACCAAATACACCTTTATGAAATTCCTGATCAGCTTTATAACCAACGCTTTTCCGATGAAAAATGATTGAATAAATTACAATACTAAAAACAACGATCAATAACGCAGATATTATTCTTACCGTATTCATATGAATATCGTAAATATCTCGCGCATTATCTGTCACTGGTTCAGGAAAGTTTATCCCGTACTCGGCAAAAACATTAATACAATAGGCAAACAAAAATAATGTTGTTGTTATCTTTAAAAATAGCTTTATAAAAATATTCATAAACAGCTCTCTACTATTTTTCTAAAAATAAAAGAATTTAAAGTTAATTATTAAGAAAAAACTAGAATTCATAACCAACTCCAATACCAATAATCCAGGGGTCAACATCAACATCAACATTTAATACATTGCCGGCAAGAGCACCACTAGTGACACCTAATTTAGCTGAAGTATCCATATCAATATATTTAATATCTAAATTAAGGTACCAACTTTCACTGAAGTCATAATCCATACCAAACTGTATTACATGCCCCCAGACATTTTCTGTTGAAACTTTAATACCACCACCAAAAGCAGTTTCTGCAATAGCAGTTGCATTATCACCGAGAAAAGCTGTGTAATTTATTCCAGCCCCTAGGTAAGGTCGGAAAGCATTTTCTGGAAGAAAATGATATTGCAATGTTACTGCGGGGGGGGTAACACCCATGTGTCAAATAACTTCGTCCCGTCTGTCACGCCAAGCGTTGCAAGTGTGCCTGTACTTGTACCATCGACACTAATATCATGATTCGATACCCCCGCAATTACTTCAATTCCCCAATGTGGGTTTAACATATAGGTGATATCAATTTCGGGAATAAAATTATTATCCACGGTAACACCAGAACTTTGACCCGTAGTATTGTTCAATATTGTTGTGGTGCTAGTATCATTAGGAACAATAGATAAACCTCTTAACCTTATCTTCCAATCCTTTTCGTCCAAAGCAAAACTTTGAGTCGAAAATATCAATAATGATAATAGAATTATTTTTTTCATAAATTACTTTTTTTGTTCTGTATGTATATAGATTAACTATAAGACCCTTTAAGAAACCGCCTGTAGATTAAGATAATAAGCGTTCTTAGAATTTGATCTAGATCAGTTTTCTTGGAAAACGTTTAATTTTTTATAGTGAGGTAAATTTCAATTAATGTTGATTCTCATCAATTAATTCCTATTTTCTCTGATGTAACTTTGGATAACTAATAAACATAATCTAATTTAGAGGGGATAAGTTTTATGACGGATTCTATATATATACAAATTGGAGGAGCTGACGCTGTAGAAAAAGCTGTTGATATTTTCTACCGAAAGGTTCTTTCAGATGATTTAATTTCAGGTTTTTTTGTAATTTCGATTCCAACTTCTTTTAAATCTTCAAT
>CAZJED010000040.1:12011-13560 GCA_964544965.1 uncultured Enterobacteriaceae bacterium
CACGGATATGGATGATCAACGTAACAAACAAAAATCATTCCTTACTATGGTGTTAGGTGGGCCAAATGAGTATACCGGCAAAGATTTAAGAACTGCGCATGCGCCATTAGTTGAAAAGGGTTTGAATGAAGAACATTTTTGGGCAGTAGCCGGCCATCTTCAAGAAACTCTTCAGGAATTAAGTGTTCCAGAAAAACTGATTGAGACAATTATGGGTGTTGTAGCCGGAACCATAGATGATGTGCTAAATCGATAGATGAACTATTCTTGTCAGTAATTAGTTTTAAAAATAGGAAATATAAAACAAGGAAGAATGAATCCGTATTAGATGCATTGCTTCGCAATGAAGTAGATGTTCCTTATTCGTGCAGGGCAGGTATTTGTAATGTTTGTATGATGCTATCTAAAAAAAAGAATTTACCTGATCTATCAACCAGAGGTCTAAGTGCTCAATTAGTTGAACAAGGATATTTTTTACCCTGTCAATGCATCCCTACGGAAGATTTAATTATTAATGAGAAAAATGATCCTAATCTTTTTAGTGAAGCAATAATCATAGAAAAAGAAATCTTATCAGACAATCTATGCAGAATAAGATTAGTTTCTTCTGTTAAATTAGATTATAGAGCAGGGCAATATATAAATTTACGGATTCCTGATGGACAAATTCGAAGTTACTCATTAGCAAGCTTGCCTGCTGAAGATGATTTTTTAGAGCTGCATATTAAACGAATGAAAGGCGGTGCTGTGAGTAACTGGTTATTTAGCGAATCTAAATTGAGATCTGTATTAGAGTTAGAAGGACCTTTTGGGGAATGCTATTACTCTCAAGAAAATAAAGATAGAAGCATATTAATGATTAGTACAGGAAGTGGATTAGCTCCGCAACTAGGCATTATTCGGGATGCTATTCATAACGGACATGAAGGTCAAATTAGTTTATATCATGGAGAACGATTTGTTTCTGATCTTTATCTTATAGATTTTCTAAATAATATTACATCGAGATTTAAAAATATTAATTATTTTCCATGCGCTATAGAGAGTTCAAAGAATTTCGAAAATATAATAAATCAATGTAGTGCATCAGAATTAGCTTTTGAAAATAATAAGGATTTAAAAAATAAATTAATATATTTATGTGGCTCACCTCAGATGGTGAATTCGGCACGCAAACAGGCTTATTTATGTGGTGCCGCGATGAAAGATATTTTTGCAGATCCATTCATTACAAAAGATCTTCGTCTAGGCAAGAAGAGAGAGTAGTGGTAACGCTGAAAGGCTTTAAAATGGTGCCGAAAGCTGGAGTCGAACCAGCGACCTACGCATTACGAATGATGAAGTTTAATTTAACGATTAATAAAAACAACTACTTGTATTGCACGCTTATTTTTAAAACAGTCTGAAACAGTCTAGACCAGTCACTCTCAATGTAGTCACGTCACATCTACGTCACACTCTTTGGACAGGGGTATACCCCCAAAATCATCACCATTAGTGCTTATATATATTCCGTCCACACAGCGGTGGGAGTAGAATTTGGGGTATG
>CAZJED010000041.1:0-12883 GCA_964544965.1 uncultured Enterobacteriaceae bacterium
TCAGCTTTATCTAGGAAAAACTGAGCTAATTCAATATCATTTGAGATTGATTTAAATCTACTAATAATATTATTCATGTCGGGGAAACTATAAAACGTTCCTTCTGATTTCAATACGCTAATACCATCAATTTTTCTTAATGCATCTATAAGAAAATCATGTCTTTCTTTGAATGTGTTTACACAATCTTTAATAAAATCTTGTTTTTCGTTCAATGCAGAAACGGCTGCAGCTTGAGCGATTGAGTTTGGATTAGATGTGCTTTGAGATTGAATTTTTTTCATTTCTTTAATTATTTTTTCAGAGCCACCTGCGTAACCAATTCTCCAGCCAGTCATTGAATAGGCTTTAGATACACCATTAACAACAATTGTTCTCTCGTAGAGTTCCTCGCACACGTTTATGATATTTGAAAATGTTTCAGAACCCCAGAATATATGTTCATAAATATCATCAGTCACGACCAAAATTTTCGGATGTGCAAGTAGAACTTCAGAAATTTCCCTTAATTCACTTTTAGTATAATTTGAACCAGACGGATTTGAAGGGCTATTCAGTAAAAACATACGTGTTTTTTCTGAAATTGCTTTTTCAAGACTATGGGCATCTATTTTAAAATTATCATCTATTGTTGTTTCAATAATAACAGGGACTGCGCCTGAAAGTTTTGCCATATCAGGATATGAAGCCCAAAAGGGAGCAGGTATGATTATTTCATCATCAGGGTTAAGGGTAGCTTGGAATATATTATAAAGGCTATGTTTTGCACCACAGGAGACAAGAATTTGATTAGCTTCATATGTCAGGCTATTTTCTCTTTTAAATTTGTTAATTATTGCCTGTTTAAGCTCTAGAGTACCATCAACTGCAGTATATTTAGTCTGTCCTTTATTGATGGCTTCAATAGCTGCGCTTTTTATATGCGCGGGAGTATCAAAATCGGGTTCTCCTGCGCTGAGACTGATAATATTTTTTCCTTGCGCACGTAGTTGAGCCGCATGCGCAGACACTGCAAGTGTTGCCGAGGGCTTTATACTTTTCGCGCGTTCTGATAAAAATGTACTCAAGATTTATCTCCTGACATTAATTAATATAAAGGGCGTGTAATATACTTGAAACTTAGTACTTAAAAAACACAAAATTATGAAAAGATTTTCTCTGTATTCTGACTATAAACCAGCAGGCGATCAATCAACTGCAATTAAACTCCTAAACGAAGGTTTGACTGACGGCTTAGCCAGACAAACTTTATTAGGAGTAACCGGTTCTGGTAAAACGTTTACTATTGCTAATATTATCGAAATTCAGCAAAGACCCGCCATAATTTTAGCTCCAAATAAGACATTGGCTGCTCAGTTATATGGTGAAATGCGTGAATTTTTCCCAAATAATGCCGTGGAATATTTTGTTTCTTATTATGATTATTATCAGCCAGAGGCTTATGTACCAACGACTGATACATATATAGAAAAAGATGCCTCAATAAATGAGCACATCGAACAAATGCGTCTTTCCGCAACAAAAGCAATATTAGAACGCCGGGATACAATTATTGTTGCAACTGTATCAGCTATTTATGGTTTAGGCGATCCATCGAGTTACTTAAACATGGTTTTACATCTGGATCGCGGTGATTCTATTAATCAGAGAGCATTATTTCGGAGACTTGCTGAATTACAATACACACGAAACGAAACAGAACTCCGTCGCGGCATGTTTCGAGCTAGAGGGGATACCGTTGATATTTTTCCAGCTGAATCAGAACGAGATGCGATTCGAATTGAATTATTCGATGACGAAATTGAGGCGATAAGTTATTTTGATCCATTAACGGGTGAGGTTTCACGAAAATTACCACGCGTTACAATCTTCCCGAAAACACATTATGTTACACAGCGGCAAGTCCTCCTAAATGCTATTGATTCAATTAAACTAGAATTAAAAGATCAAGTAAAAGAATTTGAATCAAAGAATAAGTTAGTGGAGGCACAACGTATCGAGCAAAGAACAAAATTTGATATTGAGATGATAAATGAGATTGGGTATTGTTCAGGGATTGAAAATTATTCTCGTTATTTATCTGGTCGTCCCGCCGGAGAACCACCACCAACTTTAATAGATTATTTACCTGATGACGCTTTAATAATTATTGATGAAAGTCACGTTAGTATTCCACAGTTACGAGCGATGTATCGGGGAGATCGTTCACGAAAAGAAAATTTAGTTAAATATGGATTTAGACTGCCGTCAGCATTAGACAATAGACCATTACGTTTTGATGAGTTTGAAGAATTGACTCCTCAAACAATTTTCGTATCTGCTACGCCAGGACCATATGAAAAAGAATTTTCATCTCAAGTCGTTGAGCAAGTTGTTCGACCTACAGGTTTATTAGATCCTAGTGTTGAAGTTAGACCAGCAATTTCTCAAGTAGATGATTTATTGTCTGAGATTAATTCATGCGTCCAATTAAATGAGCGTATTTTAGTAACTACATTAACTAAAAGAATGTCTGAAGATTTAACCGAATATCTTGCTAGCCATAACCAACGTGTTAGATATCTTCATTCTGATATTGATACTGTTGAAAGGGTTGAAATAATTCGAGACTTACGCAAAGGGGAATTCGATGTTTTAGTGGGCATTAATTTATTACGAGAGGGATTAGATATGCCAGAAGTATCTTTGGTAGCAATTCTCGATGCTGATAAAGAAGGTTTTCTACGTTCCGGAATAACATTAATTCAAACTATGGGTCGTGCTGCTAGAAATATTAATGGAAGAGCGATTTTATATGGCGATAAAATTACAGGTTCAATGCAATATGCAATAGATGAGACAAAAAGACGAAGAGAAAAGCAAGAAAGTTATAATAAAGAACATAACATTATACCTAAAGGGATCAAAAAAAGTATTACTGATATAATGGAAGGCGCTCATACAGAGAAGAAGTCGAGAAATAAAAAAATAAGAAGTAAAGATAAAATAAATATAGAAAACACAACTCCTGAACTTATGATAAGAAATATAAAGAAATTAGAAAAAAAGATGTATCAACATGCACGTGACCTTGAGTTTGAAGATGCAGCTGACCTTAGAGATCAAATAGAATCGCTACAAAAAAGTTATTTAGGTTTTGAAAAAACTGATACTGGATAAATGCTTTAGTTTTTATAAATTAATAGATAATGAACTATAAACTAACTAATAAAAAAGTTTGGGTGGCTGGCCATAATGGCATGGTTGGTAGCGCAGTATTAAGAAGATTGTTACTTGAAGATTGTGAGGTTATTACTGTTCCTAAAAATAAATTAGATTTAAGAGAGGGAGAATCAGTCTTCAGATGGATGAAAAAAAATAAACCAGAAACAGTAATTGTTGCGGCAGGAAAAGTTGGCGGAATTCATGCAAATAGCCATTATCCAGCAGATTTTTTATATGATAATTTAATGATAGAAGCAAACATAATTCATAGTGCGTGGAGATCTGGTGTTAATAAGCTATTATTTTTAGGTTCTTCGTGCATCTACCCAAAAAATACTTCACAACCTATTGCCGAAGAAAAGTTACTAACAGGTGAGTTGGAGCCAACCAATGAGTGGTATGCGCTTGCTAAAATTGCGGGAATTAAATTATGTCAATCATATAGACAACAGTATGATGTTGATTATATATCAGCGATGCCATCGAATTTGTATGGCCCAGGAGATAATTTTCATCCAGAGAATTCACATGTACCTGCAGCATTATTATTGCGATTTCACAATGCTAAAATCAATAATGAGAAAGAAACCGTTGTGTGGGGCTCTGGGTCACCACAACGTGAATTTTTGTATGTGGATGATTTAGCAGACGCATTAATTTATTTATTAAAGAATTATTCAGATTCGTCACATATTAATATTGGTATGGGAGAGGAAATTTCTATAAAAGAATTCGCTTATAAAATTAAAGAATGTGTTGGCTATAATGGAGAATTAATATTTGATAAAACTAAGCCAGATGGTATGCAACGAAAGGTGCTTAATACTAGTAGGCTGACTAAATTAGGGTGGTCTCCGAAATTTACACTCGATCATGGATTAACAAAATATTACGAATGGTTTAAAGAAAATATTAAAACAATTAGGCAATAATCTTCGATTAGGACAATTAAAATGACAAAAAAGGCATTAATAACAGGTATTACTGGACAAGATGGAGCTTTATTAGCTGAGTTACTAATTGAAAAAGGTTATCAAGTTTGCGGCGTTAAACGTCGTTCATCATCATTTAATACACAGCGTGTCGATCATTTATATACCGATCCCCATCAAGGCTCTTTAAATTTTCAAATGATGTATGGTGATATGACTGATGCAACAAATTTGATTCGTATTGTGCAGGAATTTCAACCAGACGAAATCTATAATCTAGCTGCGCAATCACATGTTCAGGTTAGTTTTGAGACAGCAGAGTATACTGCTAATTCTGATGCGCTTGGTACGCTTAGGTTACTTGAGGCAATAAGGATATTGGACTTAACAAAAAAAACAAAATTATATCAGGCCTCTACTTCAGAAATGTATGGAAAAGTAATGGAGACACCTCAAAATGAGAAGACTCCATTTTATCCGCGTTCACCATATGCAGTTGCCAAACTTTATGCATATTGGGTTGCTGTTAATTATAGGGAGGCATATGGAATTTATGCTTCTAACGGGATCTTATTCAATCATGAAAGCCCTATAAGAGGCGAGACTTTCGTTACAAGAAAAATTACTAGAGCTGTTGCAGCAATTCATCTTAATAAAGAAAAAATTCTCTATTTGGGTAATTTAGATACAAAACGTGATTGGGGTCATGCCAAGGACTTTGTAAAAGGCATGTGGTTAATTTTACAGCAAGATTCACCCGATGATTATGTGCTTGCTACAGGTGAAAATCATTCGGTACGTGAATTTGTAGAATTAGCTTTTAAGGAAGTAGATCGTTCTATTGATTGGCAGGGCGATGGCATAAACGAACAAGGTGTTGATAAAAAATCTGGCGAAGTTGTTGTGAAAATTGATTCTAGATATTATCGTCCAACAGAAGTTGACACACTTTTAGGTGATCCATCAAAAGCAAATAAAGAGCTTGGTTGGAAAAGCACGGTTTCTTTTGAGGATTTAGTTAGCGAAATGGTTCAAGAGGACATAAAACTAATACAAGGTAATTAAAATAACTAATTTAGTGTTTTTCATTGTATTTTATTTGTGCAATTTTGTATGCTGTTTCGCTTTCATAGGCGCGTAGCTCAGCTGGTTAGAGCACTAGCTCGACATGCTAGGGGTCGTCGGTTCGAGTCCGACCGTGCCTACCAAGTTTCAGGAACTAATCAAATTTAGTACCTGTTTAGATTATCCTTTAACCACGTGACTTGTTGTGGGGGTCACCACTGATTGAAAAGGAGAAAATATGCCCACGATTACATTACCGGATAATACCCAACGCGAATATAAAGGGTCGTTAACAATCATGCAGGTTGCGCAGGATATTGGCCCGGGTTTAGGAAAGGCCGCTATCGCTGGATATATTGATAATGAATTACATGATGCTTGCGAAGTGATAGAGCATGATGCTCATTTACGCATTATTACCAATAGGGATCCTGAAGGTATCGAGATCATTCGCCATTCTTTTGCTCATTTGATGGGACATGCGATTAAACAATTATTTCCAAATGCTAAAATGGCCATCGGACCAGTTATTGAGTATGGTTTTTATTACGACATAGATGTTGAAAAACCTTTTACTCCAGATGATCTTCAAGCAATTGAAGTTCGGATGAATGAGCTTATTAAAAAGGATTACGATGTTATTCGTGAAGTGGTTTCACGTGACAAGGCGATGCAGACTTTTATCAAAAGAGATGAACCATATAAACAAGAGATTATTAATGAAATTCCAGATAATGAGAACATAAAGCTTTATTATCATGAAGAATATACGGATATGTGTCGCGGGCCTCATGTTCCTAATACTCGACATCTTCGATATTTCAAATTAACAAAATTAGCCGGCGCTTATTGGCGAGGCGATTCAGATAACAAGATGTTACAGCGTATTTACGGTACAGCCTGGCAAGATAAAAAATCAATGAAAGAGTATTTGGAGCGACTCGATGAAGCTGAAAAAAGAGACCACCGAAAATTAGGAAAAAAACAGGATTTGTTTCATTTTCAGGAGGAAGCGCCGGGGATGGTGTTTTGGCATCAGAAAGGTTGGGCGATCTATAAAATTATTGAAAAATATATTAGCGATAAAATGAATCTCCATGGTTATGAAGAGATTAATACCCCGCAGGTTGTAGATGTAAGTTTATGGGAACGCTCAGGACATTGGGATAAATTTAGGGAGGATATGTTTACAACAAATTCAGAAAATAGAAATTATGCAATTAAACCAATGAATTGTCCTTGCCATGTACAGGTTTTTAATCAAGGTTTAAAAAGTTATAAGGAATTACCAATAAGGCTTGCCGAGTTCGGCTCATGTCACAGGAACGAGGCTTCCGGTACTTTGCATGGTTTAATGCGCGCCCGCAGTTTTACTCAAGACGATGCCCATATTTTTTGTACCGAAGACCAGATTCAAGATGAAGTCTCTAATTTCATCTCCATGTTATTTGAGATATATCATGATTTTGGTTTTGATGAAGTCATTATTAAATTCTCGACTCGTCCAGATAGTCGTGTTGGGAGTGATGAGATATGGGATAAAGCTGAAAAAGCACTCGAGTTGGCGATAGAAAATAATAAATTAGAATGTCAACTACAGCCCGGGGAAGGTGCATTTTATGGGCCGAAGATAGAATTTTCTTTGAAAGACTGTCTTGGCCGGGTCTGGCAATGCGGCACGATTCAGGTTGATTTCTCAATGCCGGAGTTACTCGGGGCTAGTTATATTGATGAAGATAGCTCAAAGAAGGTACCTGTAATGCTTCATCGCGCGATCGTCGGATCTATGGAGAGATTTATCGGAATATTGATTGAAAATTATGCCGGTTCATACCCTGTCTGGTTGGCTCCAATACAGGTGGTCGTTATGTCGATTACTGAGAATCAAGCAGGATATACAAAAAAAGTCTCAAATATTCTAAAAAACGAAGATTTTAGGGTCGAGCAAGACTTGAGAAATGAAACGATCGGGCTTAAAATTCGCGACCACGCTATGCAGCGCATACCATATCAGGTTATTTTGGGGCCGCGTGAACAAGAAGAGAATACTGTGTCAGTTCGGACGAGAGATGGAAAGGATTTAAGTTCGATGCCAGTTAATAATTTTATTCAAATTTTAAAGGAAGAAATAAAACTTTTAGGCAGCGTTAAATCGGAGGAATAATTTATCAGTTTAGACAAGAAAACACGCCTTAATGAAAGCATAACATCACCGGAAGTTAGACTTATAGACGCTGAGGGAGAACAAGTGGGCGTGGTTTCAATAGCCGACGCACAGCAACTATCTGAAGATTCTGAATTAGATTTAGTTGAAATAGTTCCTAACGCTGAACCACCTGTATGTCGTATTATGGATTACGGCAAGTATGCATTTGAACAAAGTAAAAAGAAACATGCTGCAAAAAAGAAACAAAAGCAGGTTCATGTTAAGGAAATTAAATTTAGACCAAGCACTGAAGAAAATGATTATCAGGTAAAACTACAGAATTTGATTAAATTTCTGACTAATGGAGATAAAGTTAAAGTAACACTTCGATTTCGTGGTAGGGAAATGGCTCATCAGGAGTATGGCAGCATGATGTTGGAAAGAATTCAGAATGATCTCGATGAATATGGAGTTGTTGAACAGCTTCCAAAATTGGAAGGCAGACAAATGGTGATGGTGTATGCGCCTAAGAGGTAGTATTTTAATTTTTTTATGTGTGGAGTTTTATAAATGCCAAAAATGAAAACAAATCGTGGTGCAGCGAAACGTTTTTCCCGAAGTGGTTCGGGAAAATTTAAACATCGCCAATCTCATCGAAGTCATATACTAACTAAGAAAAGTGCTAAACGTAAACGTCATTTACGCACTACACTTGCAATTCATGATAACGACCAAAAGGCAATTGCCCGAATGGTTCCGTATTTATAAGTGAGGGTTTAAGGCAATGCCTAGAGTAAAACGCGGAGTTACAGCTCATGCTAGACATAAAAAAATATTAGAACAAGCTAAAGGTTATAGCGGCAGACGAAAGAATGTTTTTCGCGTTGCAACTCAAGCGGTGACCAAAGCTGGTCAGTATGCATATCGAGATCGTAGGCAACGTAAAAGACAATTTAGAGCGCTTTGGATTTCAAGAATAAATGCAGCAGCTCGTGAAAATGGGATTTCTTATAGTCGTTTTATTGATGGTTTAAATAAAGCGTCAATTGAAGTTGATCGAAAGATACTGGCGGACCTTGCTGTATTTAACAGGAAAGCATTTGATTTATTGGTAAAGCATGCAAAGTCCTGTCTCAGCAATTAAGCTGCTCTTCTAGATTGTAATTTTTAAAAAAAGCCTTTTAAAAGGCTTTTTTTTTGCACATAGAAATTTTATGGAAAAAGACTTTGTGATGGTTTTTATTGTATAATTTATTGAAAATGATAATAAAAAATATACATCGTTTCCTTTCTCAATTTTTTAGGTAAATAAAGAGTGGAAGAAATTAATAAACTAAAAGCTCAAGCATTATCAGAAATAAATTCCGCGTCTGACCTAAAACAATTGGACCAGATTAGAGTTAATTACCTTGGGAAGAAAGGCAGATTAACTGAGCAATTAAAGATGCTTGGTAAATTGCCGCCCGATGAAAGACCAAAAACTGGGCAGATCATAAATGATCTAAAAATTGAGATTCAAGACGCATTAGAATTAAGAACAAAAATTTTTGAAGATGAAGAATTAAAAGAAAGTATTGAAAAAGGATATCTTGATACCACTTTACCAGGCAGAGGAATAAAGCGCGCTGGTTTACATCCAATTACATTAATAACTCAACGGATTGAATCATTATTTCAGCAGATTGGCTTTGAAATTGTTGATGGCCCTGAAGTAGAGGACGAATATCATAATTTTGAAGCATTAAATATTCCCGAACATCACCCAGCACGCGCTATGCACGATACTTTTTATTTTGGAGATGGGCGTTTACTGAGGACTCATACATCATCTGTGCAGATAAGAATTATGGAAAATGATAGCCCACCATTTCGTTTTATTGCGCCAGGTCGTGTATATCGATGCGATTCTGATATGACACATACCCCAATGTTTCATCAAGTAGAAGGGTTGATAGTTGAGGAAGCTGTTACTTTTTCTGAATTAAAGGGGTTACTTATTAATTTTTTAGAAATATTTTTTGAAAAAGAATTAAAAACACGTTTTCGTCCATCTTATTTTCCATTTACTGAACCATCTGCAGAAGTTGATATTGAGGGAAAACATGGTTGGTTAGAAATATTAGGCTGCGGCATGGTCCATCCTAATGTTTTAAAAAATGTTGGTATTGACCCTGAGAAATATAATGGTCTTGCATTCGGAATGGGAGTTGAGCGTTTAGCCATGCTTTACTATGGTGTGGATGATTTAAGATTATTTTTTGATAACGATATACAGTTTCTTGAGCAATTTCAGTAACCATACAAATATGGAAAATATAACTAATGAAATTTAGTGAAAAATGGCTAAGAGAAATTGTTAATCCATCGATTAATACCGAGGACTTACTTAATCAATTAACAATGTCTGGATTAGAAGTTGAAGGCATGACAAAAACGTATGCCGATTTTGAAGGGTTATTTATAGCAGAAGTTAAGTCAGTAAAAAAACATCCAAATGCAGATAATTTGCATGTTTGTGATGTTGATTGTGGAGAAAAAGATTATTTAACAATTATTTGTGGAGCGCCGAATGTTATACCGGGGATGCGAACTGTTTTAGCTAAAGTTGGCGCTCAATTACCGGATAAACCAAAATTAAAAAGCATTAAATTGAAGGGAATTGAATCATGCGGGATGCTTTGTTCTGCAAGTGAAATTGGTCTCGGCGATAATAGTGATGGAATTATTGATTTATCTACAGATGAACCAATTGGTAAATCTTTAAAAGATATTTTAGATATCGATAACAATATTATCGAAATATCACTTACCCCAAATCGTGGCGATTGTTTAAGTATTTATGGCGTTGCCAGAGAAGTTGCGGCAGCAAATAAGATCGATATTAAAGATTTCACTGTTAAAACCACTAAAGTAACGAGTAAAAATACTCGTACTGTTAAAATTTCAGCAAAATCAGAGTGTCCTCGATATCTTTGTCGAATTATTGAAAATATAGACATTTCAGTTAAAAGCCCGTTATGGCTGACTGAAAAGCTTCGATGTTCAGGTGTACGTAGCGTTAATGTAGTGGTTGATGTTACTAATTACGTTATGCTTGAACTTGGTCAACCCCTGCATGCGTTTGATAATGATCGATTAAATGGAAATATCGAGGTTCGGTTTCCAACCAGTAATGAGAAATTAAAACTTCTGGATGAAACAGAAGTTAAAATTAATTCGGAGACTTTGTTAATAACTGACGAATCTGGCCCTTTAGCGATGGCAGGTTTAATGGGCGGATTTGATACGGCAGTTACGGATAAATCAGAAAATATTTTACTAGAAAGCGCATTTTTTAAACCTGAAATTATTTTAGGGCAAGCTCGTCAATATAGGCTAAATACTGACTCATCTCATCGTTTTGAAAGGGGTGTTGATCCTGAAATTCAGGGCGTCGCGATAGAACGTGCTACACAGCTTATACTGGATATCTGCAGTGGTCAGGCGGGACCTATTGTTGAAAAAAAGAACGAAAAGACAATACCAGAAAATCATGAGATCTTACTCAGAAATTCCCAGATAAATCGTGTTCTTGGAATAGACTTAGATGAAAAATTTATAAATGAGACGTTTGTAAAGCTTGGTATGAACTGTGAGCGTAATGGAGATGATTGGACAATTACGCCGCCATCATATCGATTCGACATTAATATTGAAGCCGACCTTATAGAAGAATTAGCTAGAATTTATGGCTATGATTTGATACCCGTGAGTGTACCAAGCGCTGAATTAACGATTAAACCCAACAATCAGCAGACTGTAAACAAACTCCGGGAAATTCTGATTAACCGAGATTATCAGGAGATAATTACATATAGTTTTGTTGATCCAAATATACATCGCTTATTAAATAAAGATGAAGTTCCGCTATCGCTTATAAATCCAATTGCTCCTGAATTATCTGAGATGCGTACCAGTCTTTTACCAGGATTAATTTTATCATTGCAACGAAATGTTAAACGACAGAGAGAAAGGGTTAGATTATTTGAGGTTGGGCTAGTTTTTAGTGGTAATAAAACAGCAAAGCAGGATTGTCATATAGGAGGTATAATATATGGAAATAGCCATGAAAAACAATGGGATAAGAATATTTTGTCATCAGATTTCTATGATATAAAATGTGACATAGAGGTATTGTTAGGCGGATTTATTGATGCTGACCGAATAAAACTAGCAGAAGGAGATAACGAAGCTTTACATCCGGGTCAGAGAACGGATGTATACATAGATAAGATTAAAGTCGGTTACTTTGGACAATTGCACCCTGGTATTTGTTCTGGTTTGGAGTTTGTAAAAAATGTTTTTGTGTTTGATTTTAATGTTGAGTTATTAAGCAAGAAGAAAGTAATAAAATACAAGAAAATTTCAAAATTTCCAACAATCAGGCGAGATATTTCGGTAGTAGTTGACGAGCAGATAAAATTTGAAGAAATCTCAGAATCAGTTCGAAATGATGCCCCAGATTTTCTAGTCAAGCTCGAGTTATTTGATCTATATCAAGGCAAAGGTATTGAAAAAGGGCAAAAAAGTATGGCTTTAGGGTTGACCTTTCAGTCCATACGTAGCACCCTAAAGGATGAAGAAATTGATAATAATATGCGTAAGGTGATCAAAGGCTTATCTGATCGTTTAAATGCAAAATTGAGGGAATAATCAATAATGGCGGCTTTGACTAAAGCAGATCTAGCAGAACGTTTACATGAAGAGCTTGGACTGAATAAGCGTGAAGTTAAGGATATCGTGGAACTGTTTTTTGACGAAATCAGGATTGCATTAGAGTCAGGTAATCAAGTAAAAATATCTGGTTTTGGTAATTTTGACTTAAGAGATAAAAATCAGAGACCAGGAAGAAATCCGAAAACAGGCGAGGAGATTCCAATCAGTGCGAGACGCGTCGTTACCTTTAGACCTGGCCAAAAACTAAAATTACGAGTAGAGAAATATGCTGGAAACATCGAACAATAGCGAATTACCAACAATTCCTGGTAAACGTTATTTTACAATTGGAGAGGTAAGCGATCTTTGCGCGGTAAAACCACATGTTTTACGTTATTGGGAACAGGAGTTTACTCAGTTAAAGCCACTAAAACGTCGCGGTAATCGCCGATATTATCAACGTCAGGATGTAATGTTAATTAGGCAAATTAGAGGATTATTGTACGAGCAGGGTTTTACTATTGGTGGTGCAAGACAACGTTTGACTAGTGAAGATGCAAAGGAAGATTCAAATCAAAGCCAGCAAATCATAAAACAGTTAAGAATGGAACTTGACGAAATCTTAGATATACTGAGACGTTGATTAAGAAACTCGTTCTTAATTTTTTAGCAACTAATTAATTTTATCCTGTTTTTTCCCTTTATAAATTTTGGTAGAGATCATTATCTTTGTAATTTGTGTACTTTCATCAATTATTCGGGGCGTGGCGCAGTCTGGTAGCGCACCTGCATGGGGTGCAGGTGGTCGGAGGTTCGAATCCTCTCGCCCCGACCATATTAA
>CAZJED010000042.1:0-12861 GCA_964544965.1 uncultured Enterobacteriaceae bacterium
ATAAAGACCGGGCTAAAAAAGAGCTATTAATGGAAAAAATCGATGGTGAATGGCTGATTGTTCAAGAGCAACTAGCAATATTTCAAAAAAATACCACTAAAAAAAATGAACCGACGCCAACTGAAATAATTGATGGAAATGTACAGGATAAACAATCTATCGAAGCAAGCATAAATAAATGGGTAGATGCGTGGTCTAATCAAGATGTCGACGGTTATCTTGCAAGTTATGCAAAAGAATTTATACCATCAAAAGGATTAAGTAAAAATAGATGGGAGAAAGAAAGAACCGAACGATTGCTTGTCCCTAGTTTCATCAAAATTACACTCTCCAATTTGAAAATTAATATGCGTGGTAAAAATTACGCAAGAGTAGATTTCACACAAACATACAAATCAGATACGTATAAAGACCGGGCTAAAAAAGAGCTATTAATGGAAAAAATCGATGGTGAATGGCTTATAATTAAAGAAAAATAGAGATAAATTACAATATATCTTAATATTGAAAAACATATAAATTAACAAATTTTTAAAAGTGGCCAATAATGGACGAGATAGAAAAAGAAGCGTCAGTAAATAGCAATAACCCTCAAACGTCTGGAGAAATCTTGAGTAAAAAACGGAAAGATACAGGGTTATCTTTAGAAAGTGTCGCAGAAAAATTAAATCTTGATCCAAAATTAATTGAATTATTGGAAAAAAATGAATACGAAAGTTTTAAATTTGAAACCTACTTAAAAGGTTATCTCCGCGCCTATTCTAAGTTTCTAGATATAGATGGTGATATGATTATTAATCTATACAAAGAAAATAATCCCGAAAAACAACCAGAAATACTACCTGATGTTAAGCCTAAAATTCAAAAAAACTCAAACGATAAATCTGTAAAATTATTTACTTACATTATTGGATTATCATTTGCTCTGTCGATATTAATTTGGTATCAAAAGAATTTCCTAATTGAGCCAAATAAAGAAATTACGAAAATTGTTAGTTCTACACCAGATATAAGTAACAAAATAAATGGTGTTGATATCTCATATAAAATAATTACACATTCAGATTATTGGCAATGGCCTATAGATAATATCATAAAAAAATATAAACAAGATGATGATACTAATAATTTTGATTTAATAAAAAATAAAGATACTCGTGATGCAACAGCAGAAGATAAAAAGCAAACAGAAATAAAAGACATTACAAAAACTGAAGAATCTCCTGTATATGAAAAACAAAATGCTTCTGATACAGTAGTTCTAACCTTAACAGGTGATTCATGGATAGAAATATACGATCGGGATGGAAATCGGTTATTTCTTGATTTAGCGCGCAGCGGAAAAAATTACATTGTTAATGGTAATTCGCCATTTAATATTCTGTTAGGCGCAGCAAATGAGGTTTCTGTTGAATTTAACGGTAGTGCTTTTAATACCGAGCCATACATAAAATATGGCATTGCACGTTTTACCCTGCCAATGGAGTAAAACTTTTATAAATTAGTTAGTATTCACATTCTTTGGTAAATTTATTAAAACATAAATTGGTATTTTTTTATGACTAAACTTCAAGCTGTTCGTGGTATGCGCGATATTCTGATGCACGAAATACCAAAGTGGCAATTTGTCGAAGAATCTATTAAAAATATATTAAATTGTTATAGTTACAAAGAAATACGGCTTCCCATTCTAGAAAAAACTGAACTTTTCACACAGGCTGTTGGAAATGATACTGATATTGTTTCGAAAGAAATGTATAGCTTTGATGACAAAAATAAGGCTAGTTTAACCTTAAGACCAGAAGGAACAGCTGGTTGTGTTCGTGCAGGAGTCGAGCATGCGCTTTTCCATAATAAAACACAAAAACTTTGGTATATGGGGCCAATGTTTCGATATGAGAAACCACAAAAAGGTAGACAGCGTCAGTTTCATCAATTGGGTGTTGAAGCATTTGGATTTAAAGGCCCTGATATTGATGCAGAACAAATTATGATGTGCCATCGAATATGGGAAAAGTTAAAGATAAAAAACATTAATCTGGAAATAAACTCTCTTGGTTCGGCGCAATCTCGTTTAAATTATAGAAAAATATTAGTTGAATATTTTACAGCGCATAAAAATGAACTTGATGAGGATAGCTTGATCAGACTTAAAAAAAATCCACTACGAATATTAGATAGTAAAAATCCGGATATGAAATCATTAATAGCAGATGCGCCTGCAATTAATGAACATCTCGATCAGGAATCCAATAATCATTTTACTGAATTGAAAGAAATATTAGATTATGGCGATATCAAATATAGCGTAAATCAAAAACTTGTACGAGGTCTCGATTATTACGAAAAAACTGTTTATGAGTGGACGACTACTGAATTAGGTGCACAAAATACTGTTTGTGCTGGCGGACGTTATGATAACCTGATTGAGAACCATGGTTCATCACCAACACCAGCTACCGGTTTTGCTATAGGCATTGAACGTTTATTAGAATTAATTGATCATCAAAAAGTAACGGATAATAGCGCCCCTCATATTTATCTATTGATTTCTGGAAGTAAATCAAAAAAACATGGGCTTTTATTGGCAGAAAAAATTCGTAATCAAGTGAAATATATAAAAGTTTTGACAAATTGCGGAGATGGAAGTCTAAAAAGTCAATTCAAAAAAGCAGATGCATCTGGTGCTAAAATAGCTTTGATGCTAAGAGAAGATGAGCTAGAAAAAGAACAATTAACGGTAAAATACTTAAGGGAAGAAAAACCACAAATTACAATCAAATGGGATGAAATATCAAATTTTTTAAATAAAATAGAATTAGATTAAAATAAATAAAATAGTAATTATTTGGTGGCCCAGCGTTATAATATTATTTTATTTTCTTAATAAAGAGGACGATCAAATTAAATATTCACTGGAGATAATGAATTGGACGTATACAGCACAGAGGAAGAACAGGCAGAAGCAATAAAAAAATGGTGGCGTGATAATGGCAAATCAATTATTGCGGGCATTGTTATAGGTGTCACTACTATATTTGGTTGGCGTAGCTACATAAACCATAGCGCAATGCAGGCAAAAGAAGCTTCTATACTTTATGAACAATTATTGGTCGCTTCACGCAAAAATAATGCTGACAATATTCGTACTTTAGCTAACAATATTATTACTGATTATGAGTCTAGTATATATGCAATATTTTCGAAGTTGATGTTAGCAAAAATTGAAAGTGAATCGGGTAATTTAGAAAATGCAGAAACATACCTAAATTCAATTCTAGATAATAATCTACGTGATGAATTTAAACATATCACTAGACTACGCCTAATAAGAGTTCTGATAGCAAATAACAAATTAGATTCTGCAGAAAAAGTATTATCAAAAATAGAACCGAATCAATTTATAACTCACTACGAGGAATTACGCGGAGATATTTTTGTTAAACAAGGTAAAATTAAGGAAGCATCGCGAGCATATGAAAACGCGCTTGCAAACTCTGAAAAAGCTGAAGATGCTCAATTAATTTTACAAATGAAACTGGATGATTTAGGTAAAATTTAATTTGTTTGCACTATTTCGTATTTCAATATTATTTCTAATCTTCTTCATCTTAACGGGATGTGGTGTTAAACAGACAGTATCTGAATATATTGGTGGTGTAGACAATACAACGCCTCCATCTCCTCTTATAAGTTTTACTGAAACCGCAGATCTAAATAAAGTGTGGGTACAGAACATAGGAAAAGGAACAAATGATTCTTTTTCAAAAATAAAACCTAGTATTTTAAACGATCAAATATTTATTGCAGATACTAAAGGCAATATATCTGCAATAACCACTAATAAAGGTAAGTTCATATGGCGTAATGACAGTCGCCTATCAATTACCGGGGGGCCTGGAGTTGGCGATACTTTAGTTTTAGTTGGTACCAGCGAAGGAGAAATACTCGGACTTTCAAAAGAAACAGGAGATGAAATTTGGCGAACAAAAGTTTCTAGTGAGGTGCTGTCATCGCCAGGAGAAGCTAATGGGGTAGTTATTGCAAGAACAATCGATGGGAAAATCTTTGCGATTGATGCAAACAGTGGAAAACATCTATGGGTTTATGACCGCGGTGTTCCTGCCCTATCACTTCGGGGAACGAGCACTCCCGTTATTGCTGATGGATTAGTTATAACGGGATTTGATGGCGGGCGCGTAGTGGTTATTGAATTAAAAACAGGAAAATTAATCTGGGAGAAAAAAGTCGCGCTGCCTAGAGGAAAAAATGAACTTGAAAGAATGGTTGATATCGATGCTCAACCATTAGTTATTGATAAGACCATATATGTAACTACATTTCAGGCAAATGTTTCTGCTCTATCACTGGAAACCGGACAAATTCTTTGGCAAAGAGAAATTTCATCTCATTCAGAATTAAGCGCCGATGAGAACAATCTTTTCCTGACAGATGAAAATGGGAATGTCTGGGCTCTAAATAGGTTCACCGGTTCATCGATATGGAAACAAGAAAAATTAACACATAGAAAAGTTACTGGACCAGCTAATTTTGGTAATAAGGTTATTGTTTGTGATTTTGAGGGCTATACTCACTGGCTTGATAAAGAAACAGGTGATTTTGCCGCTAGAGAACAAATTGGTAATGAGTCCATTCAGACCCAACCAATAATCTCAAATGACATGATTTTTATATATTCAAGTTCTGGAGAACTTTCAGCCTATACTTTCCAAGATAATGAAAATAAATACCTAGTAAAACAATTAAATGATAAAACAGCAGATCCTAAAAAAACAATATCGCAAGAAAAGTCTTCAGATAAAAGAAATGCATATGAAAGATCGAGAAAACGTGTTCGTCCAGCCAATGCCGACATGGAAAATCCTGAACAAGAAACCGAGGAAAAAGAATCTTTATTTGGACGATTTCTAAATATTTTTAGTGATGATAGCGAAGAAGAGGTAGAATAAACTTTAAGAATAAAATTTTTCCACACATCAACATAAAGAAATCAGATATCAAGCGTAACTATGAAACCAATTGCCGCCATAGTAGGTCGTCCTAACGTTGGCAAGTCAACTTTTTTTAATAATTTAACATCGAGTCGTGATGCATTGGTAATTGATCGCCCGGGCATCACTCGTGACCGCCAATATGGTGTTGTATATCATAATTTAAAGTCCTTTCTTATTATTGATACTGGCGGTATTGGTGAAATCGACCACGACAGTAAAGAGATCGCTAATCTTATGACAGAACAATCAATGTTAGCTGCTGATGAATCATCCATATTAATTTGGATTGTTGATGGTCGTACCGGCTTAACAAATGTTGATGAAATTTTGGCTAAGAAATTACGCAAATTAGGCAAACCAATAGTTATTGCAGTTAATAAGCTTGAGGGCAATCAATCCAGTATCTTATTAAATGACTTCTATAAACTTGGCATAGAATCTATTTGGCCCATATCTGCAAAAAGAGGAGATGGGATAAGTAAACTTCTTGACGAAATAATTAATCAATTTTCTTTTAAAAACGAGAATAAATTAGAGAAAAAAGAAGCCACTGTTATTTCTTTTATAGGAAAGCCTAATGTTGGGAAATCAACACTAATAAATAAGATTATTGGTGAAAAAAGAGTTCTAACTTCTGACAAGCCCGGCACAACTCGAGATAGTATTAAAGTCACTAAAAAAATAAATGGAAAAGACTACACATTTTTTGATACAGCTGGCATACGAAGAAAAAGTAGAGTGAAAGATACAGTTGAGAAATTTAGCATATTAAAATCTTTCGAGGCTATAGAATTAGCAAATATTGTTGTTTTAATTATTGATGCAACTGAAGGTATAACTGAGCAAGATAGTTCGTTACTAGGGATAGTTAGAGACAGTGGAAAGTCAGTAATAGTTGCCTTTAATAAATGTGATAAGTTGGAGAAAACAGAAAAAGAAAGAATTAAATCAGAACTATTGCGAAAGTTTAATTTTATTGATTACGTTGAATATCATTATATTTCTGCTAAAAATGAAACTGGCATAAAGTATTTAATTAGGAAAATTGATGTAATTATCAAGTCTCTCAATATTGATTTTTCTACGCCACGCATAACGGGAATGTTGCAAGAAATAGTCTCGAAACATCCCCCAAAAATTGTACAAGGTAGGAGGATAAAATTGCGTTATATGCATCTTGTCAAAACTAATCCAATACGCTTTATAATTCACGGTAATCAAACAAAAAATATTCCGGATAGTTATAAACGCTATCTATGCAAATCGTTCAGAAAAAAACTAAAATTACTGGCAACGCCTGTTTTAATTGAATTTAAACAAAATGAAAATCCATACGTAAAAGAGAGAAAGATTAAAAAAAGGTCGCGCTAAAAGACGCAACAAAAAATAAGTGAAATTATATATATTACAACACTTTATTATATACACGCTCAAGCGTTGAGAGAATATTTAGAGCGTCCTTGCCTGTTTCAGGTTCGCCGTTCTCTTTTAACACAACTATTTCCGTCTTGTTGTTAACATCTGTCAAACTTAATTGATAAAGCAGCCCTTCCCCACTTTCATCATCCCCCCAAAATTTTAATTTAGAAAAAAATCCTTCTTCATCCTCTTCTCCTTCAGGTCTAAAATAACGAAAACTGAATACTCCTTTTTCTGAATCGCTATTTTCTAGAAAATAACCTGCTTGCTCTATCACCTGATTTGTATTATCACGAACTAGATTAAAATTTTCGTTTATCTCTAAATAAGATTTTCCCTCATCAGAATTAATTATTTGTGCTTTTACTTCGTTTATTTCTTCTTCTCGAGAATCAGCTAATGAAGTATTTTTTATAAGCCCTCCGCCGCCAGCTAAGACATTATCATTAAAGTGTGAATTTAATTTATTAATAATATCCTTCTCAGCTAAACTATCAGGCTGAGTATCTAACCAATCACCTTCAGACAGTTCTTGTCTTTCGCTTGATAAAAATAAGATTGTCCCCCCATCTTCTGATAGTTCTGTCAAAATTTTAAACTTTTGTTTTATTTTTTCGGTTTCCTTCCAATCTGTTTCAAGCACACCGAGCTCTATATCATCTAAATAGACTTTATAGTTATTACCCTGCCAAAATTCTCGTAATTTTGGCCATATGTCTTTCGCATTTCCTCTTAATGCTATCCATTGTTCTCCTTCAAAGTCTCCCGAGCCAAGAATAACATCGCCCTTTCTCATTAAACGTTGCTTTTCAAATTCATTTAATGAAGTTGATTCGCTGTCACTTGGAATTTGCGATGAATATTCTCCTTTGGTAACAGTTAGATCTGGGGGGACTTCTAATTCTGGTAAATCTCTACTTTTTCTATAGGTGGTACGTTTATCTGGTAAAACGTCATCAAAACTAGGCAGGCTCTCGCATCCATAAATAAATACTATGCAATTCAAAAAAATTAAATTTCTAAATTCTTTCATTATTTTATTATACAATATCTGCTTGCCTCATAGCTTCAAATAATTCGTCTTCTGATTTCTTCGATAACCAGGTCATGGGGAGTCTAATCCCGGGTTTTATCAAATCGAGTTTATTTAAAGCCCATTTAACTGGGATTGGATTTGATTCAACAAATAATAGTCTATGCAAACCATCAAGACTTTTATTTATTTTATCTGCCTGTTTTGCATCTCCATCTAAAGCAAACATACACATTTCATTCATTTTTTTTGGCGCGACATTCGCAGTTACTGAAATTACGCCGTTACCGCCCATTAAAATAAAATCCTTTGTCGTCTCATCATCGCCACTAAGTAAAAGAAAATCGCTACTGGTTCCTTCTCGTATTTTTTTTACACGTGTTAAATCTGCAGTTGCTTCTTTTACTCCTATAATATTGTCTATTGAAGCAAGTTCGATAATTGTCTCTGGCAACATATCACAAGCTGTTCTTCCAGGAACATTGTATAGAATTTGAGGAATATCGACTGTTTCTGCAATAACTTTATAATGTTCAAACAAACCTATTTGTGTTGGTTTATTATAATAAGGAGTAACTAATAAACATGCATCGGCACCGACTTCTTTTGCGCGCTTTGTAAGCGAAATTGCCTCAATCGTTGAGTTAGCGCCAGTCCCGGCAATTACCGGAATTCGTCCTTTTACAAATTTCACTATCTTTTCAATTACTGCACAATGTTCTTGTTCTGTTAGAGTAGCTGATTCGCCTGTTGTTCCAACAGCAACAATCGCTCTGGTGCCTTGTTCGATGTGAAACTCAATTAATCGCTCCAATGCTTTATAATCAAGCACAGTATCAGGGGCTACTCCAGCCTCCATTGGCGTAACAATTGCGACAATACTTCCAGTAAACATTGTAAATAATTATTATATCTATTAATAAAAGCGTGTATGTTACTCAATGTTATGATGTGATTACAAGAATGAAATTTTAAAAGAATTAATTATGGGCACAAATAAAGTAAAAATCGGCAAAAAAGTGCCGGAATTTGACTTGCTATCAACAGGTGATAAAACTGTAAAGCTCTCTCAGCTAAAAGGTAAAAATATAATTATTTATTTTTATCCTAAAGATTCTACTCCGGGATGCACGATTGAAGCACAAAATTTTCGTGACAATATTCGTAAATTTTCTTCACTAAATACAGTGGTTCTTGGTGTATCTAGAGATAAAATAATTTCGCATGAAAAATTCAAAAAAAATCAAAATCTTCCCTTCGATCTACTTTCTGATGATGATGAAAAACTTTGTAAAATATTTAACGTAATGAAAGAAAAAAATATGTATGGGAAAAAATTTATTGGAATAGAAAGATCAACATTTTTAATAGATGAAAAAGGAGTTTTAATAAATGAGTGGCGAAAGGTAAAGGTGAAAGAACATGTAAAAGATGTACTCCAAACATTAAAGATACTTAAATAATTATATCTTAATTATTTCTTCTTTACTTTTTTAATATCTTCTTCATTGATAGGCCAAACATTTATTAATGCTTTAACCAAAGTTGCCAATGGTATTGCAAAAAATACGCCCCAGAAACCCCAAAGTCCGCCAAACACCAAAATTGCTACAATAATAGCAAGTGGATGTAAGTTAACAGCTTCAGAAAATAAAATGGGTACTAAAACATTTCCGTCAAGAAACTGAATAACAAAATAACTGATCATCAACCAAGTAAAATTATAATCTGAACTTAATCCCCACTGAAAATAACCGACAAGGGCAACTGGTAATGTCACTATTGCCGCACCTATATATGGAATTAAAACTGATAAGCCAACAATCATTGCTAACAAAAACGCATAATTCAATCCAAGAATAACAAAGGCAATATAAGAAGCGGCTCCGACTATTAAAATTTCATTAAATTTACCACGAACATAATTTCCAATTTGAGCATCCATTTCAACCCATACTTCGTTTACTAAATGTCTCTCCTTTGGCAAAAAATTTGTCACCCATTCCATTACTATCTTCTTATCTTTTAAAAAAAAGAAAATCATAAGAGGAACTAGAATTAGATAAACAAGAATTGTTATGACCGCTGGCATGGATGCTAAAGAAAATGATAATACACTTTCTCCAAGTTCGCTAAGACTATCTCGTATATTTGCATTCAATTCCAAAACGTATTCTTGTGAAACTAATTCTGGGTATTGTTCTGGTAAACGTAAAAGTAATCCTTGAACATTTCTTATCATTTCTGGAACTTCTTGAAAAAACTTGCTTACTTGTTTGGAAAGTAATGGCATTAACCCAAATAAAATAAACGCCATTGAAACTAAAAATAATGAATATACAATATTTACTGACGAAAATCGGCTTACATCTTTAATTTGTAATTTATATACAGCGCCCTCAAGCAGGTACGCAATAATTAGTGCCGCTAGTAATGGCGCAAGCATTTTCCCCATCGTCACGAAAATTATCAGGCCAAACGCCAAAAGAATTACTAATAATGAAGCCTGTGGGTCAGTAAAATAACGCTTATACCAAGTATTTATAAAATTAAACATTAATTTTAGCTCCAGTTATAAGTATGATATTTAATATTATGCTGTTATACAAACACTAGCGCATTACAAAATATAAAAAACACTAATGCAAGTATTAAAAATGGATAAACACGAATTATCAAAAAATATAAAAAATTGGGGAGCTGAACTAGGTTTCCAACAAATTGGGATTGCGGCAACAGAGCTACATGATGATGAGATGCATCTTGTGAACTGGCTTTCGAAAGGAAGGCATGGAGAAATGTCGTATATGATGTCACATGGCACTAAACGCAGCCGACCAAATGAACTATTGCCTGGCACCATTAGTATAATTTGTGCACGAATGGACTATTTCCCACCCTCAAGCAAACATCCTGCTCAAGTTTTGAAAAATAAAAATCTTGCTTATATATCGAGGTATGCGACAGGCAGAGATTATCATAAACTAATTCGTCAACGTTTAAAAAAATTAGCTACTAAAATTAATTCCAACTACGGTGAATTTGGATATCGTTGCTTTGTTGATAGTGCCCCAATACTAGAAAAAGCATTAGCTCGTAACTCAGGACTCGGATGGATTGGCAAACACACGAACTTAATAAACCCAAAAGCTGGCTCATGGTTTTTTCTTGGCGAAATATATACGAATTTGCCACTCAAAATTGATGCACCATATGAAAAGCAGCACTGTGGAACTTGCACTGCATGTATTGATATTTGCCCAACCAAAGCGATTGTTGGAGAAATGCAAGTCGATGCGCGTCGCTGTATTTCGTATCTTACTATTGAGCTAAAAGGAAGCATCCCCGTAAAATTTAGAAAAATGATTGGTAATCGAGTTTATGGTTGTGACGATTGTCAATTAATCTGCCCTTGGAATAAATTTGCAAAAATTTCAAATGAAGACGATTTTCGTGTCCGACATGGATTAGATGAAACTAGCTTAATTGAATTATTTACGTGGACAGAAACAGAGTTTGAGAAAAAAACAGAAGGGACGGCTATACGAAGGATCGGATATGAATGTTGGTTAAGAAATATTGCTATCGGTTTAGGTAATGCAACAACAACAAAAAAAGTTATTACTACTCTAAAGGCTCGTCAGAATAATTCTTCGAAACTAGTTAAAGAACATATTGACTGGGCGTTAGAACAACATTGTTAAATGTATAACCAATAAAGATTATTTACTTTACCCAATCAACAATATTCTGTATTAAATTATTTTCCATATTACTAAATGAATGATTAGCTCCTTCTATTTCAATTTGACTATATAAATAATTACCACTTTTTTTGGCGGCAAGACGACGATCAGGGGAAGATTCAATTCCTTCTTTAAAATCTAAGCTACCAAATATATCTAAAGTAGGTACTTTTATTTTTTCAATCAGCCTTAGTAAATTGATTGGTGGTTTGATATAAACATAATCCTGTAAACTAATCACGACTAAAGCATCGATATACTTTGTGCTTCCTTTCTCTAAATATACTAGCGATGATAGCGCCCCAAAACCATAGCCAATAATTATGATTCTGGAAAATCCACGTTTTCGTAATTCTTTTACTGACGAAGAAATTCGCTGATTGGTCTCTTGAAATGTATTTCCGTATTCTTCGATATTATTTTCTGGGGAGATCATAGGGAGCTGTATTGATAAAGTTGACCAACCAAATTTTGGTAACATATTTCTTAGTGGAGAAATAAGCTCCGGCCAATCTGCATGACCACCTATAGAATGCAAAATAATGGCAGCGTCTTTTGCTTCACTGCCTCTCTGGTGATTGAAAAGAGCTATGAAACTATTATCTACTGTTTCAAGCCAAAATAATTCTGTTGCTTCAGCTCTATCAATTATTCCGTTTGATATTCGTTTTTCCCAGTTATAATCTAGTGAGTCAGCTTGTATATTAAGTGCATTCGTAAATAGGTAAAAAAACAGGCTGATAAGTAATTTTCGCTTCATTTCTTTTGTTACACCTCAAAATGTTAATTTTAACAAATAGTGGATAGTGGCTATGGTAATACTTATGAGGTAAAGTTACTCGCGTCATTAATTACATACGGATTATTTTAATGCATAACACTGTAATTGCAGCATCAATATTGTCTGCGGATATGTCGAAACTTGGTGAAGATACTAAAAATGTCTTAGATGCGGGCGCCGATTTTATTCACGTCGATGTTATGGATAACCACTATGTGCCCAATCTAACTTTTGGCCCAATTGTTGTCAGAGCTTTACGGAATTTTGGTATACAAGCACCATTAGATGTGCACCTAATGATTGACCCTGTCGATAGAATTATCCCAGAATTTGCCGAGGCAGGAGCAGATTATATTACTTTTCACCCTGAAGCATCGGAAAATATTGGCCAAACATTAAATTTAATTCGTCAATGTAAATGTAAACCCGGCCTAGTTTTCAATCCGGGAACACCTCTTGATATTCTTGAGGGTCTGTTAGATAAAATTGATATAGTGTTATTAATGTCAGTTAACCCTGGGTTCGGTGGGCAATCATTCATTGAATCTGTTTTTGATAAACTAAAATATGCCAGAGAAATTATTGATAAATCAAAATATGACGTGCGTCTTGAAATAGATGGTGGAGTTAAAGTTGATAATATTCAAAAAATTGCTAAAGCTGGCGCAGATACTTTTGTCGCAGGATCAGCGATTTTTGGAGAAGATAATTATAAATCAACAATCAAAATGATGCGGGAAAAAATTGCATTAGCAAATAACTAAATATATTAATACATCGCATGTCTGTAACTATAGCAAAATAGATTTTGCTTAATCTTTTTAAAAATAAAAATTTTCTCTATTAAATAATATGATTAGTGAAAGT
>CAZJED010000043.1:0-11847 GCA_964544965.1 uncultured Enterobacteriaceae bacterium
TGATGGTTTGACCGTTCTTCAGCATCGAGGACAAGATGCTGCTGGGATTGTGACCTGCGATGAAGATAATTTATATCTTAGAAAGGATAATGGTCTTGTTAGAGATGTTATTAAAACCCGTCATATGCTCAATTTAAAAGGGAGTATGGGGATAGGACATGTCCGTTATCCAACAGCAGGTTGTTCTTCTTCAGCTGAAGCTCAACCGTTTTATGTTAATTCACCATATGGGATTACACTTGCTCATAATGGAAATTTAATAAATGCTGAGACTCTGAAAGAAGATTTGATGCGAGATGATCTTCGTCATTTAAATACCAATTCTGATTCCGAAGTACTATTGAATATTTTAGCTAACGAATTAAATAAGACTGGAAAACATAGAGATGAATTACAGCCTGACGATATTTTTCAAGCGGTTAAACATCTACATAAACGATGTAAAGGAGGGTACGCTGCAGTAGTAATGATCACTGGTATTGGTATTCTTGGTTTTCGCGATCCAAATGGTATAAGACCAATTGTATTTGGCGATAGAAAAACTGATATTGGAACAGAATTTATTATTGCTTCAGAAAGCGTTGCTGTTGACGCATTGGACTTTCAACTTATTCGAGATGTTGAGCCTGGAGAGGCAGTTTTTATAACAGTTGATGGAGAAGTATTTTCACAACAATGCTCTAAAAATATAAATCATAGCCCCTGTATTTTTGAATACGTTTATCTTGCAAGACCTGATTCAATAATTGATGGTATTTCTGTCTATAAAGCACGGATAAGCATGGGCGAAACACTCGCAAAAAAAATTCAAAAATCATTCCCTACACACGATATAGATGTAGTTATCCCAATTCCCGATTCAAGTCGAACGGCAGCATTATCATTGGCAAATGTTCTTGGAATTAAATATAGAGAGGGTTTTGTAAAAAATCGATATATTCCCCGTACATTTATTATGCCAGGTCAAAATATACGTAAGAAATCCGTTCGTCAGAAATTGAATGCTATTAATCTTGAGTTTAAAGATAAAAATGTTTTGCTTGTGGATGATTCAATTGTTAGAGGTACAACATCAACAGAGATAGTTCAAATGGCAAAAGAAGCAGGTGCAAGACGTGTATATATTGCTTCAGCTGCACCACCAGTGCGCCATCCAAATGTTTATGGAATAGATATGCCGAGCGTAAATGAATTAATCGCTTATAATAAGAGTGTTGAAGAGGTTGCCGAAACAATCGGAGCCGACTGGTTAATTTATCAGGATATTGAAGATCTAATTTCTTCTGCGCAGAAAGGTAACGATTCTATTAAAAGGTTTGATGCATCTTGTTTTACAGGTGATTATATAACCGGAGATGTTAGTAAAGATTATCTTGCGAGAATTGAATCGTTGAGAAATGATGCTGCGAAAGAAATAATAAATATAGATGAGGGATTAACTGATTTAACAAAAGGGCAATAAAATTAATCAAGTTAATAATAAAGTATTATTTAATTGTTTTTTACTAGTTTTCATTTTCGTAGGAGCGAATAATCTGAGTTAGTACTTCAATAGAAAAAAAAGGGCTTCCACCTTGTTCTTTTTCAACAACAATTTGCAAAAGGACATTTTTAGTTAGATCTTCTTTAGTTTTTGCGTCTACAACAACAAATTCCTTGTTTTCAATTACTAATTTCCTAATATCTTCTAACGTAATATATTTACTATATTCTGTGTCATAAAGGCGTCTATTAGGGTATTTTTTAATGGTCCTTTGATGGTTCATTCCCGTTCCTCACTCAAAGATATAATTTAACAATCCTAGTAATAAATATGACGCAATGCAACAAATAATAGGATTATATGCAGAAAATAATGATATTGTTAATAGACCGATAAAAATTCAGTATTTAGGCGAAAAAATACATGTAATTTAATAGATAATTCGCTTAATCTGACTTGATGCGACACCTCATAATTCTGTACTCTTGATGTCCTAAATTTTTAGTTTTACAAGAATAATAATTTAAAACCCTAGGGAGAGAGCTAAATGGCTGAAACAGTCACAATCACCGATAATCGAACCGGAAAAAAAGTTGAGTGCCCAATACTTGACGGTGTTTATGGCGCGCCAGTTATTGATACAAAAACATTGTACAAAGAGCTCGGAATGTTTACTTTTGACCCGGGTTTTGTGACCACAGCATCATGTAGAAGTAAAATTACTTATCTTGACGGAGAGAAGGGTATTTTACTCCACCGTGGTTATCCAATTGACCAGTTAGCAAATCAAAGCTCATATTTGGAAGTATGTTACCTCTTATTATATGGAGAACTTCCCACAAAAATTCAATTTGATAAATTTCGTGAAACTCTTAACGAGCGTAATATGGTTCATGAGCATCTTGAACGTTTTTATACTGGATATCTTCATGACGCGCATCCGATGTCAATACTGATTGGTGTAACGGGTGCGTTGTCTTCTTATTATCACGAGGCAATGGATATTAATGATCCAGCCGATCGTGAACTGACAGCGATTCGAGTTATTGCGAAAATGCCTATACTTGCCGCGCACTGCTACAAGCATTCTGTTGGTCACCCGTTCATCTATTCACGAGATGATTTAGGCTATGTTGAAAACTTTTTAAATATGATGTTCTCAGTACCTATGCGTGAATATGTCCCTAATCCGATAGCAGTAAAGGCCTTAAATTTGTTGTTAATTTTACATGCTGATCATGAGCAAAATGCATCAACATCAACAGTTAGATTATCGGGTAGCGCTGAAGCGAATCCATTTGCTTGTATTGCCGCGGGCATTGTTACACTTTGGGGGCGCGCCCATGGTGGAGCAAACGAAGCAGTGCTTCAGATGTTAGCTGAAATAGATACGGCAGATAATATTCCTAAGTTTATTGATAGGGCTAAAGATAAAGAAGATCCTTTTAGATTAATGGGTTTCGGCCATCGTGTTTATAAGAATTATGATCCGCGGGCAACAATTATTCGACAAGTTTGTCATGATTTGCTGAATGAAATAGATACTGTTGATCAACCTTTATTTGAAATTGCAATGAAACTAGAAGAGATTGCCCTTGAAGATGATTATTTCATTGAACGTAAACTGTATCCTAATGTTGATTTTTATTCCGGGATTATACTTAAAGCATTAGGAATTCCTACTTCGATGTATACCGTTATGTTTGCATTAGCAAGATCTGCAGGTTGGGTTTCTCAATGGTTAGAAATGATGGAAGATCCTGATTTTAAGATTGGTAGACCAAGACAGCTTTATATGGGTGAAGAGACTCGCGATTATATTCCAATTAATAAAAGAAAATAATATTCTCGTTATATAGGTATAAAAAGAACATGAAAACACCTGTTCGTGTTACTGTCACAGGCGCAGCTGGCCAGATTAGTTATTCTCTGTTGTTTCGCATTGCCTCTGGCCAAATGTTAGGATCAGACCAACCAGTTATTTTTCAGTTACTTGAGATAGCACCTGCCATGAAGGCATTAGAAGGTGTAGTTATGGAAATTGATGATTGTGCTTTTCCTCTGGTTGAAGATTTCGTTTTAACAGATGATATCAATACTGCTTTCGATGATGTTAACTATGCGTTATTAGTTGGCGCAAAACCAAGAGGTCCCGGCATGGAACGTAGTGATTTGTTGGAAGCTAACGGCGGCATTTTTAAACTACAAGGAAATGGATTAAATGAAAATGCTAATCGTGATGTTAAAGTTTTGGTTGTCGGAAATCCTGCGAACACCAATGCTTACACAGCAATGGTTAGCGCACCTGATTTAAATCCTCGAAATTTCACTGCAATGACTCGCCTTGATCATAATCGCGCATTAGCTCAACTCGCTTCGATAACAAATGCATCAGTTCATGATATTAAGAAAATGACTATTTGGGGCAATCATTCGACAACACAATACCCAGATATTAATTACACAACTGTTTCTGGTAATCCAGCAAAAGATTTAGTCGAACTTAATTGGTATCAGGAAGAATATATACCCCGAGTAGCAAAACGAGGCGCTGAAATAATTGATGCTCGCGGTGCTTCTAGTGCTGCATCAGCGGCAAATGGTGCTATTGATCATATGCGTGATTGGGTGATGGGGACTGATGATAATAACTGGGTTAGCATGGGCGTGCCCAGTGACGGAAGTTATGGAATACCAGAAGGGCTGATATTTTCTTTTCCAGTTATTTGTGAAGATGGTGATTACCAAATAGTTCAGGGTTTAGAATTTGATGAGTTTGGTCAGTCAAAGATAGACGCAACACAAAAAGAGCTTGAGGAAGAAAAGGCAGCACTATCGAGTATTCTCGATTAACGTTTATTATCGTAAACTAATAATAGGCCAGTTCATTTTTAGTGCTTCATTTTTTAGATTTTCATCTGGATCAACAGCAACAGGATGATTTACTTCTTTCATAAGCGGAACATCATTATGCGAATCACTATAAAACCAACTTTCTTCAATTTGATATTTTGTATGTTTTAACCAGGCATTGAAACGTTCAACCTTACCTTCAGCATAAGAAGGAATTCCAATAAAATTACCTGTAAATTCTTGATTATTTAATTCTGGTTCACATGCTATTAAATTTTCTATTCTAAATTCAGTTGCAATGGGTTCAACTATAAAACGGTTTGTTGCAGTTATAATTAATAGTTCGTGATCTTGCTTGCGATGATCATCTATTAACTGATAAGCTTTTTTCAGTATTACCGGTTTTATTTTTTCTTCAAAAAAATCATCTCTCCACTCTATCAATTGATTTAGATTATTCTCTCCGAGAACTTTTAGTTGAAATTTTAGAAAATCTTCGATATCAAGATCGCCATCTAAATAATCTTTATAGTATTTCTTATGTGCAGCTTTATAGGATACAGGATCAACGTAGTTTCGTTCACACAGAAACTCTCCCCAAAGGACATCACTATCGCCAGCAATCAATGTATTGTCAATATCAAAAATAGCAAGTTTCATATTTCTCACTTATAGCAGAATAAATAGAATTGGCTAGTCTAGAAGTTATTTTTAATAAGGCAAATATTTTCATTTATATTATTTGTACTGTAGGATTGATTTAATAAAGATTAATTAATTAGATATTCCAATATGATTGATTCAGAGGGTTTTCGAGCAAATGTTGGCATTATATTAACCAACAATGATAGACAGGTTTTTTGGGCCCGTCGTGTGGGTATGGATGCCTGGCAATTTCCGCAAGGCGGAATTAAAAAAAATGAGTCTCCGAAAGCTGCTATGTACCGGGAGTTAAAGGAAGAGATTGGTCTTGAACCAGAACATATTGAAATATTAAATTCAACGAATGATTGGTTGAGATATTTGTTGCCTAAACAGTATATTCGTAAAAATAGCGAACCTTTATGCATTGGCCAGAAGCAGAAATGGTATTTATTGAAATTAATAGTTAATGATAGATATCTCAATTTATCTTGTACTAGCAACCCGGAATTTGATTTATGGAAGTGGGTAGATTTTTGGGTGCCTGTTGATGAAATTATTTCATTCAAACGGGAAGTTTATCAGCAAGCATTAAAGCAATTCGAGCCATTTATTGCTTGAGCCCCTTCAATTTTTATTTTTTAGTAAAGGAAAGATGTTCACAATTATGGTTTTCGTGTGGCCATAGCTTGCATTAGTCCACGCAGTAACTTATTTGAGGCACGATTAGCTACACTCCTGAGAACTCTTCTAACAGCTTCAGGCGCATAATTTTCGGAAACTAAATATTCATAAGTCTTTTCAAGTATTGGCGCACAATTTTTCATGGCATAATCAGCAATTACCCTAGTATCGTCTTCCTTATCAATTTGTGCTAAAGCAGTCTCATTTAAGCAATTACTATATTCACCTGACGACTTGGAAACCTTTTGGTATTCTTCTTGAGTGAAGTTTGTAGTTTTATATTCGGCCGAAACATTAAGGCTTAAGACTAAGAATAAGGCAGCAGCAAAATGATTTATTTTATATTTCATTGGACATCCCTTTATTGATTTATGGTAGTTTAGAACAACGATAACATGAAAGATTCAATTTTCCATATACTTGAGAATAAAAATTAATGCACATTCATATTCTAGGTGTCTGCGGAACATTTATGGGCGGTCTTGCTCAGATCGCTAAAGCATTAGGCCATGACGTAACGGGCTCTGATCAAAACATGTATCCACCAATGAGTAATGAGCTCGCTAAACTTAACATTGATGTTATGAATGGTTATGAACCTGAACATTTACATTCTCAGCCTGATTTGGTGTTAGTGGGCAACACTTTATCACGCGGGAATCCCGCAATTGAATACATGCTCAATCAAAGATTATCGTTCATGTCGGGGCCAGAATGGTTATTTCGGGAGGTATTACAAAAAAGACACGTACTGGCTATTGCTGGCACACACGGCAAGACTACCACCACTAGTATTCTGAGCTGGATTCTTGAATTTGCAGGTCTTAATCCCTCATTTCTCATAGGGGGCGTAGTTGAAAACTTTGGGAAATCAGCTAGTTATACTAATTCTGAATATTTCGTTATCGAAGCTGATGAATATGACACTGCTTTTTTTGATAAACGCTCCAAATTTCTCCATTATCACCCAGATACCTTAGTAATAAATAATATTGAGTACGATCATGCTGATATCTTTCACGATCTTGCTGCTATCAGGCGCGAATTTCATAATCTAGTTCGTATCCTCCCCGAAACAGCAAAAATTATTTATCCAATTGGCGACCAAGAGATTAAAAAGGTCTTAAAGAAAGGTTGTTGGTCGGCATCAGAGACATTTCTGGGGCCAGATGCAGAATGGTCAATAATTGATGCAAGCTGTGATTATCAGGATTTTTCTATTATTAATAATGGGAAAATAGTGGGTAAGGCCTCTTGGCCGGCTATTGGCGAACACAATGCTTCCAATGCTCTGGCTGCAATTATTGCAGCTAAAAACGTTGGTGTTTCAGTAGAAAAAGCATGTCAGGCCTTAAGTGAATTCAAATCAGTAAAACGTCGATTAGAGTGTATTTTTGATTCCAATGATATTCGTGTTTATGATGATTTTGCTCACCATCCAACAGCTATCAGGAAAAGTCTTCAGGCAATAAAAAGTCATGCAACAAATGGGCGGGTAGTTGCAATTATGGAACCTCGCTCCAATACAATGCGTATGGGCGTTCATGCGGAAACACTATCTGCTGCTTTTACAGATGCCGACCGTATTTTTCTATACCAACCTAAGGATTTAAAATGGAATATCTCAGATCATATGAATGAACTTGGTAATCGTTGCCAAGTATTTGAGAATGTAGATAAAATAGCTGAATTGGTTAGTAAAGAAGCCCAGCCACACGATAACATAGTGATTATGAGCAATGGTGCTTTTGGCGGTATATATCAAAAATTAATTGAGAGATTAAATAAATTATGAAAATTCCTCTTTTTCCATTAAACGTAGTCTTATTTCCAGAAGGAGAATTAAAATTAAGAATATTCGAACCAAGATATATTGATATGGTCATCATGTGTCTTCGAAATGACACAGGTTTTGGTATTTGTTTAATTCAAGAAGATAAGGGTGCTGATAAATTCGCCGATTTTTTTTCTTTGGGGACGTATGCAAAAATTATTGATTGGGATCAAATGGAAGACGGACTCCTAGGTATAGTTGTTAAAGGCGAGAAGCGCTTTAGAGTTCTTTCTCGCAAAATGTCTAAGAGCAATTTGTGTTTTGGTAATGTTGATTGGTTAAATGACGATGAAAATACAATGCCGGTATCATATCAAAACTTTTCTGATTTGCTTAGAGAGATAGTGATTCGTTACAAACTACCAATAGAAAATATGACAGATAGATTTGATGAGGCTAATTGGGTGAGCGAGCGATTAGCTGAGTTACTACCATTTGATTTACCAATTAAGCAAGAAATTCTAGAGATGAATAGCGCATCAAATCGTTTTGAATATATGGAAAATCTATTGAAAAAGATTAATTCAGATAAGCTCGTACAACCATAAATTATTAAACTTTAATTAAATCGGTTTTTTGATTTTGAATAAAGTAAAACGCGATCATATTTTTACTTTGTTAAGTAAAGATAATCCATCACCAACAACAGAATTGGTTTATCAAACACCATTCGAATTGTTAATAGCCGTTATACTCTCAGCGCAAGCAACTGACATTAGCGTTAATAAGGCTACAAAGAAACTTTTTGCAATCGCAAACACCCCCGAAGAAATTTTATTTTTAGGTCTTAGAAAGCTTAAGACTAATATAAGAACGATTGGACTTTATAATAACAAAGCAAAAAATATTATTCAGACTTGTAGGATATTACTAGAAAAACACAATGGCGATGTTCCAAATGATAGAATGGCATTGGAGCGATTATCTGGTGTTGGAAGGAAGACAGCAAATGTTATTTTGAATACTATATTTGGAGAGCCAACAATTGCCGTCGACACACACATTTTTCGAGTGTCAAATAGAACAGGAATTTCACAGGGTAAAAATGTTTTAGAAGTTGAAAAAAAGCTTATGAGACATGTATCTGATGTCTTTAAGAAGAATGCTCATCATTTGCTTATTTTGCATGGACGTTACACATGCACTGCTCGTAATCCCAAATGTAATTCCTGCATTATTTTTGATTATTGTGAATGGAAAGAACGTAAAAAGCATGTGAAAGATTGTTAGCAAAGGGTAGTATGACAATTAGACTCTGTATATTCATTACTAAAAAAAAAGATTTTTTTATGAAAAATGATAAATTAAGTGACAATGAAAATGAAGTGACGCAGCAGTTATTTGAGGAAGGTAATTCCAGCGAAAAACAACTTACTTTATTAGCAGAAATTTCACAAAATTTTTCAAATTCACTCGATATTTCACAAACATTGCAGAATGCGATTGAGCGATTTATGCAATATTTAAACTCAGAAGCAGCATCAATATTTTTATTGGAAAATAATAACTCTGAACTGGTGTGCGTTAGATGTGCTGGTCCAGTTGACATTACCGGGATTAAAATTCCCTCGGACAAAGGCATTATAGGAAATGCAATAAATTTGAGAAAATCTCAAATGATTAGAGATGCACAAAATGATCCCAATTTTTCAAAGTTAGTCGATGCTGGCACTGGTTTTGAAACGCGTTCGATCCTCGCCGTGCCATTAGTAGTAAATGATAAATGTATTGGGGCTTTAGAGTTAATTAACAAGAAGAATGATGGTTTGTTTGATGAGCATGACAAATCAATTTCGATGGTATTAGCATCATATGCTGCATTAGCAATTCATAATGCGCGTATGGCAGATGCTTTAGTTGAGAAGGAACGTATGCGCAAGGAACTTGAGTTGGCGAGGGAAATACAAATTGGTCTTTTGCCTAAAGATGATGATCCGAAATTTCCTATCAAAGGCATGAATGTTCCCGCACTGGAGGTATCTGGTGATTTTTATGATTTTTTTAAACGAGATGACGGTTTGATTTATTTTAACCTTGCGGATGTATCAGGGAAAGGAATGAACGCTGCAATGCTAATGGCAAAAGCAAGTAGTCTCTTGCATCATTTAGCCAAAAGTATAAGCGATCCTGGAGAATTATTAAGCAGAGTCAATAATGAAATTTGTGAATCTATATCTCATGGTATGTTTGTTACTTTAGTGTCAGGTTTTTTGGATACAGAAAATAATAAACTAAGTTTTTCAAATGCCGGTCATCAACCACCATTATTCTGTAATAACAAGAGTGAATTTGTGGAAATAGAAGCAAGCGCACCTCCTATTGGTATTATTCCAGACACAGAGTTTCCAGTTGAAACAATTCATTTGGATGGAGGCGCATTATATTTATTTACAGATGGAGTTACTGAAAGTCATGATAAGAATAAGAAGTTCTTGGAAGTTAGTGGCTTAATAAAACTTATTGAAATAAACTCGAAACTACCCGTTCCTAATCGTTTAGATAGAATTGTTTCAAAGATTCGAAATTCTAGTGTAGGACAACATGACGACATAACCTTAATGATTATAGATTGTAACAAAAAATAAGTATGGAGAAATTATTTGAAATTCGATTTCCAGCAAAAGCTGAGCGATTGTGTCTTATCAGGGCTTTAGTAAAAGAAATTACTGAAAGTATTGGATGCGATAAAGATCTTTCAGAAAAATTAGTGATTGCTGTTAATGAAGCTTGTATGAATATTATACAACATGCCTATAAAGGGGATGAATCAGGTGAAATTTTTTTCGAAATGTTAAATAATGAAAAAGAGCTACACTTTAGATTAGTAGATTATGCACATCCTGTTGATCTCAATTCTGTAAAACCACGAGATCTTGATGATATACGTCCTGGTGGATTAGGGACTCATTTTATTGCAGAAATCATGGATGAGTGTGATATGGGCCATCTTAATAAAGGTGAAGGGAATTATCTTAATATGAAGAAAAATATTAATTAATAGTAAAATGAGAGTATAGAAGATGAAAATAAATATACAACAGAATGATAATTACACAAATGTTGGGTTCGATGGTGCTGTTGATCTATCAAGCTCTTTAGATGCCCGTAAAAATATAATAGAGATATTAGAACAAAATAAAAATATCTTAATTGACCTTAGTTTAGTGAATTATATTGATAGTTCGGGTGTTGCATGTTTAGTCGAGGGTTATCAGATAGCAAAAAAGCAATCATTAAAATTTGGATTAGTTGGCGTTAGTGATGCAGCAATGAGCGTATTAAAATTAGCAAGACTAGATCAGGTATTTCCAATATATAATTCAAAAGAAGAGTATGCAAAAGAGGATGTCTGAATTTATTAATCATAGACTCCTAAATGTCGTCGAAAAAATTGGAATTTTAACTCTTAAATTTGTTGAGGGAGTGGGCTATTATTTTGCTTTGTTGGTTGAGTCGGTTGTTTGGATAATAGCAGGGCCTTTCTACAAACAACCTGTTCGTATTTCTTCTGTATTTAGTCAAATGATGACAATAGGTATAGCTGCTTGTCCTATTGTTTTTATACTTTCATTTTCAATTGGCGTTATGCTCGCAATTCAAATGATATATAACCTGAAGACTTTTGGTGCTGAATCACAGGTGGTTGTTGGTGTTGCTTTATCGGTAACTAGAGAATTCGCGCCATTAATTACTGGCATTTTAATTGCTGGCAGAACCGGATCTGCACTAGCCGCTAAACTTGGCACGATGCAGGTAACTCAAGAGATTGATGCTTTACGTGTTATGGGCATCAATCCAATTCGATATCTTGTTTCTCCTGCATTGTTGGCGATGTTAATAATGGTGCCTACTCTTACTTTTTTTTCTGATATTGCCGGTCTATTGGGCGGAGCATTATATACTAGCATTGAAATAGGCTTGAGTTTTAGTGCATATATTGACAGGACGATAGCAGCCTTGGTGGTGGGTGATGTAATGCAGGGTTTATTTAAGAGTTTTGTATTTGCATTGATTATAACACTAGTTGGCGCAAGCAATGGTTTTTCAGTGACAGGCGGTGCTGAAGGTGTTGGTAAAGCGACAACTCGATCTGTAGTGCTTTCAATATCTTTTATTGTCATTGCCGATATGATTTTTACTTATTTTTTAAATCGATAATGATTGAAGAAAATAAAAAAAATATAGCAATCGAAGTTAAGGATTTAGTTACATATTATGGCTCAAGAAAAATTTTGGATGGAATTAATCTTACCGTAAGTGAAGGCGAGATTATGATTATTATGGGTGGTAGTGGTTCTGGAAAAAGTACTTTGTTACGTTATTTACTTGGATTAGGGATTCCAACAAGCGG
>CAZJED010000044.1:0-11732 GCA_964544965.1 uncultured Enterobacteriaceae bacterium
CACATTAATGCGCTACTTGCTTGGCTTAGGGATCCCAACAAGTGGTAGTATAAAGTTACTCGGAGAAGAGATTAATAGTCTTAGTGAAAACGAAACATTTGAACTAAGAAAAAAAATGGGTGTAGCTTTTCAAGGTGGCGCATTACTAAGTTCCATGACAATTGGGGACAATATTCGGTTACCGCTACGCGAGCACACTAATCTTGATGAAAAAACTATGGACATTATGGTTAGAATGAAGCTTGAAGTTGTAAATTTAGGTGGATTTGAAGAGTTAATGCCATCAGAGTTGTCAGGTGGCATGATAAAAAGAGCAGCTGTTGCTCGCGCAATTATTATGGATCCAAAATTAATGTTTTTTGATGAACCATCCGCGGGACTTGATCCAGTAGTTTCTGCTGAACTAGATGAACTTATATTAAGATTACGAGATGCAATGAATATGACAATCGTTGTTGTTACCCATGAACTTGATAGCGCGTTTAAAATTGCTGATAGAATAACTGTTTTAGACAGGGGGCATATTTTGATGAGTGATACAGTTGAAGAAATTAGAAACTCAGATAACGAACGAATTCAATCGCTATTAAATCGTACACCAAGCAATGAATTAATTAATGCAGATGAATATTTGGATCGATTGACTGGTATATAGATATGAAAAGAGAAAATATTAATTACACCGTTGTTGGTTTATTCGTGATTTTTATATCAGCTTGCTTTTTTGTATTTTTATATCAAATTACAGGTAGCAGTGGCCCAACTGACAAATATTATGCAACATACGATAATGTTGCAGGTATAAAATTTGGGACTCCTGTTTCTTTTGAAGGTTATCAGGTTGGTCAGGTTGAAGAAATTATACCAATACGACTTGATGGCAAAACACGATATCGTTTATTACTTTCTATTAAAGAAGATTGGCCTGTTCCTGAAGATAGTATTGCAAAGATTGTTGCATCTGGTTTATTGGCTGCTGTAACTATAGATATTGAGGAGGGTTTTAGCAATATTTTACTTGAACCTAGTTCAGAAATAAAAAGCAGAGAAGCTGCTAATTTGTTCGCGGCAGTAAACGAGGTCGCAGAAGACATCCGCGGCATTTCTAGAGATGGAATTAAACCATTACTTGATAACTTAAATAACCAAATTAATTCAATTTCATCTGAATTTACAGATTTAACAAAGAATACAGTAAAACCAATGGTGGAAAAAATTAGTATACAAATTGATAAATCAGATATTGTTACTAAAGTCGATGAACTTGTTAGCAATCTAAATCAAACATCTGAGAATTTAAAGAAAGTGATTAACAATAAGAATCAGGAGAATTTAGCATCATTTTTAGATAGCATGAGTGTTATCTCTGCAAATACGGATGAACTAGTTGGAAATCTTGATGAAACAAGAAAGACAATGGATACTGTTTTAGAAAATGTAGGGGATATGGTCGAAACTAATAGCAATAAACTAGACTCTTCACTTGCCGACTTACAAAAAACTCTATCAGTTATTTCAACCCATATTGATGCAATTACTCATCATCTTGAAGGGAGTAGTAGAAATATGCACGAATTTACACGGCAGATAAAAGAAAACCCCGGGTTATTAATTCGTGGTTCCGCGCAAACAGAAGAGGCAAAATAGTCATGAAAAGATTCATTCTTCTTATCCCTATTATATTCATTCTGAATTCATGTATAAAGCAAGCCCCATTGCCGACAGATCATTATTATCGCCTTCCAACGTTACAGGGTATTAGCAGTGATAAAGAAATTATTAATAGTATTAGTGTAATTATTTTTCAGGCGGACGGGTTATATCGTGAACGCGCTATTCTTTATTCTGAAAACGAAATTGAAATTAAACAATATCACTACCATCATTGGGTTGATTCCCCCAGACGAATACTACAGGAGTATCTTGCTGAAAGATTACGTTTGAGCAATATATCGAAAGTTGTTTTAACAACATTTGAAGGCGACGGTAATCTAATTATCAAAGGAAAAATAAAAGCATTTGAACAAAAGAAACTTAGCACCAAAAATAGTGCTTTTGTGTCAATTGAATTTCGTGTTGACAGAAAAAATGAGACTCAACCTATTTTATATAAACAATATACTCAAGTTGTCGATTCTGATGGACCATTGATGACCTCAACAATTAGCGCATTTGGAATTGCTGTTAATAGTATATATGAAAGTTTTTATAATGATTTGAAAGAAACGTTAGCATTACAATAAAAGTCAATTATCGCTTTAAGTATTCTATTTTATTTTTTTTGTCCTTCCATTCATCCGCATCTTCGGGCGGTGGCTTCATTTCATTTATTACTGGCCAAGTTTTTGATAATTCTGCATTCAATTCTATGAAATCATTCATATCTTCAGGCACATCTTCATCACACATAATCGCTTCTATTGGGCATTCCGGTTCGCACAGCGTGCAATCAATACACTCATCCGGATCGATAACTAGCATATTTGGACCTTCATGAAAGCAATCAACAGGACATACTTCAACACAATCTGTGTATTTACATTTGATACAATTTTGCGTCACTATAAATGGCATATTTTTTCCTTCTAATATTCTCGTGTTTCAGAAAATTAAATTTTACACTTTTATTCATACATAAAGAATAGTTTTATTTGTAATCTTTAATTCTCAATTTCTATTTTAAATTCTTTATACAGTAATATTGAAATTGCATTAATTACAAGTTGGGCTCTTATGTTTAGAGGGTCATTATCATTTGTATATTTTTTTACTGTTAAGAACGTTTTTGTGGATTCTTTTAATTGTGTAATTCCCATATTATGAAGAATCATACTATTATTTGGACTAATTAGTAATGCATTTTGGTAAGCATCAATAGCAGATTTAGTTTGATTTAGGTGTGCGTATGCATTACCAATTCGATACCAGATTTTTGCGTCGTTAGGTGTTTGATTCGTTAACTTAGTATAATAATTAATTACATCCTCCCAGCGCTCATTGTTATAAGCGGTGTCCGCGATTTGTTGTAACTCTGCTATATTTGTCTGCATATTTGCATTTGATTTTACATTTTGGTTATTACATGCTGCATTTAAGACAGTAAACAGCAACAACAATAATTTAAAATGGTTCATTTTAGGGTGCCCTATTTTTAAATATATTTTTTCTGTCATAATAATATTTTACGAGATGATTAACATTATCTATCTTATTTGGGAAATACAATTTTTTATTGCTATCTTGAAATTTTATAAGAAAGACCCAATATGGGCTATAACAAATATTAATTATTTTGAGTTGAGGTTTAAATAGATATGTCTTTAAAAGCGAATAAAAAAACCCTTGGATTTCAAACTGAGGTTAAACAATTATTAGATTTGATGGTGCATTCTTTGTATGGTAATCGAGAGATATTTCTCCGAGAGTTAATCTCAAATGCATCTGATGCAGAGGATAAATTAAGATTTGAGGCCTTGCAGAACGACAGTCTTTATGAGAAAGATCCAGAATTAAAAATAAAAGTCGAGTTTAATAAGGACCTGAAAACAATTACCGTTTTAGATAATGGAATAGGTATGTCTAGAGATGAGGTGATTGAGAATTTAGGGACTATTGCTAAATCTGGCACAAAACAGTTTTTTGAAGCTTTAACAGGCGATCAGACAAAAGATTCACAATTGATTGGTCAGTTTGGCGTCGGTTTTTATTCATGTTTTATTGTCGCAAAAAAGGTAGAAGTGACGACAAGAAGAGCAGGAGATGGGAAAGAGAAAGGTGTTTGTTGGGCTTCTGAAGGAGAAAATGACTATTCAATAGAGACAGTTAATAGAGCTAAACGTGGTACAAAAGTTATTTTACATTTACGTGATGACGCTGAAGAATTTTTAAATAGTTACCGATTACGAGAAATTATCACTAAATATTCCGATCATATTTCTTTTCCAATTGTTATGGATAAAGATAACAAAGATGATGAAGACGATAATAAAACAGGCGAAGATACGGTTAATAGTGCAACTGCACTTTGGACACGAAACAAAAAAGAGATAAAGGATGATGAATATAATGAATTTTACAAACATATAGGCCATGACTTTGAGAATCCTCTTTCTTATATTCATAATAAGGTTGAAGGAAAACTTGAATATACATCACTTTTATATATTCCTTCGCAGGCACCTTTTGATTTATGGGATAGAGAACAACGTCACGGAGTAAAGCTTTATGTTCGTCGTATTTTTATAATGGATGATGCAAAACAACTATTGCCGCCTTGGTTGCGTTTTATAAAAGGTGTTATAGATTCTGATGATCTTCCTTTAAATGTTTCAAGAGAAATACTTCAGCAAAATAAGGCGGTAGATTCAATTCGATCTGGTTGTACAAAAAAGATTATTGGCTTACTGAAATCAATGACTAAGAATGACGAAGAAAAATATCAGAAATTCTGGAAAATATTCGGGAAGGTGCTTAAAGAGGGTGTTGTTGATACCTCAGACTACAAAGACGAATTATCTGAGCTATTTCGATTTTCAAGCACGCATGATGACACTGAAGATCAGAAAGTTTCTCTTAAAGACTATGTTGGGCGTATGCAAGATGGGCAGAAATCAATTTTTTATGTGGTTGCCGATTCGTATATGACGGCAAAAAGTAGTCCTCATCTAGAAATTTTTAAGAAGAAAGGAATTGAGGTGCTTTTGCTTTCAGAACCTATAGATGAGTGGGTAACTACACATTTGTCTGAATTTGATGGTAAAAAATTACAGTCAGTCAATAAGGGCGAGCTTGATCTTGGGGATATTCAGGATGAGAACGAAAAGAAAAAAGATGAGAATGAAAATAAAATCCATAATGATCTTGTTAAACATATTAAAGAAGTATTAGATGAGAAAGTAAAAGAAGTACGAGTTACTTCACGCTTAACAACGTCACCGGCCTGCCTTGTTAGCGATGAAAATGATATGGGCCGGCATCTTGAGCAAATACTCAAAGCTTCGGGTCAGAATATATCTGGCACCAAACCAATTCTTGAAATTAACCCCGATCACCCAATAATTAAAAAAATTATTGCCGAGAAAGATGATGACTTATTTTCGGATTGGTCCCACATACTTTTTGATCAAGCTTTACTTAGTGAGGGAGGTCAATTAGCAGACCCAGTGAATTTTGTGAATAAACTTAACTCAATGATTGTTTCAATGACTAAATAATCTATAGAATTAGGTTAGATAACGCTAGAAATCTGATACGTTTTATTCCACACTTCATTACGTCAATTTTAATGTGAGTGCGTAATGATTTGTTATGGATCGGTCCTTAAATAATATCCCAAATCTGCTTCGTGAGCTGAACAAGATTGGTATTGCTCTTTCTACAGAAAAAGACCATACACGTCTATTAGAACTTATACTTGTTAAAGCTATGGATATTACAAATTCTGATGGCGGGACTTTGTATATATGTACAAATGAAAAAAGTTTGAAGTTCGAGATACTACTTAACCATTCATTAGCAGTACATAAGGGTGGAACTAGTGGCGAGAAGATTTTACTACCACCTATTCAACTTTACGATGAAGAAGGCAATACTAATAATAAGATGGTTGCAGCGCACGCTGTTAACAGCGAACAAACAGTAAATATCGAAGATGCTTATACAAATGAAGTTTTCGATTTTTCCGGAACAAGAGATTTCGATAAAAGGATGGGGTATCGTTCTATTTCATTTTTGACAGTTCCTATGAAAAATCACGAAAATGATATAATCGGTGTTCTTCAATTAATTAATACGATTGATAAAAGTACAAATAAGATTATTTCTTTTAGTTCATTAGATCAGCAGTTAATGGAGTCGCTTGCATCACAAGCCGCAGTCACAATAACTAATAAAACATTAATTGATGATCAGAAAAAATTATTCGATTCGTTTATCCAATTAATCGCTACAGCGATTGATGAGAAATCACCCTATACAGCAAAACATTGTCGCCGTGTTCCCGTCATTACAAATATGCTAGCTAACGCAACAAATACAATGAATACTGGTCCGTTTAAAGATTTTTGTATGAGTGATAAAGAAATGTATGAACTCAATGTTGCCGCTTGGTTACATGATTGCGGAAAAATAACAACGCCGGAGAATGTTATTGATAAATCTACAAAACTAGAGACAATATTTGATCGCATGAATCTCATTGATACACGTTTTGAAATATTAAAGAGAGATGCTGTGATCACAGTATTAGAAGATATAATAAAAAGAAGTAAAGATTGTGATGATATTGATAAAGATCTAGAAAATAATTCCTCATTACAAAATAAATTAAAGGAGCTTGATGCTGAAAAAAAAGAGATAGAAAAATATAACATTGGTGGCGAATCACTTGTCGATAATGATTTAGAACGAATCAAAAAACTTGCAGAAAGAACCTATAAAGATTCTATTGGAGAAACTATTCGGTTATTAAATGATGGAGAAGTAGAGAATTTGCAAATATCACGCGGGACGCTTAATAAAGAAGAACGTAAAATCATCAATAATCATGTATCCGTTACCATTAAAATGCTTGAATCTTTACCTTACCCCAAGCACCTTAGGAATGTACCCGAATTTGCTGGCTGTCATCATGAAAAAATGGATGGGACAGGTTATCCTAATAAATTAAAAGGGAATCAGATGTCTATTCCTGCAAGAATGATAGCAATCGCTGATATTTTTGAAGCGCTTACTGCAGGCGACAGACCTTATAAGAAAGGAATGCCTTTATCGCAAGCACTAAAAATACTAGGGAGGATGAAATTAGAAAATCATATTGATCCCGATTTATTCGATGTTTTTATGTATAAAAAGATATACTCAACTTATGCAAAGGAGCACCTTGCAGAAGATCAAATTGATGAAATAAATTTACAAGATGTTCCCGGGTATAACCCTCTTGGTTAATTCATTTGTGAGGTAAACATGGATCGTAGAAACGATCGCTATTTTAAAAAGGACCAGATTGCCGAAAATGGATTATTAGATCGGCGTTTATTTTTAAAAAAGGGTTTACAATTTGGTGTTATCACAAGTTTAGCATCGACGGTATCTATATCATCTGCTAAAGGTGAGCAAAACTCATCAAAAAATAAATTATCTGATTTAGCTTGGATGCATAGACCTGGCGAATCTTTTTCTACCTATGGACTACCTTCAAAGTTTGAAGATAACGTTTTACGATATCCTTCAAAAAATGAAGCAGCGCAAGGTAACGGAGTATCTTGGACACCACTACATTTAATGGAGGGTGCAATTACACCCAATGGACTGCATTTCGAGCGCCATCATAATGGTGTTCCGCAGATTAATCCAAAGAAACATCGTTTATTGATTCACGGATTGGTGAAAAAAGATTTAATTTTCACTATTGATAATTTATTACGATATCCAATGCAGTCAAAAACCTGTTTTATTGAGTGCGGAGGAAATAGTAATTCAGGTTGGAATAGCCAACCGTCTATGGCGGAAGCGGGTTATTTTAACGGCATGGTTTCATGTAGCGAATGGACTGGCGTCCCTTTATCAGCGCTATTGGAGGAAGTTGGGCTAGGCAAAAAAGCAAAATGGCTGATAGCTGAAGGTGCCGATGCCTTTGCTATGCAGATATCAATTCCAATAGAAAAGGCATTAGATGATGTTATTCTCGGTCTTTATCAGAATGGGGAACGTATTCGTCCTGAGAATGGTTACCCGGTTCGACTTATTGTACCTGGATGGGAAGGCGTGCTTAATGTTAAATGGGTGCATCGCCTCAAATTATCTGATCGACCCGTCATGGCGCGTAATGAGACCTCCCGTTACACCGAACTGCAGCCAACAGGAAAAGCAAGAATGTTTACTTTTGTTATGGAGGCGAAGTCTTTAATTACTTCCCCTTCAGCACATATGATTTTAAAGCAATCTGGTTTGTATCAGATTACTGGTTTGGCCTGGACGGGGAAGGGAAAAATTAGAAAGGTAGAAGTTTCAGCAGATGGTGGTCATAGTTGGGCAGAAGCTGAATTACAAAAACCTGTCCTCGATCGTGCATTTACACGTTTTCGTATTCCATGGCACTGGAATGGTAAGCCTGCAATTTTGAAGAGTCGGGCAACAGATGAAACAGGTTATGTACAACCGGAACGACAAAAATTAGTGAGAGAACGTGGCCGACAGGGTTTCTTCCATTACAATGCAATAATCAATTGGCATGTTGATAGCGATGGTTTTGTATCACATGTTTATGATAAAGATGAAACAAAAAAAACTAATTCCGATATTAGTATTGATAGCGATTGGAATTAATTTTCTTTTCGCCGATACAAAAAATACACCACATCTTGGCAAAGAAATCACGCCTGAAGAAATTGCATCATGGGATACTAGTATTTTTCCGGATGGAGAAGGATTGCCTGAGGGTGAGGGAAACGTTCATGAAGGCGAAAAAATTTTTCAGTCCAGATGCATTGCCTGCCATGGTGAAAATGGACTTGGATTCACTGCTGATCAGTTAGCTGGAGCTAAAACAAGTTTAACCAGCCAATATCCTGAAAAAACGATAGGCAGTTATTGGCCCTATGCAACGACATTATTTGATTTTATAAGACGGTCAATGCCAATGGATGCGCCTGGCTCTTTAACAAATAATGAAACCTATTCACTGACTGCATATCTTTTATATTTAAATAATATTTTCGATGAGAATGATAAGATGACCGCTAAAAAATTAGTAGAAATAAAAATGCCTAATCATAATGGGTTTATCAATGTTTATGAGACGGAGACAATCCATAAATAAGAAAATATAATTTTTAATCAAATCCAGACGAGAGCGGATCATTGTCCTTTTCATAGTTTGCAATAAACTTTTCAATTTCATTAATCTCAATTTCACCTGGCCAACGGGCAACAGGATTACCTTCAGGATTAAAAAGTGTAATCAATGGAATACCAACCAACCTCATCCCAATTAGATCAGATACCTGATCAATGTCCGCAAGAAATATTGGGTAGTCTTGAGGATATTTTTTCAAAAATTCTTTAATAACATCGATACGCCCATATTCAAAACTTGGGTAATCAAGCGTTACTGCAATTACAGGCACTTCAGGGTTATTTTTTTTGAAAATCGTAATTTTAGGTAGTTCTTGAACACAAAAAGAACAGGTCGGACTCCAGACATTTAGTAGCACCCATTTTTGACCACCAATAAAATCATTCATGGCTTGTTCAACACCATTTGTATCAAAGAGCGTTAACTTTGTAGTTTCGCTATAAGAGGGTGTACTCAATCCTAAAATAGCGACGAACAGAATTAATTTTATTTTTCTTAAGCAGTAGATTTTCATAAAGCAGTTTTATTTGGTTTTACATTAATGTAAGCATTGCTCGTTTCGTATACAATATACCACTATGTCAGGTAATACCTTTGGAAAATTATTTACATTAACCACTTCAGGTGAGAGCCATGGCTCAGGTTATCTAGGCATTATTGATGGTTGCCCACCGGGGATGGCGCTATCTGAGTCTGATTTACAAATTGATCTTGATCGTCGAAAACCTGCTAAATCAAGACATGTTACCCAACGAAAAGAATCCGATACTGTTGAGATAACTTCTGGTGTATTTGAGGGGGTGACGACAGGCACCCCGATTGGTTTATTAATCAAAAATGAAGATCAAAAATCGAAAGATTACGGCGAGATTAAAGATATGTTTCGTCCAGGCCATGCTGATTACACCTATCAGCAGAAATATGGTATTCGAGATTATCGGGGCGGTGGACGTGCCTCGGCACGTGAGACTTGTATGCGTGTGGCAGCTGGCGCAATCGCTAAAAAATATCTGAAAGAAAAATTCGGATTAATTATTCGTGGTTATTTATCGCAACTTGGCCCAATTACAATTGAACACAAAGACTGGGATGAAGTTGAAAATAATGTTTTTTTCTGCCCTGATGCAAGCAAAGTTTCTAAACTTGATGATTATATGGATGCACTCCGAAAAGAAGGTGAATCTGTTGGCGCACGCATTGATATTCACGCAGAAAGTGTTCCGGTTGGTTTGGGCGAGCCAATTTTTGATCGTTTGGATGCGGATATCGCAAAAGGAATGATGAGTATTAATGCTGTTAAAGGTGTTGAAATTGGAGTCGGTTTTGGTTGTGTTCAACACAAAGGCACTTCTCATCGTGACGAAATAACACCAAAGGGATTTGTGGGCAATAATGCTGGTGGCATCTTGGGTGGGATTTCATCAGGGCAGGATATAATTGTGAGTATTGCTCTTAAACCCACCTCAAGCATTCGTCTACCCGGTAACACTGTTGATAAATCAGGAAAAGCGACTGAAGTTGCTACTAAGGGACGACATGACCCTTGCGTTGGTATTCGCGCAACACCAATTGCAGAAGCCATGCTTGCCCTTGTATTAATGGATCATACGCTTCGACACCGCGCACAAAATGCCGATGTTGTTTCAGAAACTCCTATTATTCCTTCAAGTAAATAATTATGGCGATTAACGATAGTCTGCCTTATTGGCGACTGTCCGGTTTTTATTTTCTTTTCTTTCTGACCCTTGGGGCTTTTATGCCTTATTGGTCCCCTTATCTCAAATCATTAGGCATGAATGCCGAAGAGATAGGAATTTTATCTGCCATTATTGTTTTCAATAAAATATTTTCCTCTTTTATCTGGGGGTGGATTGTTGATCATACTGGTAAACGAATTCAGATGATTCGTATGACCTCATTATTATCTGTTGTTTCCTTTGTTTTCGTTTTGCTTTATCAGGATTTTTGGCCACTCTTTATTATTCTTTTTATATTCTCAATTTTTTGGAGTGCAGCATTACCTCAGATTGAAGCGATTACACTATCTCACCTAGGCGAGAGAAGTGACAGTTACACTAAGGTTAGGCTTTGGGGTTCAGTGGGCTTTATTATATCTGTTGTTTTATTAGGAAAACTGTTTGAGTACAAACCAATTATTTGTTTAGTACCAATAGTCATTTTTTCAATGATGTTGGTTTGGTTGAATAGTTTATCTATACCAGAAATCAAGACAAAGTTATCTGAGCCGGTGAAAACTACTTTCAAATCAGTTTTAATTAAACCCCATGTTATTTCATTACTGGTTGTTTGTTTTCTAGTGCAAGCAGGACACGGCCCTTATTACACTTTCTTTTCAATTTATTTGGAGGAACATAATTACTCCAGTAGTTTTATTGGCGTAGCTTGGGCGATTGCTGTGGTTGCGGAAGTTTTAGTCTATATGTTTATTCATAAGGCGATTAGCTGTTTTCAGTTGCGTTCGTTAATGATCCTTACATTGATTTTGGGAACGATACGATGGTTGTCGACTGCTTATTTTATCGATAATTTACTTATTTTAGTATTCACGCAATGTTTACATGCGGCAACCTTTGGTGTTTATCATGCGGTTGCAATTCAATACATACATCGTGAATTCAAAGGCGCACACCAGGGTAGAGGGCAGGCGTTATATAGTAGCGTTAGCTTTGGGGCAGGACTTGCTTTTGGAACATTAGTTAGTGGTTATTTATGGGACAGTCTTGGTGCTATGCAAATATTCTTATTCTCAGCACTAATGAGTGCCAGCGCCTTGGCGGTTGGTTTTTTCTGGCTCAAAGAAAAACCTTAGTTATTTAATTAAAACACACCCTCAAGTTTTAACATTGCTGCAAGGTGT
>CAZJED010000045.1:0-9868 GCA_964544965.1 uncultured Enterobacteriaceae bacterium
GTAAGGTGAGCCATGGCCCATCTCAACTGTGCCTTGTGATACTGCATCAAAAACCTGTAGTGCGGGAACAAGCTCTCCCCCTGCATACACATCAATATCCAACCGATTATTACTCATCTTACGAACTTCATCGGCAAATCTTTCAGCACCTTCCTGAAAAATTGGGAAGTTAGCTGGCCATGTTGTAACCATCTTCCACTTAAAATTTTGATCAGAATGATCTGTTACATTAGATGTTTTGTTTGTTGCTACATTATCGCCACAAGACATGATAAACACAGCGAATATTAAATATAAAAAAATTAAATACTTTTTCATTTTTATTCCTTAATAAAATTTATTAACTAAATAAATTGAAGATTCGCATATGAGGCAACTAACCATTTACTTCCTGCTTTTTCAAAATTAACCTGTATACGCATATTACTTCCATTTCCTTCAAGATTCAGAATAACGCCTTCTCCGAACTTTGCGTGTAAAACACGTTGCCCAAGTGTTAACTTACCACTTTCACTGTTAGATTTAGTATCTTTTTTATGAAGCAATGACTGTGTAACACTTCCTCCTAATCTGACCTCACATAGTAATTCTGCTGGAATTTCACTGATAAACCTTGATGGTTGTGGATAATAATCTGAACCATGTAACCGACGATACTCTGTATATGTTAATGTTAGCGTTTTTTTAGCTCGCGTAATACCAACATAACAAAGCCTTCTTTCTTCTTCTAATTGTTTCAAATCATCGCTACTACGCTGGTGTGGGAATAAACCCTCCTCCATTCCAATAAGAAAAATTGAGGGAAACTCGAGACCTTTCGCTGAATGTAATGTCATTAAATGTACGCAGTTTGTTTTATCTCCAGCCTGTGTTTCCCCTGACTCAAGCGCAGCATGCGCAAGAAATGCCTGCATCGCACTCATTTCTTTTAATTCTTCATTATCATCAATTTCAAATTCACTTGATGCTTTAATAAGTTCCTCAAGATTCTCAATTCTTGCTAAACTTTTTTCGCCCTTTTCTTTTTTAAAGTGATTAATTAAACCGCTTAATTTTATTACCGCATCTACCTGTTCATCTAAAGTTGGTTTAGATTTTGTTAAAGACATTTTTTGAATTAATTTGACAAATTCTTCTAGTGCATTAACTGCGCGAGGACTTAAAAGTTTATGTTCAATAACATGAAATGCGGCGGCCCATAATGAACAATTATCTTTTTTAGCAACAGTTCGCAATTCTTCAATAGTTCTATTGCCAATACCACGTGTTGGTTTATTAATAATTCGCTCAAAGGAAATATCATCATCATGAAATGTACTAATACGAACATATGCGAGTGCATCTTTAATTTCCATGCGCTCATAGAAACGAACTCCGCCGTAAACACGATATGGTATTTTTAAACTAAGTAATGCTTCCTCTAGAACACGAGACTGTGCACTCACTCGGTATAAAATTGCATGCTCACTAAAAGCATCACCTTCTTCTGATCCTTTTTGTATTTGACTAACAACATAACGTGCCTCATCTATCTCGCTATAGGCCATATAGATTCCAATTCGTTCTCCTTCATCACCATCCGTCCAAAGATTTTTTCCTAATCGTCTACTATTATTTCCAATAAGCTTATTAGCAGCATTTAAAATTGTTGTTGTTGACCGGTAATTTTGTTCTAATTTTAATAATTTTGTATCTTCAAAATCTTTTTGAAATGCCTTCATGTTTTCAACACGTGCGCCACGCCAACTGTAAATTGATTGGTCATCATCGCCGACTGCAAATAATGTATTGCTATTACCAATAAGTAACTTTAACCATTTATATTGTAATTCATTCGTATCTTGAAATTCATCGACTAGAATATGTTTAAATTTATTTTGATAGATTTCGCGAACTGAGTTATTTTTTTTAAACAGCTCATATGTTCTTAATAAAAGTTCAGCGAAATCTACAGCGCCTGATCCTTCGCATGTTTGTTGATACATTTTATAAATTTGTATCATTTGTGCTGTCGTAACATCTCCCTCATCATTAATTTTTTCAGGTCTTAATCCTTTGTCTTTTTGTCCATTTATATACCATTGCGCTTCTTTTGGTGGATATTGAGATTCATCTAGCATCATTGCGCGAATAGTACGTCGTATTGTTCGATACTGATCTTCACTGTCTAAAATTTGAAAATTCTCAGGTAGATTTGCATCTTGCCAATGTGAGCGTAGCAACCGATGACAAAGACCATGAAACGTGCCAACCCACATGCCATGTATTGATTGACCCAAAAGATTCTCAATTCGAGAACGCATCTCAGCTGCTGCTTTATTTGTAAAAGTAACAGCTAGAATGCCCTGAGGATTTGCTTCACCAGTTGCAATATGCCAGGCGATACGATGTACCAATACTCGTGTCTTACCGCTACCTGCACCGGCTAAAATCAATAAGTTACCAGAAGGAGCGCCAACGGCGTTGCGTTGGCTTTCATTGAGTGAATCAAGTACGTGAGATACATCCATAGTTCAATTGTACTCAAATGTATCGCACTATTAAATTAATGCTACAACAATTAATCTGAATGCTAGAATATCTACCCAAAAAATATAACTCATTATGACTGCCGATAATTCAACAATATTAGACAATCAGGACTATTTTTTAAGAATAATTGATTCTGTCTTATCACAATCAAAAAAAATAGGAGCAACAGATGCTGAAGCCGACCTTGGTGCCGGCATTGGATTATCTGCTAATGTTCGCAAGGGCGTAATTGATAAACTCGAATACGAAAATGAAAAAGGATTAAGTATCACAATTTATATAGATGGTAAAAAAGGAAATGCCAGTAGCTCTGATTTTAGTGATAGCGCATTACAAAATACTGTAGAAGCCGCTTTTAAAATTGCAAAACATGCTAGCTATGATAAACATGCTGGCTTGGTCGAAAAAAAACTAATGGCAAAAAATATTCATGATTTGGATTTATATCATCCATGTTCGATATCGCCTGAAACTGCTATTCAACTTGCGATTGAATGTGAACAATCTGCATTTGATTGTGACAAACGTATTTCAAATTCTGATGGTTCTGTAGTGAGCACTTATTCTGGAATAAATCTTTATGGAAATACTAATGACTTTATTAATGGTTGGCGTTGGTCAAATCATACGATTGATTGCACAGTTATTGCAGAAGACAATAATGGAATGCAGCGAGATGGCTGGTACAGCAAAGCCTGTGACTTTAATGATCTACAATCAATCAAAGATATTAGTAAAGAAGCTGCGAGAAGAGCTACAACACGATTGGGTGCTAGAAAATTATCAACGCGTGAAGTACCTGTTATTTTTGAAGCGCCAGTTGCCTCTGGTCTTTTCTCAGCATTCATTACGGCAATATCGGGAGCGAGTTTATATCGTCGCGCCAGTTTTTTATTAGATAAAAAAGATACGCGAGTTTTTGCAAACCACATCAATATTTATGAAAACCCGCATATGAAAAAAACGCTTGGAAGTGCGCCTTTTGATAATGATGGTGTAGCAACAAAAAACCACACGCTTGTTGACCAAGGCATACTTAAAGATTACGTATTAAGTGGTTACTCAGCACGAAAACTTGGATTAAAACCAACAGGTAATGCCGGTGGTGTACATAATCTAATTGTTGAACATGGAAAAAATAATCTGGTAGAGATGATCATTGAAATGAATACAGGATTATTAATTACAGACATGATTGGTTTTGGTGTAAATCAAATTACTGGAGATTATTCAAGAGGTGCTTCTGGTTTCTGGATTGAAAATGGTGAAATTACATACCCAGTTGAAGAGATAACAATTGCTGGTAATTTAATCGACATGTACAAAAATATTAAATGTATAGGAAACGATGTAGACCCGAGAGGTAATATACTAACCGGTTCTGTGATGATTAATAAAATGATTGTTGCAGGAAAATGATTGATTATACTTAATGTTATTTCCTAAAAAACAACATTCACACCTGCGCTTCCCCCAACTGACACAGCTGTCTGATCAGATACTCTACCGTTAAATTGGATATAGGCTTTACTATATTCTCCCAAGCTATAATTGAAGCCAGTGTTCATGCTAATCGAATTTTCATAAAAAGCGCCGCTTTTAAAATCAACGTCTACATCATTGATTGCGTGGTTTTGAGTTTTCCCGGCAAGCACTGAACGGTGTTCAAACTCGCTGCCTAATCTGAATTCAATTTTATCCCCTAGCAACAAAGTTAATTGTTCGCCAAGATGAACGCTGAGTTGCGTTACATCACGCTCCTCCCAGGTAAAGAACCGACTTTCACTGTAGTTCGGGGTATGGGAAAAACTTAACGTTACCCCGAGGTCAGTTTCCCACTTATTGCTTACTGACTCACTGATTTTTTGATCATATGTGTGACTAAAACTTAAACCAACTATTGCATCTGTAGTTTCATAATTAGCAGTAACATTGTCTCTTCCTGTAATTACTATATTAGTTAGTACGTCTCTACTACTATCATGCCAACTCACCCCGCCAGCTATAAAAGCACTGGCCTTCAATTGACCAATTTCTATAAAGTCATTGGTATTGACACCAATTAAGAAACTATCTTTATCAACACTATGCCCTTCATCAAGTTTTAGTTTGTTACTCTCAACAGTTAAAATTAAATTTAATTTATCCGGCACCACCGGATAAATAAAGTGGGTACCATAAGTATAGTTATCATAACTAATGGTTGTGCGTCCGTTATCCCTGAATGAGGCTTGGGCAAAAGGTTCTATCTGTGCTTTTGGGTTTTGTAGATTAGCATAACGTTTTAATGTATTACGAAGATTATATGCACGCAAACCAAGTAATTCATCAACCGTCTCCTGTGCCCCCATACCAACTGCAGTGGCTGAACCTTTGACAATTCTATTACCACTTAGATCGACAAGCTCATCAATTGCACCTATTGTGTGATACATATAGGAACGACCATAACCATGGTCGACATGGATTTTAAGGCCCGTCTTATTTGTAAAATTATTAATAGTGCCAACTAGAATACTATCGTCTTGTAAAATTACTTTAACATCGTTGCCTATTATACCAATTGCGGATGTAACATTTAAAAGACCAGGCGCCCCGTCATCTATTCGTATTATTGTGCCTCCATTAATTAAAGTGCTGCTGGTAAATAAATCGACGGCATGGTGCCCATCTCTTTCACCCCCGACCCCCTGAATCACGCCACCTGGATGATTCCTAATTATTGCATCTGTTGCTTTATCGAGACGAACCAAACCGTCTGATGCAGTTGATGTGTTACTAATCAAGCCAAAATTATTAAGGGTGACGGGACCTGAGCAAGTTTTATTATCTGTGCTACATTTTATTACGTCCTCATTTGCTTTAATTGAAGCGCCAGCATTATTGATAATAATAATTCCAGAACGACGCCCCAAATCAATTGCGGTTTCACCGCTAAAATTAATATTAGCATTATTAATCAAGGTAATATTATCTGCCGTAATAGTTTGTTTTGCTGTGGTATCTGCGCTAATTGTTGTATCGGTACCTACGTTAACAGCCAAGACTACCCTGACAGAGAGCATGCTAATACAGACAAAACAAAAAAATAATTTATTGGTATACATTTTGTTATAAATAAAAGTGTTTGGTTGTTAAGTATCAAATCCATCTTTAGCTCGATTTTTAGTTTGTCATCGGGCTTTTTATTATTATTAATTATGAGATATTATAGCTCCTAATTAAGGTTAGTACTATATTATAAGTTATTGAATTTATTAAAAATATTAATTTTAGATAGGCTAATGAGGAAATAAACGGTAATAGGGTCACATATAAATATTTAAGTATTTTCTTCCTGATTACGAAACTGCGATTGATATAGCTTTGAATAATAGCTATTGAGTGCCAACAACTCTTCATGTTTGCCCTGCTCGACAATACGACCGTTATCAAGCACAACAATACGGTCGGCGTTTTCTATTGTCGATAATCGATGTGCAATTATCAAACATGTGCGACCCTTTCTAACATTTTCTAAAGCTAATTGAATATGGCGTTCTGAATGAGAATCCAATGAAGAGGTTGCTTCATCAAGAATAAGTAAACGCGCATCCTTCAATAACGCACGTGCTATTGCTAGACGTTGTCGCTGACCGCCTGAAAGCCGTGCACCATCTTCACCTATAATGGTTGTCATACCCTCGGGCATTTTATTAATAAACTCTGTGGCACATGCTGCTTCCGCTGCTGCACGCACTATATCATCTGAAGCGTCCTTTAATTCGCCATAAGCAATATTGTTTCTAACAGTGTCATTGAATAGAACAACGTCTTGACTTACATAAGCAATATTTTGTCTTAATGATTCTAACTTAAGTTCACATATATCAATATCATCGTAATAAATTTCGCCGGTATTTGGCAGATAAAACTGCGGCAATAAATTTGCTAAAGTTGTTTTACCGCTCCCAGATTCTCCAACTAATGCAATAGTCTCACCTGGGTTTATAGTTAATGAAATCGATATCAAAGCATCTTCTTCAGTGCCAGCATAACGATATGATACATTTTTAAAATCAATCTTCCCTTTTGTATTTTTTAGTTCGCTTTTTCCAAATTGAGATTCTATATCCATATCAAGTAGCGCAAATACACTTTCACAAGCTGCTAATCCTTTTTGTATATGCTCGTTTATACCCGCTAGTCTTTTTAATGGGCCTAATAACATTGCAATTGCTGCAAAGAAGGACACAAAATCACCCACTGTTAAGCTACCCAACGTTGCTAACTTAATACCAACATAGATAATAATGGCTAATATAATTGCGGTTACCATCTGTACTGCTGGGCTACTTGCTGTCGCCGCCATTGCAAATTTCATAGTAAAGTGACGATGGGAATTGACGGTATCATAAAAACGTTTTTTCTCTACTTCCTGCCCACCATAAAGTTTGACTACTTTTTGCCCGTCAAAACATTCACTTAATACATGATGTATGTCTCCCATGGTCTGCTGAACTTGGAGACTCATTTTTCTTAAACGCTTACGAATAATTGAAATAATAATTCCGATCAAAGGTGCGCCTGCTAAGCAAATTAATGCCAATGACCAATCAATATAAAACATCCAACCTAATAAACCGACAACAGACAATGAATCACGGACTAATGTTGATATTGCATTAGTTGAAGCTTCTTTTATTTGAGTTACATCATAAGTAAAACGTGACATTAAACTGCCAGAACGATGATTATCAAAAAAATGTGTTGGGTAATTTACCAATCGAGCAAACATTGCTTGACGTAAATCCATGATAACTTTATTTGCAACCCAGTGAAGCGACACCCCGCTGATATATGAAGCCAAACCGCGTATTGCAAATAACACAATAAAAAGTATCGGCACAATTGTCACCACTTTCGGATCTTTCTCAATAAATGCACCATCCAACATTGGCTGCATTAATGCGGGAATTGCGGGATCAGTTGCGGCGAGGATAACCATACTAACTATAGATAACAAAAAACGCCGCCAGTAAGGAATGACATGACCTAATAGTCGCCGATACAGGATAATATCTTTTTTAACTGTCGTGACCAAACTTTTTCTTCTTTATAATCAGTAGTTTATCTTATAGTTTTCACGTAACATATGGCTTATAATGCCCTTCGTCACAAAAATGTGCAATCTATAAACATAATAAGACCCTTAAATTATGGTTTAATCATATTTATATTGGGCGTTACAGGATAAAAGTTCATGTCAAAAAAACATCCTATCATAGCAATCACTGGTTCATCAGGCGCTGGGACAAGTATCGCCAAAAGTGCCTTTATGTATATATTCCGCAAGCATGGAATCAACCCGGCGATCATTGACGGGGACTGTTTTCATCGCTATAACCGTAGTGAAATGGATAAACTTAGTGCTGAGGCTGAAAAAAATAGCACTCGTTTGACGCACTTTGGCCCTGAAGGGAATCTTTTTGAAAAATTGGAAAACGTATTCGATGAATATAGTAAAAAAGGTACCGGGGAAAGACGTTTTTATATTCATGATGAAAAAGAAGCATCGGAACATGGTAGCGCCACAGGTACACTAACACCCTGGGAGCCACTTGAAAAAAATACTGATTTACTTTTTTATGAAGGTCTCCACGGAGGTCTTGTAACTAACAAAATAAATGTTGCAAAGCATGTTGACTTACTTATTGGTGTGACACCAATAATTAACTTAGAATGGATGCAAAAAATACATCGGGATCGTGCAATCAGAGGCTACACAACAGAAGACGCAACTAAACTTATTCTAAGTCGAATGCATGATTATGTGCATTATATTACACCACAATTTTCGCTAACTGATATCAATTTCCAACGCGTACCAACTATTGACACGTCAAATCCATTTGCAACTCATTACATACCAACTAACGATGAGAGTTTCAGTGTATTACATATTCGAAATTTAGAAAAAATTAATGTTGACTTTCGCCATTTACTGGAAATGCTTGAAGGGTCAATCATGTCGAGTCCTGACACCATAGTTGTTCCTGCAGGGAAAAAAGTTTTTGCGATGCAATTAATTCTAACCCCGGTTATTCAAAAACTCTTAAGCGAAAAATAAATTTTAATGATTAGGAATATTAAATAAATGCGAACTATTATTGTACTAAATCCTAAAGGTGGCTGCGGCAAAAGTACTATTTCAATAAACATTGCTAGTTATTTTGCAATTAAAGGCAAAAAAGTAACTTTGGCTGATTGTGATCCGCAGGGCTCAAGCCGAGATTGGTTATCAATAAGACCAGATAGATATAGTGCTATTAATGGCATAGTCGTAGATGATGATCGTTTACAAATTCCAAGAAATACGGAAGTTTTGATTATTGATACGCCTGCTGCTATTGGTGATAAAAGATTAGCCAAATATCTTAGAAAAGCGCAAAGTTTAATAATGCCGATAATTGCATCTCCAATAGATATTCGTGCTGCAGAACATTTTCTAGATGAGCTTTTTTCTTTTAAAGGCTCAATAAATAATAAAATAAAAATAGCCACTGTTGCTAATCGTGTTAGAGAAGATACTTTAATTGCAGCTAAATTAGAGCATTATTTAGATAATATAAAATTACCAAATGGAAAAAGATTGCCTTTCATGACGATGCTTCGTGCAAGTCAAAACTACATCCATGCAGCGGAACGTGGTTTAAGTATCTTTGAATTACCTCCATCTAAAACATATTATGACCGTGAGCAGTGGGCGCCTTTATTGCGTTGGTTAAACAGTAAACGAAGTCTTCCAACTAAATAATTTCCTGTTAAAAATGGCTTACACAGCAAAACTTAATAGGCAAAATATAACTTTTATAGTTAATGAAGATGAAAGCATTCTCGATGCAGCGACAAGACAAGGCCATAATTTACCTTATGGTTGTCGTAACGGCGAGTGTGGTTCATGTATTGCTGAAATTGTATCTGGTAGTTTTTTTTATAATGGCGCAAATCCTGAGTATCTACAACAAGAGGTGCTCGGCAAAAGAAGAGCGTTACTTTGCCAAGCCAGGGTGTCAAGTGATATAGAAATTAATGCGAATTTACTAGAAACAGAAACTGAAATTACATTAAAGCAACTTCCCTGCCGCGTAAAATCGACTGAAAAGCTGAATGATTCAGTGATGCGTATTATTTTAGAATTACCCAAAACTGAGCGATTAGAATTTTTACCCGGACAGTACGTAGATTTTATTTTACCTGATGGGAAAAAACGTTCTTTTTCACTCGCAAACCCCCCGCATGAAAATCAAGTATTAGAATTTCATGTTCGTTATTATGATGGGGGTATATTTTCTGA
>CAZJED010000046.1:0-9850 GCA_964544965.1 uncultured Enterobacteriaceae bacterium
ATTAAGATGCGCTGTTGCCAGTTCTGTACTTTGTCCGCCAGAAAGAAAAACGATACCAGCTAATTCAGGCGGCACATTTTTTAATAAACATTGAACAGTTTTTTCAGCAACTTCCTGTACATTTGCCTGTGTTGGGCATTGTTTACCAGAAATCACCATATTTGTTTTTAGAATAGTATGCGCAATACTGACATCTTGATTTTTTAGAGTTGAAAATAATGCTGATAAAGTTTTTTCAGTGATGTCATAGCAAAGATCGATAGTATTATCTGCGTCCATTAATACTTCAGGCTCAACCATTGGCACAATACCAGCCTCTTGACATAGTCCTGCATATCTAGCCAAAGCATGAGCATTTGCATTAATGCATGCTGTTGTTGGAATATTCTTACCGATAGTTATTACAGCACGCCATTTCGCAAATTTTGCACCAAGATTTTTGTATTCCGCTAGTCTTTCACGTAGACCATCAAGACCCTCAGTAATTTTTTCATTTGAATGTAAAGCAAAATCTTTTGCTCCAGTATCAACCTTTATACCAGGCATAATCCCATCATTTGCTAATTTTTCAGCAAATGGTGTCCCATCAGATGTTGATTGGCGTATTGTTTCGTCATAAAGAATCATCCCGCTTATGTATTTATTGCCATCAGGGTTTGTGATTAGTAGATCTCGGTAAGCTCTTCTATTTTCTTCAGTGGATTCAACATTAATTGAATCAAATCTCTTTTTTATGGTAGGAGTACTTTCGTCAATAGCAAGTATCCCTTTTCCTTCAGCTACCATCATTTTTGCAGTTGTTTCAAGTTCCGTTGTATTCATTTATCTCTCTCCACTAACTTTCTTTTCGATTACTTTAAAGCGTATGTTCTAGTGCCTGCCCAACTTGGATTATCTTCATGTTGTTGGTAGCACCTCTTTTACCACGAAGGTCGCCCTTGGTTATAATAACAAAATCATCCTCTTCGACTATATTTTGTTCTATCAACTGATCAATCATCTGTTTATTTGCCTCCAACGGGTCGGTATGTGTGATATCAAATTTCATTGGGTAAACACCGCGATATAATGCTACTCGTCTGCGTGTTGCTGTATGTCTTGTGAAAGCAAAGATTGGGATACCTGAACTGATACGAGACATCCATAAACAGGTGCCGCCGGTTTCTGTTAATGAGCATATTGCTTTAGCACCAATATGATTGGCGGAATACATGCTCGACATTGCAACAGCCTCTGAAATAGTTTCAAAACGTTGATTTATACGATGATCAGATTCACGAACACTGCGTTGTTTTTCAGCTTCTTCACAAATACGCGACATTGATTTTACAGCTTCATCTGGATGATACCCGATACTTGTTTCACCTGACAGCATAACGGCATCAGTCCCATCAATAACCGCATTTGCAACATCAAAAACTTCAGCGCGTGTCGGGATTTTATTTTCTATCATCGATTCCATCATCTGTGTTGCAGTAATTACTGCACGATCCATATCCCGGGCTTTTTTTATTAGGCTTTTTTGAATGGGAGGAAGCGCAGCATCACCAACTTCCACACCCAGATCTCCTCTTGCTATCATAATTGCATCAGAGGCTTTAATTATCTCATCAATATTATTAAGTGCATCAGCGCGTTCTATTTTTGCAATTATTTCCGCGTAACATTTGCAATCTTTCATCATTTTACGAGCTTTTTTTACATCTTTTGCATCTCTTGGGAAAGAGATAGCAATATAATCTACTTCAATCTCAGCTGCATGTTTCATATCCTCTATATCTTTATTTGTAAGTGCATCTGCAGACAAACCACCACCTTGTAAATTAATACCCTTACTGTTTGTTAGCTCACCTCCAGTTATAACTTTACAATCAATAATATGTTTATCTACCGATAGAACATCTAAAACAATTCTTCCATCATCAATTAATAATCTATCATTTTCCTTTAAGTCAGCTGTTAATTGTTTATAACTAATACCAACTTGATCTTCATCCCCATTATTACTTGATAATTCAGTGTTAATTTTAAAATTTTTTCCCTCAATTAATTTTATTTTTCCATTTTTAAAATTTTCAATTCTAATTTTTGGCCCTTGTAGATCAGCTATTACGGCAACGGCATGTTTATGCTCTAATGAAAGACGACGAATTTCTTTCATTCGTTTTTCATGATGAGCATGTGTTTGATGAGAATAATTAAGGCGAAATACATCAACACCGGCAGCTATAAGTTTTTCCAAAACACCCGGCCTATCAGTTGCCGGGCCAAGTGTGGCGATAATTTTTGTTCTTCTCATTTAATTGTATTTATAATTCTCTGGCCTTTTCCATAGCAACCCATGCGCGAGCTGCTTCTTCAAGGATCTCAATAGCAGGAAGTTTTTTCCCTTCAAGAAATTCAAGAAAAGCCCCACCGCCAGTTGAAATATAAGAAATATCTTTTTTAACATTAAATTTAGTGATAGCAGCGATAGTATCTCCACCACCAGCAATTGAGTAAGCATCACTTTTTATAATTTCCTGAGCTAAAGCTTTCGTTCCATTACTAAATTTTTCAAATTCAAAAACACCCAAAGGACCATTCCAGACAATAGTTTTAGCTTCTTTAATAATTGCGTTTAATTTTTTTATTGTTTTAGGGCCGACGTCCATGATGATATCATTTTTATCTATATCGCTAATTGATCTTATTTCAGCTGTAGCATTTTCTTCAAATTTATTTCCAGTTAATACATCATCAGGCAGAAGAATATTACAATTATTTTTTTTAGCTTGTTCGATTAATTCCTTTGAAGTTTTTACTAAGTCTTTTTCATATAGTGATTTTCCAATTTCATAGCCAGCAGCATTCAAAAAAGTATTAACTATCCCACCACCAAGAATAAGTGTGTCAATTTTCTCAAGAAGTTTTTTAATAATAGTTAATTTTGTGGAAACTTTTGCGCCTCCTATAATTGCAACAATCGGTTTTGCTGGTTTTCTCAGTGCTTTAGTTAGTGCTTTCAATTCATTGATAAGTAAAGGTCCTGCAGCTGAGATAGCAGCATATTTGGCAATACCATGTGTTGATGCTTGTGCTCGATGTGCAGTTGCAAATGCATCATTAACATAGACTTGACAAAGCTGCGCCATTTTTCGTGATAATTCCTCATCGTTATCTATTTCCCCTTTTTCAAAGCGTACGTTTTCACAAAGCACAACCTGATAGTTAGACATTTCTATTCCATCTATCCAGTTTTTTATAAGGGGTACTTCAAACCCTAATTGACTGCTTAATAATTTTGCAACCGGTGCAAGAGAAAACATCTCATCATATTTTCCTTCTTCAGGACGCCCTAAATGAGAGACCAGAATTATTTTTGCCCCCGCATTAATAACATGTTTTAGGGTAGGTAATGTTGCTGTGATTCGCGTATTGTCTGTAATCTCAAAATTTTTCATGGGGACGTTATAGTCCTCTCGAATAAGCACTGTCTTATCCGACAAATCTAGATCAGCTATTTTTACCAGTATTGACATAAAAAAAGACTTTTACTTAGCATTTATTAAGGCGATGGTTGTATCAAGCATACGGTTAGAAAATCCCCATTCGTTATCATACCAAGCAACAACTTTTATAAGATTTCCATTTATGACTTTTGATAATTCAGCATCATATATAGATGATGCTGAATTATGATTAAAATCAACTGAAACCAAAGGGGCATCGTTATATTCTAATACGCCTTTAAGCTCTCCTGCTGATGCTTGTTGCATAAGAGAATTAATTTCTTTAACTGTCGTTTCTCTTGCTGCTGAAAAGCTTAAGTCAACCATTGAAACATTAATTGTTGGAACTCTTACTGCATAACCATCAAGCAAACCATTTAATTCAGGTAGTACTAAGCCAACAGCCGCAGCTGCACCCGTTTTAGTTGGTATCATTGACATTGTTGCTGAACGAGCACGCCTTAAGTCTGTATGGTAAACATCAGTTAATACTTGATCATTTGTATAAGCATGTATGGTTGTCATAACACCAGAGAGGACACCAATATTTTCATGCAAAACTTTTACGACAGGCGCTAGACAGTTTGTTGTGCAAGATGCATTTGAAATAACAGTGTGAGTTGAACGAAGAACTTCATCATTGACACCGTAAACAACAGTCGCATCAACATCACTTCCCCCCGGGGCTGATATAATTACTTTTTTTGCGCCACTATTAATATGTGCTTGTGCTTTAGCTTTACTAGTAAAAAAACCAGTTGATTCAATAACAACATCGACACCTAATTCTCCCCACGGTAACTTTGAAGGATCACGTTCAGATAAAACACGAACTTTGTCACCATTAATAATCATGCTGTCATTTTCTATAGTAATTGTTCCAGGAAATTTTCCATGTGCAGTATCATATTGTGTAAGGTGGGCGTTTGTACTTGTATCCCCAAGATCATTTATAGCAACAATCTGAATTTCATTAGTACGTTTTGATTCATAAAGAGCACGTAATATATTTCGTCCAATGCGCCCATAACCATTTATACCTACTTTAATTACCATTCCTTTCACTCCATTTTAAAATTTATTTTTTGGTTTTGATAAATAATCGCTAACTTCTTTCTTTAGATTTTTCTCTGTTAATCCAAAATACTCAAATACGTTTTTTGCTGGAGCAGACTCACCAAAGCTATCTACACCCAAAGCAATACCATCTAATCCGACGTACTTTCTCCAGTAATCGGTTACACCCGCCTCTATTGCTATTCGACTACGACAAGAAGAAGGTAAAACAGTTTCTTTATATTTCTCATCTTGTTTATCAAAAAAATCAGCACTTGGCATAGAGACGACACGAATTTTTTTACATTGTGTATTTAACTCCTTTGCCACGTTCATTGCCATTCCGACTTCCGAACCAGTTGCTATGATTATGAGCTCCGGGTCTTTAGCATCTCCATATAGTGTATATCCCCCACGTTTTATATTGTTTAGTTGAGATTCTTCTCTATTTAAATGGGCTAAATTTTGTCTAGAAAATAATAAACTTGTTGGACCGTCTAGGCGTTCAATCGCAGCCTGCCATGCAATTGCTGATTCTACGGCATCACAAGGCCGCCATAATGACATGTTAGGCATTAAACGTAGTGTTGATGCTTGTTCTACCGCTTGATGAGTGGGGCCATCTTCACCAAGCCCTATTGAGTCATGCGTGAACACAAATATATTTTGTATTTTCATCAAAGCGGCCATGCGTAGAGCATTTCTAGCATATTCAGAAAACATTAAAAAAGTCCCAGAATATGGAATAAATCCTTTGTGTAAAGCAATTCCATTGTTAATGGCAGCCATTGCGAACTCACGAACACCATATGAAATATAATTCCCATTTTTGTTTTTATTGCTGATGATGACTGAGCCTGACCAGTTTGTTAAATTCGACCCAGTCAGATCTGCTGAACCACCAATCATTTCCGGCAAATTTTTTGCATATGCTTCAATTGTATTTTGCGACGCTTTTCGTGATGCTATTGATTCAGATTTTTTAACAGTCGAATTTATGTGTTCTTGAACAATATCACCCCAGTTATCAGGTAATTGCCCTTTTATTCTTCGTTTATATTCGGCGGCAAGTTCAGGGTATTTCTTTTCATAGCAGTTAAGTTTCTTTTGCCATTCATTTTCCAATTCCTTCCCCCGGGATTTTGCATCCCAAGCAGAATAATATTCATCTGGGATATTAAAAGGCTCATATTGCCAACCAATTTTTTTTCGAGTGAGTTCAATTTCTTCGTCACCAAGAGGTGCGCCGTGGCTTGATTCTTTTCCTGCTTTGTTTGGCGACCCCCAACCTATAACCGTATTACAACAAATAATACTAGGCTGACTTAAATTTTGAATGGCATTTTCTATAGCTAGTTTTATTTCTTCAGGATTATGTCCATCAACGCTACGGATAACATGCCAGCCATAAGATTCGAAACGATCAGGAATATTCTCAGTAAACCAACCTGACACATCCCCATCGATGGAGATTTGGTTGCTATCGTATAATGTGATCAATTTTCCCAAACCGAGTGTCCCCGCTAAAGAACATGCCTCATGGGAAACTCCTTCCATTAGACAACCATCACCTACAGTGACGTAGGTAAGATGATTTACAATATCGAATTCTTCTTTGTTAAATTTAGCAGCTAAAACAGATTCTGCCAGAGCCATACCAACAGCGTTAGCAAGTCCCTGGCCAAGTGGCCCGGTTGTGGTTTCTACACCAGGGGCATATCCGTATTCAGGGTGGCCAGGTGTTTTTGAATGTAACTGTCTAAAATTTTTAATTTCTTCAATACCTAATTCATAGCCAGTAAGATGCAATAATGCGTAAATAAGCATTGAGCCATGGCCATTTGACATTACGAACCGATCACGATTATCCCAGTTTGGGTTATTTGGGTTGTGTTTTAAAAAGTCGTTCCAAAGAACCTCTGCTATGTCTGCCATTCCCATAGGCGCGCCAGGGTGTCCTGAATTCGCACGTTGGACGGCATCCATACTTAACGCACGAATTGCATTTGCTAGTTCATGCCTTGAAAGCATAATTTATCTCCCCATACAGACCATAAAGCCTACAAAATTGATAGTTAATCAGTGCCGTATAAAGTCTGGTGAAATTACCTCTACCTATATAGAGGCAGTGATCTTATATTTATTAGTACAAAAATCTTATAAAACTTGATGGTGCAGACAGACCATTTACCTAAATTTAATCCGATATTGTCGCTTACCTATAGGATTGCGGCAAGTTTACCGTGAGATTATATCTTCCATTTGATTGAGCAACCTATGCTCGGGTTTTGCTCTTTAGGACCTTTTGATGTTTTTGCAACTTGTAACATAGCCTCTAGCAAATCATGCTCCGTACTTTTTTTCTTAGGCTGCATACCACTTGAATCAAAACGGCCTCTATATTGTAATTTAAGAGATTTGTTATAACCAAAAAAATCCGGTGTACATACAGCATTATAGGCTTTTGCAATTTTTTGTGTTTCATCGAAAAGATATGGAAAAGGAAAATCGTATTTATCCGATATTTTTTTCATGTTTTCAAAAGAATCTTCCGGGTAGTCCTGCGGGTCATTTGACATGATGGCGACACTTTTAATGCCGGCTTCCATTAGTTTGAGAGCATCTTTTACTAACTCGGCTTGAATTGCTTTGACATAAGGGCAATGATTACAAATAAACATCACTAAAGTTCCATTATCTCCTACACAATCAGCTAATGACCAGATTTTTTGATCTGTTCCCGGAAGCTTAAAATCAATTGCTTCTTCATCAAAGCTGCAGATAGGAGTTTCCGTTAGAACCATATAATTTATATTAACCAATATAAAAATTAATGTAATGGTTTATTTTTTTTATGAAAATTTTTTTAATTCGTGAGATATTTATCGAATGAGGATAAACTTCTATTAATCAAAAAAATATATATGTTTTAAGGAAGCTCGATGGCTAAAATTAATTTATTTACCTCAGAATCTGTATCCGAAGGGCACCCGGATAAAGTTGCAGACCAAATTTCCGATTCAGTTGTTGATGCAATATTTAAAGAAGATTCCGCTGCTCGTATTGCTTGCGAGACAATGATAAATACTGGAATGGTGGTGCTGTCTGGTGAGATTACCACATCTGCAAGCATTGATTATGAAGCAGTGGCACGTAACACAATAAGTGAGATTGGTTATACATCAGATGAAGTAGGTTTCAATTCAGATAGCTGTAAAGTTTTGCTCTCAATTGATAAACAATCACCCGATATAGCGCAAGGTGTAAATGAAGGAGAAGGAGTAGATTTAGATCAAGGTGCTGGCGACCAAGGACTAATGTTTGGTTATGCTTGTAATGAGACTGATGTGTTAATGCCATACCCTATAACCTATTCACATCTGTTGGTTAAAAGGCAGGCTGATATTCGAAAGAGCGGCAAACTTGATTGGCTGAGACCTGACGCTAAATCACAGGTAACGGTTGTTTACGAAGAGGGCAAACCAATATCGATTGATACCGTAGTTTTGTCTACTCAGCATGACCCTGATATTGAACATAAAGATATAGAAGAAAGCGTTATTAATGAAATTATAAAGCCTGTACTTCCTGAGAATATGATTACCGACAAAACTCGTTATTTGGTAAATCCGACAGGACGATTTGTCATAGGCGGCCCCGTTGGAGACTGTGGGCTAACAGGGCGAAAAATTATTGTCGATACATACGGCGGTATGGCGCGACATGGCGGCGGCGCTTTTTCCGGTAAAGATCCTTCAAAAGTTGATCGCTCAGCTGCTTATGCAGCTCGTTATGTCTCGAAGAATGTTGTAGCCGCCGGGCTTGCTGAGCGATGTGAGTTGCAGTTGTCATATGCAATTGGCGTTGCAGAACCAACCTCAATTAGCGTTGAGACATTTGGCACAGCAAAGGTTGATCAAGAGAAATTAATTAAGGCAATTCGTGATAATTTTGATTTAAGACCAAAAGGTATTATTAATATGCTTAATCTTTTAAGACCTATTTACCAACAGACCGCTGCCTATGGACACTTTGGCCGTGCAGATATTGATCTACCTTGGGAGAAAACTGATAAGGCCGAGGTTTTAAAGCAACAATTGATGTAATTTTTTGAAACTTGTTGCGGAGAGTACTATACTTCGCAGCTCACTAAACGAAAACGTCTTGCTGAGGAGCGTTGCAACGGATTCCAATCCGCTAGGCTCAGATAGAGACGAAAAAGATTCAAACGGCGCTCGCTTATTTTGTTTATAAGGAGAAACAATATGAGCGTGGCAGCGAAATCTATCACATCCAATTATCATGTCGCAGATATTTCTTTGGCTGAATGGGGCCATAAAGAAATACGTATTGCAGAAACAGAAATGCCCGGATTGATGGCTATTCGAAAAGAATATGGTAAGGCGAAGCCATTAAATGGCGCACGTATTGCCGGCTCATTACATATGACGATCCAAACAGCTGTTTTAATAGAAACATTACGGGCTTTAGGTGCTGAAGTTCGCTGGGCATCATGCAATATTTTTTCAACGCAGGATCATGCCGCCGCCGCGATTGCTGATCAGGACATTCCAGTATTTGCCCACAAAGGCGAGTCTTTGGAGGAGTATTGGGATTATACTCATCGAATCATGATGTGGGCTGATGGCGGGTCACCAAACATGATTTTAGACGATGGTGGTGATGCCACATTGTTATTAATTCTTGGTGCAAAAGCGGAAAAAGATATTTCTGTTATAGAAAACCCCGCATCAGAAGAAGAAACATATTTGTTTGCTGCCATTAAAAAGAAGTTAGCTGAGGATGGTGGTTTCTATTCTAATGTATTAAAAAATATTAAAGGTGTAACAGAAGAAACTACAACAGGCGTGCAACGCCTTTATCAAATGCAAAAGAAAGGTGAATTGCCTTTTCCCGCTATTAATGTCAATGATTCGGTGACTAAATCTAAATTCGATAATCTTTATGGTTGTCGCGAATCTTTAGTTGACGGCATCAAACGTGCAACCGATGTAATGATTGCTGGAAAAATTGCTTTGGTACTTGGTTATGGTGATGTTGGTAAAGGTTGTGCTCAGTCATTGCGTGGGCTTGGTGCCACTGTCTGGGTAACAGAAATTGACCCAATTTGCGCATTACAAGCAGGAATGGAAGGTTATCGTGTTGTTAAAATTGATGATGTGTGTGACAAGGTAGATATTTTCGTAACTGCCACCGGTAATTTTAATGTTATTCAGCATGACCATATGGCAAAAATGAAAGACCAGGCCGTAGTTTGTAATATTGGTCATTTTGATAATGAA
>CAZJED010000047.1:0-7563 GCA_964544965.1 uncultured Enterobacteriaceae bacterium
GCTTCAGATATATTTAAAAAATAATCATCGATAACATCTAATTCAACTGCTTTTTTTAAGGTTTCCTCGGAACGATTGCATCCGGTAACACGTCTAACGAGTTTAGACTTTCGTAATGCACGCGCGAGTGAGCCTCCGATTAGTCCCACACCTATGATTGATAAATTATCGATTAACATATAGTTAAATTATATACATTATAATGATGTTCGCTTCGCCATTATTTTTTCAAGCTCTTTAATAAACTTGTTATTCTCTGGTTCTACACCAATCGTGACACGTAAATGATTTGGCATATCATAATCAAATATAGGTCGAACAATAACACCCAATTTTAATAAACTCTCATATATTTTAATGGCAGGTTGTTCAAAATTTACACATAAGAAATTACCTTTTGAAGGAATATACTCCAAACCCATATCATCAAAAGCTCGAGTTAACTGTCCCATTCCGAATTGATTTAGTTTAATACTATTTTTAATGTAGTCAGTATCTTCTAATGCAACATCGGCTGCGACTAAAGCGAGACCATTATTGTTAAATGGCTGTCGAACACGATTTAATAAATTAGCTACATCCGGATGAGATAAAGAATACCCGATTCGTAAAGCCGCCAAACCGTATGCTTTTGAAAAAGTGCGAGTAACAATTAAATTATTAAAATCATTTATCCACAGACTACAATCAGGGTATTGTTCTTCGATATTTGCATATTCGAAATACGCTTCGTCGACCAAAACAATTACATGACTTGGTATTTGTTCTAATAAATTTCTTAGATTTTTTCTGTCGACCCACGTTCCCGTAGGATTATTTGGGTTCGCAATAAACATTAGGCGCGTACTATCATTAACCGAAGCTAGCATCGCGTCCAAATCATGTCCCCAATTATTAGCTGGAGTTACCGTATGCTTCCCACCAACAGCCTGAGTAACTAATGGGTAAACAGCGAAAGAATGTTTAGAGTAAATGACTTCATGTTGGTCTGTAACAAATGCACGCGCGACCATTTCAAGAATATCGTTAGATCCATTTCCTAATGTAATATTTTCAATATCAACATTGTGCTTCTCTGCAAGCTTCTTCTTTAAATAAAAGCCATTACCATCAGGATATCGAGATAAATCCTTTGTTGCACTAATTGCATCTAAAACATTCTGGCTTGGACCCAAAGGATTTTCATTCGAAGCAAGCTTAATAACCTCATCAAGACCAAGCTCACGTTGCAATTCTTTGATTGATTTTCCTGGACGATATGGTTCAAGACCAGAAACACCTGGGCTAGCGAGTGAAAACAAATCACAGGACACAATAAAATCCTACAATACAGCTCTTGGGTATGAGCCTAGCAATCTAATCATTGCAGCGTACTCTTCTAGTTCAATTAATGCTTTTTTAACTGCATCATCCTCAGCATGTCCTTCAATATCAACAAAAAAAACGTAATCCCACATTTCACGTCTAGATGGTCTGGATTCAATCCGTGTCATGCTGACGCTATTATTTGCAAAACAACCAAGCATCTTATGGAGAGAACCAGGCTTATTTGCCGCTGAAAAAATCAAAGAAGTTTTATCATTTCCAGATTTTGGGCTCATGGTTCTACCTATAACTAAAAAACGAGTTGTATTATCCGGCTCATCCTCAATATTGGTTGCAAGTTTATTTAATCCATACAGTTCACTTGCTGCATCGCTTGCAATAGCAGCACTTTGATTATTGTTACTAGCAATGTGTGCTGCCTCACCATTACTTGTTACTGGTACACGTTCAGCTTTAATTAAATATGTATCTAACCACTCACGGCATTGAGCTAATGATTGTTGATGCGAAAAAACTTGTGTTAATTCATCTAATTTTTCGGCTTTACTTAGCAAATGATGATGAATTCTTAATTCAACTTCACCACAAACTACTAAACTTGAGTGATTTAACATGTCCAATGTATGATTTACAATTCCCTCGATAGAATTTTCAATAGGTACAACACCGTAATGAGAGGCATTAGACTCCACTTCTCGAAATACTTGATCGATAGTTCCAAATGCTGTCGTATTAACAGAGTGTCCGAAATGCTTTAATGCCGCAGTTTGTGTAAATGTCCCTTCAGGCCCTAAATAAGCAATATCTAAAACTTGTTCTAAAGCCAAACACGCTGACATAATCTCCCTAAAGAGTCGCGCCATTTCCTCTTCTGAAAGTGGCCCGCTATTATATTCAATTATTTTCCTTAAGATTTGCGCTTCGCGTTCTGGGCGATAAAATTCAAGAGTTTCTGATGAAGTGATTTTAATTTTAGCAATTTCTTGTGCTAAACGTGCACGATCGCTTATAAGATCAAGTAGTTGCTTGTCTAAAGAATCGATATCATTCCGTATTTCTTCTAGTTTCTTTTTTTTATTCATAAAAAATTATATTTTCTTTATGGTATGTAACCAAATTTCAGTATGACTCCTAATTGTCAGTATATTCAATAATACGTTCGATACTCGCTAACTGCTCAAGTTCATTTAGATTTACCAATCTAACACCTTGTGTATTGCGTCCGAATACAGAAATATCTTTAACGGGTGTTCTAATCAATGTCCCTTGATTGCTTATTAACATAATTTCATCATCATTTCTTACAGCAACCGCACTAACAACGGGGCCATTTCGTTTCGTGACCTGTATTGAGATTACTCCGACTCCACCTCTTGATTTCTGGGGGTAATCTTCAATATCTGTTCGTTTTCCATAACCATTCTGGGTAGCAGTTAAAACTGTCGTTGTATCCTTACTATCCATAATAATAAGTGAAATTGCCTTTTGTTCTTTTGTTAGACGAATTCCACGTACACCTTTAGCGGTTCTACCCATTGATCGAACCTGAGATTCAGGGAACCTAACAACTTTACCGGCATCACTGAATAACATAATGTCGCGCTTGCCATTAGTAAGCTCGACGCCTATTAGTTTATTTCCATCCACAAGTTCGATTGCGCGTTTGCCGCTTGATCTTGGGCGAGAGAACTCAATTAATGATGTCTTTTTAACAGTTCCATCCGCAGTTGCCATAAATACAAACTTGTCTTTGGTGTATTCTCTTATTGGTAATACTGCATTAATTTGTTCGCCTTCCTTTAATGGTAACAAATTGATTATAGGTTTACCGCGAGCAGTTCTGCTAGCCTGTGGCAACTCATAGACTTTAAGCCAGTAGAGTTTACCCCGATTTGAGAAACACAGTAATGTGTCGTGAGTACTAGCAATAAACAGTTTATCGATAAAATCCTGATCTTTGACAGAAGTAGCAGTCTTGCCTCTCCCTCCACGTCGTTGTGAACGATATGTGTTAGCCGGTTGTGATTTTGCATATCCTGCATGAGACAAAGTAACAACGACATCTTCCTCTGTAATTAAATCTTCCATGCTTAAATCTTTCTGTGTTTGAACAATCTCTGTCCTACGTTCATCGCCATACTGGTCTTTTATATCCTTTAATTCATCATGTATAACACTCATCAATCTTTGAGGTCGTGATAGAATATCTAATAAGTCGACGATCATTTTTAGTAAATCATTATACTCTTTAAGTATTTTATCTTTTTCAAGGCCAGTTAATTTTTGCAACCGTAACTCAAGAATTGCCTGCGCTTGCTCTGGGGATAATCGGTATCCATTGTCGTGTAATCCAAATTCGTGCTGCAAATTATCAGGTCTTGAAATCTCCGAACCAGCACCTTTTATCATTTCAACAACAACACTTGATTCCCAAACCCCCTTAAGTAACTGTGTTTTGGCTTCTGCTGGACTTGGAGATTTTTTAATCAGTGCGATAACAGGATCAATATTAGCTAAAGCGACTGCCAAACCTTCTAAAATATGAGCGCGGGCACGAGCCTTACGTAACTCGAAAATAGTTCTTCTCGTAACAATTTCACGACGATGATTTATAAAGGCCTCAAGCAATTGTTTTAAATTTAAATTTGCTTGTGGTTTATTCTCAACAAGTGCTACAGCATTAACACTGAAGGCTGATTGCATCTGCGTATATTTATACAAATTATTTAATACAACATTGGCAACCTCACCACGACGTAACTCAACTACAACACGCATTCCTTCTCTATCTGATTCATCACGTAATTCACGTATTCCCGTAATTTTTTTGTTTTTAACCAGTTCTGCTATCTTTTCTAATAATTTTGCTTTATTAATCTGATATGGAAGCTCAGTAATAATAATTTTATTTCCTGATTCATGCTCTTCAATCTCACTTCTAGCACGGACTTCTATGCGACCACGCCCGGTTTCATAGGCATCTCTAATTCCGGATGAACCATTAATTATTCCGGCTGTTGGAAAATCGGGTCCTGGAATATGCTTCATTAAATCTGAAATCTCGAGCTCTGGAGTTTCAATCAGAGCTAAACATGCGTCTATAACTTCAGATAAATTGTGTGGAGGTATGTTTGTTGCCATACCAACCGCAATACCACTTGAACCATTAATAAGTAAATTTGGGATTCGCGTTGGTAAAACAATAGGCTCGTGTTCAGAGCCATCGTAATTTGGTGAAAATTCGACTGTTTCTTTATCGATATCTTCTAAAATTTCATGCGCAACACGTGACATCCGAACCTCGGTATATCTCATAGCTGCAGGTGCATCGCCATCGACAGAGCCAAAATTACCCTGTCCATCAACAAGCATGTACCTTAGAGAAAATGATTGCGCCATTCGAACTATCGTATCGTAAACTGCTGTATCACCATGAGGATGGTATTTACCAATAACATCGCCAACAACTCGTGCTGATTTCTTGTAAGCCTTATTCCAGTCATTACCCATCTCTTTCATAGCGAACAAAACTCTTCGGTGAACAGGTTTAAGGCCATCGCGAACATCTGGTAACGCTCTGCCAACAATTACACTCATTGCGTATTCCATATAGGATTGCCGCATTTCGTCTTCTATATTGACTGGTGACAGTACTTTCGCGAAATCAGATTCAGACATAGATTATCTACTGAAAAAAGAACAAAAAATCCTTATTTTTAGAGTAATTTTAAGGATAAAATTTTACCATAATATGGCATTTTTCCCTACTAAATTCTTGGATTTAACAAACTGATTTTAATATGATTTTAACCAAAAATAGCTAACATTTTTTTTGCATTTGGATCGTAAATAATCCCCTTCTCTGTGACTATATAATCAATCAGTGATACAGGAGTAATATCGAATGCTGGATTAAGTATTTTAATAGAATTTGAAAACGTTTTTGCGCTATAAAAATGCGTTACTTCTTCTGTTGGGCGATCTTCGATGGGTATTTTTTTTCCAGAATCTATTTTCATGTCAATAGTGGATGAAGGAGCCACTACCATAACTTTTACATTATGATGTTTTGCTGAGACTACATGTGAATAAGTTCCAATTTTATTTGCAATATCTCCATTGGCAGCAATACGATCGGCGCCAACAATCAACCAAGAAATTTTTTCTACTTGCATTAAATTAGATACCGCTGAATCAACTAATAAACTAACTGGAATATTGTCTTGTTTTAGTTCCCAACTAGTTAGTCTAGTGCCCTGATACCACGGACGTGTTTCAGAAGCATAAACTTTTTTTAATAGGCCTTGTTGATATGCTGTTCTTATCACTCCCAATGCTGTGCCATATCCACCTGTTGCTAAAGCACCAGCATTACAATGAGTAATAACTTTACTATTAGGTTTAATTAATTCTGCGCCGAGACGACCCATTTCATGATTTGCTGCAATGTCATCATGATGTATTTTTGTTGCTAGATCTAGTAAATCATTTTCTGGATCACCTTCAATAGTCTTAAATTTCTCACGCATTTTCAAAATCGCCCAGTTTAAATTAACTGCAGTTGGCCGAGCTGCTGCGAGAAGCTCAAGAACTTCCTCTACATTTTCACGCCAGTTATCGGGTGAATCTTGATATGCTGAACAAGCGGCTAGAACAACAGCATATGCTGCAGCAATCCCAATTGCAGGGGCGCCTCTAACTACCATTTTATTAATAGCATCAGCAACACTAACTGCTGAGCTGTAATCACGATAAATTACTTCATTTGGTAATTTTCTCTGATCTAATAGCGTCAGAACACCTGCAGTCCATTTAACTGCATAAAAACTCTCTGGCTGTAACTGTGATTTTTTATCTTTCAATAGCGTTTTTTTATTTTGGATGAATTATCATAGCATTTAAGAGTAATTAAATAATATTGTCAAAATGAACATTGATACTTTAATACATGCAAAGTGGATAATACCTGTTGAACCAAAAGAAACAGTGTACGAAAACTACGCGCTTGCTATTAAAAATGACAAAATAATAGCCTTATTGAACTCTGAAGATGCTCGAATAAGATTTACAGCAAAAGAAGAGTTGGTCCTAAAAAATCATGCTTTAATTCCTGGTTTGGTAAATGCGCACACACACGCTGCAATGTCATTATTTCGTGGGTTAGGAAATGATTTGCCATTAATGGATTGGTTAAATAACCATATTTGGCCCGCGGAGAAAAAATGGATTAGCGCTGAATTTGTTAAGGATGGGACTAAACTTGCAATAGCAGAAATGATTCGTAGTGGTACAACCTGTTTTAATGATATGTATTTTTTTTCAGATAGCACTGCTGAAGTTTGTGCGAATATTGGAATGCGTGCTGTGATTGGTCTTATTGTTATCGATGTTCCAACTTCATGGGCAAGTAATAGTGATGAATGTTTAGCTAAAGGTGAATTCATTCACGATACCTATAAACATAATCCGCTTATTAGTACTGCATTCGCGCCCCATGCACCCTATACTGTTTCAGATAGCTCACTAAAAAGAATAACAGCGCTTGCAGAAGAGCTTGATATTCCCATTCATATGCACATCCATGAAACCACCGATGAAATTGAACAGAGCATTAATCAATATGGTAAAAGGCCTCTGGAACGTTTGTCAGACATAGGATTATTAAGTTCGCGTTTGATTGCTGTACATATGACTCAGTTAGAAAAAAATGAAATCGAAGAACTAAAAAAAACAAGAGTTAATGTAGCACACTGCCCCGAATCTAATTTAAAACTGGCAAGTGGTTTTTGCCCGGTCGGAAGATTACAAAAAAATAATATTAATGTTTGTATTGGTACAGATGGCGCGGCGAGTAACAATGATTTGGATATGCTTGGAGAAATGCATACATCAGCATTATTAGCTAAAGGGGTTGCTAATGATTGCACTTGCAGTGATGCGCATACAACTTTAAAGATGGCAACACTGAATGGTGCAAAAGCTCTTGGTTTGAGTGAATCAATTGGCTCACTTAAAAAAGGAAAACAGGCGGATATTGTCGCGATAGATCTAAATCAAATAGAAACTATCCCGCTGTACGAACCCTTATCTCAAATTATTTATGCTGCAGATCGTCGGCAAATAAGTGACGTCTGGATTGCAGGAAAAAGATTGCTTGAAAATAAAAAGTTAACAACTCTAAAATATGAGCAATTGGTCGAAAAATCAATATTATGGGAGAAAAAAATAAAAAAATGA
>CAZJED010000047.1:7573-9251 GCA_964544965.1 uncultured Enterobacteriaceae bacterium
ATATTTTAGAAATTTTTATTTTTTTTGTAAAAACTATGTGAATGTATTTTCAATTAGCGTATTTGAATATCGAATTTTTTCAGCAAGGCTATTTGCAATAATGTATCTTAATTTTTCAATAACAATCGGATATTTCTCCTGAAGTTCTTCAATCTCATGCTTATTCCAGATTAATAATTTTACCCTTTCTGTTTGCTCGGTAAGAACATCTGCAGAAGTTACTTCTCCACGTAAGAAACTCATTTCACCCAACCAAACTCGCTTCGTTAACTTAATCTGCTTTCCTTTTTGAAGCCTGATGATTGGAGCCCCTTCTAATACGAACATTAAATTCTCAAACTTTTGATTTGCACTTATTAGTTTTCCATTGCGCTCATCTTTAGTTGCTCGTTGATAAAGAAGTTTAAATTCTTTTGGGGATAAGAGATGAAATTCATCTTGATAAAGGTTATGTAATTCTTTCGGTAAACAAAAAATTGAATTCTCGTAATAGTACTGTGCAATTTTAAAACCATTAATAAGGCTATTAGTAATGCTAAGAATTAATATTGCAGTCATTCCTGGCTGATCAAGCCCTGTATGTAATGCAAGAAAAAAGTAACCAATCTGTACCACGATGAGTGCTGCTCTGATAAAAATTATTGATGACGATAGATAACAAATTGTTATCGTCGTAGACAATATAAGCATTGCTGTGTCAGTAAAGCTCATCTGATAATTTCCTCTGTGGTGCTATTATTCTTTATTTTTAGCTTATTTATTAAATATCTGAATATTCGCTCCATTTATTGATAATCTCACAAAATAAAAGTGCAGTCTGCTCAGCATCATAACGCGCTGAATGAGCTTCCTTATCATCCCATTCTAAACCTGCTGCGATTGCCGAGCGTGATAGTACCGTTTGCCCATAAACAAGGCCTGCCAATGTAACAGTATCGAAAGTACTAAATGGATGAAAAGGATTACGTTTAATATTGTTTCTCTCCACACAAGCATTCAAAAAACTTAAATCGAATGAAGAATTATGTCCAACAAGGATTGCTCTGGTGCATTTATTATCTTTTGTTTTTTTTCTTACTATGCTAAATATTTCACCTAAAGCTTCGGATTCACTAATTGCAATTTGTTTACGAAAAGGATGTTCTGGATCAATACCTGTAAATTCTAAAGATGCTATTTCAAAATTAGCACCCTCAAATGGTTTAATATGCTTCGATATAATTTCATCAATACACCAATCATTTTCTTCATTAAGCGCTAATGTGACGGCAGCAATTTCTAGTAAAGCGTCTTTTTCTGGATTAAAACCTGCAGTTTCAACATCAATAATAACAGGGAAAAACCCACGGAATCGCTTACTAATAATTGTCTCTTTATTAATTGTCTCTATTTCGCTCATCTTTTATTTAATATTTCACTTGCCAGACACAATTTTCACCTGCCCGAAAAGGCACCAATTTATCATTACCAAAAGGTAATTCCTCTGGGATCTTTTTTTCTTTTTTAGTTAGTGTAATCTTTTTATCATTGCGCTTAAGCCCATAAAAATCAGCGCCGTAATAGCTTGCGAACGCCTCGAGTTTATCCAGCTTGTTTTCCTTCTCAAAAATTTCAGCATAAATACCTAAAGCATTGTATGCAGAAAAAATACCTGCACATCCACAACCGCTTTCTTTTT
>CAZJED010000048.1:0-9232 GCA_964544965.1 uncultured Enterobacteriaceae bacterium
GGAGATGGATGAGATGCACCATGATTTTGTGCGATCGTACCGGGGTGTTTAACACCCATTCGCCGCCAAAAATAGGCTGCGTCTGAAATATCATAACCCGAAAGTTCACACATATACAATCCTACATAATCTGCCTCTGATTCAAATTCTTTGCTATATGCTTGGGCAAAACTCTTCGCAAACATTCCCTGTGTATTAACTCCTGTAAAAACTCCTATCAACATATCAAGCACGAAACCGCCCAGAGCATTTGTTTTTTTTGCATCGATATGTCTCATTGTATTGTGTGCTAACTCATGACTAACAACTAAAGCAAGTTCATCATCTGATTTCGCAAAATCCATCATGCCCTGAGTTATAAAAATATTGCTGCCGTCAGCAAATGCATTAACAATTACATCATTTGTCACAATTAATGGGTAATTACAAATTTTTACAGGAAAAATTACTAGTGACTCGATAACGCCATTCCGTACAATCTGAAATAAAAGTTGTTCATTATTCTTAATTTCCTTTTTCAATAATTCAGAAAATCTTTTTGATGCATCTTTTCCTTCAGGAATATCCTCACCATTAATCGATAAAAGAATATCCCCTGTTCTTAAACCAGCCTCTTCTGCCGGGTATGAATCAAATATATAAGTTATTTGTAAGGTGGTGCTAAGCCCCAATTTTGATACTGCTATGTTCTGAAATTCTCCTTCAAAATCATATTTATTTGCATAGGTAATACCAATTGCTTTTGTTTGTTTATCGTTACAGAACGTTAAAGATTTTTTTAATATAGGTGCGCCAATTTTATACAGCCGTTGCTGACTATTTATTGCTTCTTTGAATGCTATCTCGCGCTGTATGTCAGCTTCAACCGCAACAGCTTCTTCATTTGGTTTAACTCGTTGTGTTGTCGGCGCAACACAACCGATCACAAGGGCCGTTACCAGAATAAATAAAAAATCTTTTATTTGTTTATTCATAAAAATATTTGTTAAAAAAAATATCCTAAATCGTAAAAATAAATATTTCTACATCATTGCTATTTAGACATGGTGGGCCGTATAGGGTTCGAACCTATGACCTTGGGATTAAGAGTCCCCTGCTCTACCAACTGAGCTAACGGCCCTAAAAAAAATGGGGTGAACGATGGGACTCGAACCCACGACGACCGGAATCACAATCCGGGGCTCTACCAACTGAGCTACGCTCACCATATGAAAACAAATTAATTATACTTGAAATTGGCGCGCCTGAGAGGACTCGAACCTCTAACCCCCGGCTTAGAAGGCCGGTGCTCTATCCAGTTGAGCTACAGGCGCATTCAATACATTGAGAATAACACCAATTACTGAACAATGGTCGGGGCAGAGGGATTCGAACCCCCGACCCTCTGCTCCCAAAGCAGATGCGCTACCAGACTGCGCTATGCCCCGAACAATAATATCTCCAGCCTCTAACCGGACGATGGATATTACGCGCAGACCTAAAACACGTCAATTTGGAAATAAATTAATATGAGAGATTCAGGAGTAAACTAATTTCTTCGCCAATCGGTACCGTCTTCTGTATCTTCTAAAGTGACATTTAACTCGATAAGTTGCCTTCTAATTTCATCAGCCTTTTCAAAGTCTTTTTCTTGACGTGCGATATTACGTTCATTTATTAGCTGATCAATTTTTTTAGGGTCCATGCTAATCATGTTTTCATCATTCTTTCCCTGCAGAAAATCCTGTGGCTCTGATTCAAGTAATCCTAATATAGAACCAAGCTTCTTTAAGGTTGCCGCTAAACTTCCTGAATCATCTGGAGATTTATCCTTAATACGATTTATTTTTCCTGCAATTTCATGCAGTAATGAAATTGCCTTAGGGGTATTAAAATCATCATCCATGTAAGAGTTAAATTGGGTCAGGTAATCTTGAGCAACGCTCTTGTTATCACTACACGATTCTTTTAATGCTGTATATAAACGTGTTAGCGAAGATTTCGCTTCTTCAAGATTTTCAACTGAATAATTTAAGGGACTACGATAGTGACTTGATAGAATAAAAAAACGCACAACTTCAGGTTGGTATTTTTTTAAAACTTCCCTTATTGTAAAAAAATTACCGAGCGACTTCGACATCTTCTCTTCATCTACACGAACAAATCCATTATGCATCCATACATTCGCAAATTTTCCACCGGTTGAACAAACAGATTGTGCTATTTCATTTTCATGGTGCGGGAATTGTAAATCCTGTCCACCACCATGAATATCAAAATGACTTCCGAGACAATGAACAGACATGGCGGAACATTCGATATGCCAGCCTGGTCGTCCATCACCCCAAGGAGATGGCCAGTCAGGCTCATCCTTTTTTGCAGATTTCCACAATACGAAATCTAACGGATCATTTTTTTCTTTCTGAACTTCGACTCTTTCTCCTGCTTTTAATTCTTCGGTATTTTTTCCCGATAATTTTCCATAGGCATCAAATGAGCCGACATTAAAATATACATCACCATTATTTCCCACATAAGCATGCCCTTTTTTGACTAATTGCGAAATCATTTCAATGATCTCTGTCATATGCTCAGTTGCTTTTGGTTCTAAATCGGGAGATAAAACACCTAACGCATTTGCATCTTTATTCATCTCCTCAATAAATCGATTTGTTAAATCCGTAATTGATTCTTTATTATTGTTTGCGCGTTCGATAATCTTATCGTCGATATCTGTAATATTTCTAACATAAAACACATCAAAACCAATACTACGCAGATAGCGAGAAACCATATCAAAGACCACCATGACTCGTGCGTGGCCAATATGACAAAAATCATAGACAGTCATCCCGCAGACATACATTCGAATCTTTTTTGATTCGATTGGCGTAAAAGGCTCTTTTTTTCTAGTGAAACTATTGTATATAGCTACCATGACTTCATCTTAAATACTGGTAATGAAAGCGCGCATATTATATGAATGGTCTCTATCTAACAAAACAGATTTGTCATACTTGTAATAGCACGTGCATAATTGAGTTATAACATAACTATTTATCAAATGTGATATTTATCCTTGGAGAGAAATTATGAAGGTCAAAATAGCAACCTCGTTAGGCTCAATAACCGTTGAATTGGATCAAGAAAAAGCACCGAAAACTGTGGAAAATTTTTTAGGTTATGTCAAAAGTGGATTTTATAATGGGACAATTTTCCATCGGGTAATAGCCGGTTTTATGATTCAGGGTGGTGGTATGGATAAAGATATGAAAACAAAACCGACTAACCCTTCGATTGAAAATGAGGCAAATAATGAGTTGAGCAATCTCTTGGGTACGATTGCGATGGCAAGAACCGGGGATCCGCATTCTGCAACGGCACAATTTTTCATCAATACAAAGGATAATGACGATCATCTTGATTTTAAAACTGAGCAGGATTGGGGTTATTGTGTTTTTGGTAAAGTTGTTGATGGAATGGAGGTTGTCCGCAGCATTGAAGGAACGCCTATTACATCGCGTAATGGACATGATGATGTGCCGGAAGAAATCATTTCTATTGATAAAATAACAGTGCTTGATTAAAAAAAAAATGACAACCCTTTTTGTTTCCGATCTTCACCTTAGCCAACAAAGACCAGAAAAATTAAATTTATTTAAAAAACTGCTGGCGGGTCCGGCAAAAAATGCTGATGCATTTTATATTCTGGGTGATTTATTCGATGATTTTTGGATAGGTTGTGATGATAGCCGTCCTCCGAATCCTGAAATAATTGAAATACTGCGCAAGTATTCGAGCCATGAAAATACTCAACTATATCTAATGCGTGGAAATCGTGATTTTCATATAAATAAGAAGTTCGCAATAGCTACTGGTTGCCAAATAATAAATGACCCTACTGAAATATATCTAAATAATGAAAAAGTATTACTAATGCATGGTGATACTCTATGTACACATGATGAAAAGTATCAAAATTGGAGAAAATTTATAACGAATTCACTAATTAAATGGATTTACTCAATTATGCCATTGATGTTACGTCAATATATTGCGCATGGAGTGAGAGGACACGCAGCAAAAGTTGTTAAAAATAAACCTCCGGAAATAACTGATGTTTCTCAAGACGCAGTTACTAATGCAATGAATAAGTATAATGTTAAAACGTTAATTCATGGTCACACCCATCGACAAGCAATTCACAAAGTAAAAACTAGCGAAGTACCGGCAAGAAGAATTGTTCTAGGAGATTGGTATGAGAAAGACTCAATATTAATCCATGACAAGAATGACTTTAGATTTGAACGTGTCGAAAATTATATTGCAAATAACTAGCTAGTTTATATCTGATAATATAACAATCCCCGCTATAACAAGTAATATGACCAGCGTCCTTATAACTAAAAACTTAAATTGATTTAGCCAATAAGATTTTTCGCCGCCAGAAACATCAGAATCTGGTAAATATTGTAACGCTGCGATACCAATACTCATTAATAATGAATAGTTCGCTTCAATTGAAAAAATTTCAGGCTTTTTCAAGGATGCGATCGCTTCGGCTAAGTTTCCAGCCAAGGCAAGTCCGATTGCAAATAGCCTTGTTGATGGCCAGTCCAGTATATTTAATAAAATCGTTGTACTTTCAGAAAGGCTATTAGATGCACCTTTTAATTCGTCATCTAGTTTATCAACAAGACGGTATAAAAATACCCCTGCCACACCGAGCAAAAAGAACCAAAATATTGTAGCCACGATTTGTCTATGTGATTCAATAAAAACAGATTTCATTATTGCAATTTCAGTATTATCTGTACCGCTTGTAATTTCTTTATTAATTAATTGCTGCGCTAACAATGAAGCATCTGTTTCGTCCTTCTCAAGTGAAATTATGTATTTATCAAGCTGACTTAAAAGCTTCTTTGGACTGATACAATAGATTAAGACAGCTACTATAAGAACTGATTCTGCGAAAGATGACCAATAACTAAACAAAAAAAGCACAAAAGTAAGTGCTAGCAAAGGTATCGACAGCAACCCTAATAGAGCAAGATTTCCATCCCAGTATTTATTATTACCGAGACGCTCGCCCAATAAATGATGTAAAGACAGAAACCATTCGAACTTGCGGAATCTATCTAAATCTACAGAAACTAGATCAACCGCTAACGTAATAATTATAAAAATTAATGTCATATCTTTAATAAAGAAAAATAATAATTCATATCAAAAAGTGATCCAGGATCAGTTTTCCTGTCTGGTGCTACATCACTGTGTGCAACAATACGTCCTTTTTTAATTTTTTGCCATCGCTGACATATCAATTCAGTAATTTTTGCCAAGACTACATATTGATCATCGCAATATTCCTCGTCATCACATCCTTCGAGCTCAATCCCGATTGAGTAATCATTGCAATTATCACGACCGTCAAAAGAAGATTCTCCAGCATGCCAAGCACGCATATCAAAAGGAACGTACTGAGTAACTTTGCCCTGACGATCAATAAGTAAATGAGAAGAAACTCGTAATTCTTTTATTTTCATAAAATATGGATGTTCATCTGGGTTTAGGGTATTGGTAAAAAGCTTGTCAATATAACCACCTCCGTATTCTTTAGGCGGCAAACTAATTCCATGTATGATCAATAAATCAATATCCGTGTTCAAAGGTCTGGCGTCACAATTTGGTGATAACACAATATTCGCGCCAACAAGCCAGATACTATCATTACTTATCTCGTAGTCCATCTTATTGATTTTAAATTTTCCTACCTATAAAACCATGCGGAATAAAAAATGCTACATATATTAATGTCTGAATTTTAATGTAATCGACAATCTTTCTAAATAACTATTAAACTACAATTTTCTACCAAAAACAGTTTAATTAAATTTAAAAAAATGGCAGAACTTCAAGAAAAATTAGTGGTGCTGGGAGATTTTATATGGGGAGAGTACCTATTAATCCCAGTATTAGCCTTTGTTGGCATCTATCTCACAATCGGACTTTTCGCTATGCCCTGGCGGAAGATTCCGTTAGCTATATCTATTTTATGGGGTGGTCGTGAGAAAATAACAGGGCAAAAGGGCGAAATAACGCCTTATCAGGCACTAATGACAGAGCTTTCAGCTACTGTTGGTACAGGAAATATCGTGGGAGTTGCCACCGCTATTTATTTTGGCGGGCCTGGTGCTATTTTCTGGATGTGGATAATTGCGTTATTTGGGATGGCCACAAAATATGCGGAAGCTGTTCTTGCCGTTACTTATCGAGAAACCGATAAAAATGGTAACTATGTTGGTGGGCCAATGTATTACATTCGTAATGGGTTAGGTAAAAATTGGCGATGGATGTCCGGGGTATTTGCATTTTTTGCTATGTTTGCTGCTTTTGGAATTGGCAATATGGTTCAATCAAACTCAGTCGCCGATGAGATGTTTTCAACATTTCAGATTCCTTTTTGGCTAACCGGTTTGATAATGTCGATATTAGTTTCGATAGTAATTATTGGTGGGGTGAAGCGTATTGCAAAAGTAGCATCGAAACTAATACCTCTTATGGCAATCACTTACATAATCACTGCATTGATAATTGTTATGATTAATTTAGATAAAATACCGGGGGTAATTACTCTTATTGTTGAAAGTGCATTTCACGGTTCTGCTGCAAGCGGTGGATTTCTTGGTGCCAGTGTATGGATGGCTATTAGAATGGGATTTGCGAGAGGAATATTCTCAAATGAAGCAGGACTTGGGAGCGCACCAATTGCACACGCGGCAGCGGCAACAAATAATCCCGTAAATCAAGGCATGATAGCAATGCTAGGCGTCTTTATTGATACCATCATAATTTGTAGTTTAACTGCATTCGTAATACTTCTAACCGGAGCTTTTGAAAGCGGTGCAAAGGGAGCGTCTATGACTTCGCTTGCGTTTTCATCAGCACTGTATGGTTATGGTGGTTATGTAGTCAGTTTTGGTTTGATTCTCTTTGCGTTTACAACAATATTGGGCTGGAGTTACTACGGTGAGAGGTGCGCTAGTTATTTACTTGGAACGGGAATTATTCCTTTTTATCGTTTCATTTGGATCACGGCTACTTTTATTGGCGCAATAATAAAGCTTGAACTTGTTTGGGTATTGGCAGATATTGCTAACGGGTTGATGGCGCTGCCAAATTTAATAGCATTATTGTTTCTAAGTCCTGTTGTTTTTATAAAAACTCGCCATTATTTTTTTAACAAATAATACTGTTTAATTTAAAATTAAAAAATGTTAAATCACTTTATCTTTATTAGATGTAAAACTTTAACAATAAAATTATGAATACAAAAAATGAAATCGCTGAAAATATTAAGATAGCGTTAAGGGAAGATATTGGAACAGGTGATGTTACAACAGATTTAATAGAGCCTCATACTATTGCTGAAGCAACTCTAATTTGTCGTGACAATGCAATTTTATGTGGTATCGATTGGTTTAATGAAGTTTTTAATCAGCTCGACGACTCTATTGAAATAAAATGGAATGCTAATGATGGTGATGAAATAAAAACTGATCAGACTTTGTGTGTCCTTAATGGCCCGGCTCATTCAATTCTGACCGGGGAAAGAACGGCGATCAATTTTATTCAAACATTATCAGCAGTCTCAACTAATGTTGCAGCATTTGTGAGTCGTGTAAAGAACACAAGAGTAAAAATATTGGACACCAGAAAAACAATTCCGGGATTACGTTATGCACAAAAATATGCAGTTACTATTGGGGGAGGTATTAATCATCGTCAAGGACTCTTTGATGAAGTTCTTATTAAAGAAAATCATATATTAGCGTCTGGCTCCATCGAGGAAACAATTAAAAAAGCTAAAGATAAAAAATTACCAATCACAGTAGAAGTTGAAAATTTAGATCAACTAAAAAATGCATTAGAAACTGATGTCGATAAAATAATGTTAGATAATTTTACGCCGCCAAATATATATAAAGCAGTGACAATGGCAAGAGGGAAAATTAAAATTGAGGCATCTGGAAATGCTACTCTTAATAATGTACACGTAATAGCTGGTACAGGTGTTGACTACATTTCTATCGGGGCACTAACGAAAAATATTGAAGCGGTTGATTTCTCACTGTCAGTCAATCTTGTTTATATTGCAAGATAAAAAATATGAAGTTGATATTTTAAAGTTTACTTTTTACCAATTCATAAACGTTTTCTTTAAATAATTCAACGCCATCTAGTAATGCTTCTAATTGTTGCCTACGGTCATCTGCAAATTCTTTGTCTTTAATACCGCCTATATTAATATATACATTCAGTGCTGCACTTCTAAGGCCAGCATATCCAGCTAATAAAGCAACTCCCGCATCACTGATAACATTAGCATTTCCTTTTTCAGCTGCCGATTCCGATAAGTTAATAACCTGGCGACATAATTTAGCGCAAGTTAAGGGAACATCTGTAGCTTCTTTCAATGCAGCCTGAATACCCTCTGTACGTAATCTTTTTTCTTCGTCAGTTTCTTTGGCCATGCCATATGCGGCCATAACACCATTAAAAACATCAACATCATCTTTTATCGCATCTGTTAGTTTTGCTCTTAGGCTTTCGGATTCATTTAAAATATTCGTAAATTCATCCTGTACATCTTCATATCCCTTTTTCCCGATTGTAAAATTTGCAACCATACTTATAAGGGCTGCTCCTATCGCGCCATTAACTGCTGCCCCGCCGCCGCCGCCTGGTGTTGAGGCTTTGCTGGCCAATTCGTCTAAGAAAGTTTGAATTGTCATATCCTTAATCATGGTTACCCCTCCTCTCCCTTATTTTTATTAAGTTAAAACATAAGATTATACGAGTGTGCGAATGAAATACATAATTATAGTTAAATAACTAATAACTTGGTTGTCGTCTAATCATGCATCGGTTATCTTATGCAGCCCTTAATGAAAGACTTAATCAAAATGGCTTTTTTTTAGTAAATAATAATATTATTAACAATATTAAGATTATTATAAGAATCATATTTTAGAGGAATAATAATGAAGAAATTGCTTTTTCAGTTAGATACAGATATCCACCCTGCTGTTTTTGATACAGTTGTTGCATATGATGGTGGTGCTGACCACGTTATTGGCCATGGTAATGTTACGCCTGAGAATGTAACCCCGCTTGTAGAAGGTACAATTTTTACCAGAGCCCCAAAAGAAAAACAAAATACTGCTATATTTGTTGGTGGTAGCAATATGGT
>CAZJED010000049.1:0-9163 GCA_964544965.1 uncultured Enterobacteriaceae bacterium
GTTTTTCCCTAATTTAACAGCCTGTTGTGCTAAATAATTTGGCGTACATATATTTGAGGGATAGTTCGCAAGATCACGTGTAAGTTTAATTCCATTTGCTATACCTTGAGCTAATTTTATTGCAGTTTCACATTTAGATAATTCACGTCTTGTTGGCACCGTATAGGTTATTTTGCGTAATGGACGTCTAGATTCTTTATTTTTACTTTTTAATTCATTAAATTTGTACAAGGTGTGTTCGGCAATTTCTACAGCTTGTTTAACTTTCCAATTACAATCTCTGCCCTTTACATTTAATTCGCTTAGATAATTTATACCCTCAAGTGCACCCGTTTTATTCAAAGCAAAAATACTATTTTCTATAATCGTTCGGTAACTTCTATCATTTACTTCTCTTTCTTTCCCGCAACCTACTAATAGAATACGATCCGCCATTACCCCCGGTACATTATGTAATAATAGGCTTTGACCTTTTTCACCATCCATGTCACCGCGCCTAATTAAAGTAGAAATATGTTGCTTACTCGCTGTATCAATTGCTTTTGCGGGATTCGAAAGACGTCTGGTTGAAAATATCCCAACAATTACACAGGCAGTACGTTGTTTCTCTGGGTTTCCACTTTTAATATTAAAATCCATATAGGCTCCAAAAGTTAAATTATATTTTTTAAGTTATTGATATATATATAAAATATTATGTCAGTATTTCAATCAATTATCCTGCATTTGAGTAATATTAATGTCATAATTCGTCTAAATTTTGTTAAAAATAGAAAGAAAACGATAAAAACTCATATTTTGGTAAGTTTATTCATTTATCTGTAACTAAGCAAAGTAACATTTACAAAAAAAGGCAAAAAATTTGATTATCAAAAATTATATACATAAGGATCTTCTCCATAAATTGGCCTGGATAATAGGTTTGTTGATTCTGATTTTTGCTAGTAATAAGTTTGTAGGTTTCTTGTCAGATGCTGCAGAGGGCAATCTTCCTGCCGATATGGTTTTTATGATGCTTGGTTATAAAATACTCGCATCACTGCCGAAAATCTTTCCTATTTCAATTCTGATGGCAGTTTTATTAGTTTTTACCCGCATGGCAAATGATAGAGAGCTTGTAGTTCTTGAGGGTGCTGGCGCAAGCAAAGCTTTCCAAATGAAAATTGTTAGTCAATTTGCAGGTATTTTTTGTTTGTTTGTTGCATTAATGACTTTATATGTAGCGCCTTGGGCAGAGCAAAATATTCATCTTCTGAAAGAAATAGCGAAAGAGGAATCCGATATTTCTGGAATTAGACCTGGCCAATTTAAAGAATTTAGTCAGGGTGATCGGGTTGTTTATGTTCAAAAATTTTTACCCGAAAAGTCTTTAATGGAAGATGTTTTTTTACAGGTCAGGCAAGAGGAAAATCTCGGCGTTCTTGCTTCTGACAACGCATATTTTCAATACGACAAAAATTCTGGTAATAAATACATCGTATTTAATGATGGTCAAAGATACGTAGGAGAACCAGGTACGTTAGATTATGAGATCACTGAATATGAAAAATACGCTATCTTAATTGAAAATGTGGCAAGAAAATCTGAGATCTTAAAAACATCCGCGCTAACAACAGATGAAATAATTCGTTCAGATAATATGAATTACAAGGCGGAATTTCAATGGCGAATTTCGTTAATTATAATATGTTTTTGTTTATCATTATTTTCAGTGTTACTTGTTCAATCAAGTTCTAATGAAAAACGGTATACCCCATTTGTTATTGGTATTTCAGTTTATCTTATATATAGTAATTTGCTTGGCATAGCTCAAACATTATTAAGAAGAGAAGTAATTCCAGAATTTTTAGGGTTATGGTCAGTGCATGCAATTTTTATATTGGTATTGTTTATTTTGTATTATTTTCCAAGAATTCAATTTCAAAAAAATAGATAATAATCATCTATTAAAAATATGATACATGATCGATATATAGGTAGAAATATAATAGCGTCAAGTTTAGTTGCGCTAATCGTTTTAATTACTATCTTTTCATTTTTTTCTTTGGTCGATCAGTTGGATGATACAGGGCATGCTAATTATGGTGTTTTTCAAGCCATTGAATATGTTTTATTAACGATCCCCAGATTAAGTTATGAATTATTTCCAATTGCTACAGTTATTGGTTGTATGGCAGGCCTTGGCATATTAGCTAACAATAACGAATTAGTGATTCTAAGAACGTCCGGTTTATCAAAAATACAACTCGCATATTCTTTAATTAAGACTGGTTTAATATTTATTCTGGTTAGCATATTAATTGGTGAAGTTATAGCCCCAATAAGCGAGCAAACTGCCCAACAAAAACGCTCCGTTGCTCTAACAGAGCAAATCACGATGAAAAGTAAACATGGTTTTTGGTCACGAGACGGCGATAGTTATATTAATATTAGAAAGATATTACCCAATGAAAAACTGGAGGAAATACACATATACGAATTCGATAAAAACAGACAATTAAGAACAACAATCCATGCGGAAAGCGCCAAGTATGATAATGGTAAATGGTTATTGCAAAATATTTTAAAGACAGAAATTTCAAAAGATAAAATAATAAATAATAGTTATGAAAATGCTGAATGGGAGGCTTTACTAAATCCCGAAGTAATTAATTTAGTGACAATTAAACCACGCTATTTGTCATTATATGGTTTGATTAATTATATAAAACATCTTAAGTTAAATAATCAGGACAGTAGAATATATCGGCAAGCACTCTGGCAAAAGGCATTAAATCCTTTAATGATTATAATAATGATGCTTTTGGCTGTCTGTGTGGTTAAATGTGATGCAAAGCCGATTGGTCTGGGGCAACGTGTTTTTATTGGTGTTTTAATTGGCATAACTTTTCATCTTGCTAACCAAGTGACGAGGCATCTTGGGATTGTTTATGACATTCCCATATTTGTCAGTGTTACTTTGCCGACTATATTAGTTCTTTTTTATATAAATTATAGTCTTAATAAGGAATACTAGCGCCAATCATTTTTTTTCAATGGCTAACTTTGTTTTCGAAATATGATCATGCAGAGTTTTTTGATTTTTATCAAATATTGCCCAAAGAAATCCACTACCTAATAGAATTAATGATAGAGTTGATGCCAGAAACCTTTTTGTAGCTTGTCGAAGATTTGGTTTTATCCCAGCTTCATTAATTACTTTTATTTGCCAGCTTCGCATACCCAGTGTTTTACCACCAAAACACCACTGCCAGACAAAATATAAATAGGTGAGAAGAAATAAATATATTTTATATACAAGATTATTGCTATCAATAGCGTTACCCCCTAAGAATGGTATTAAAGCAAATGTAGCAAAGAAAAGAACTGAGCTCAGGAGTATAGTGTCATAGAAGATTGCGCATAAACGGCGCAAAAAAGAACAGGTATTTTGGTTTTTATTGTGCAATTTATTTGGATTTATCAATTTTGTTATTATAGGATTCCTTCGGTTATTGATTATTTTAATTTTACTTTTTAATGATAGACTCTAAAGAATCAAAGAATATTAGTAGGCTAAAAATAACTCCAACAGTTATACCTCGTAGTCAGCATATAATATCACGAACAAAAATAAACGATAATGCTTTGAAAGTTTTGTATCGTTTAAAAAATGCAAAGTATAAAGCTTATCTTGTTGGCGGTGCTGTAAGAGATATTTTACTAGGGAAAAGACCTAAAGATTTTGATGTTGTTACAGATGCTAAACCAGAACAAATTAGGGAGTTATTTCGCAATTGTCGATTAATTGGGCGACGCTTCAGGTTAGCTCATATTCAATTTGGGAAAGAAATAATAGAAGTATCAACTTTTCGTGCCCCTCATCATATATCTGATAAAAGTGAAGGTCAGGCAAAAGATGGAAGAATAATACGTGACAATGTTTATGGTGATATCGATGATGATGTTTGGCGACGAGATTTTACAATTAACTCCCTATTTTACAATATTGAAGATTTTTCCGTTGTTGATTATGTTGGCGGTATTAAAGATCTTGAAATTGGTCAATTAAGATTAATTGGAGATCCAACAAAACGTTATATTGAAGATCCAGTGCGCATACTTCGGGCTATAAGATTTGCATCAAAACTTAATTTAAAAATTCATCCTGATACAGAGAAACCTATAAAAGATTATTCAAATTTATTAGCGGATATACCCTCTGCTCGTTTATATGAAGAAATAATAAAATTGTTTTTAAGTGGATATGCAGCTGAAACATTTATCCTTTTAAGGAAGCATAATCTTTTTAAGTATTTGTTCCCTCAGATGGATCAATTATTGGACGAAAACCAGAAAAACAATTCGTATAAATTTATAATGCATGCTTTAAATAATACAGATCAACGAATAAATAAAGGGGACTCCGCAACACCAGGTTTTTTGTTGGCGGCAATGCTGTGGGAGCCGGTAAGAATATTATCTAATGAATATATATCCAATAATCTGTCTGAAATTGAAGCCGCAAAATTAGCAGGCGACGCAATTGTTTCAAAACAAATATCAAGCACCTCAATACCAAGACGGTATACACATATGGCACGCGATATTTGGACTTTACAGGCAAGACTCAAAAGAACAAAAAAAAAGTCACTTCGTGTTTTAATGCACCCAAAATTCAGGGCTGCTTATGACTTTTTATTATTACGTGCTCAAACTGACGAGTGTTTAGAAAATTTAGTTGATTACTGGACAAAAGAGCAATTAGATGAGCCGCTTGTCGGTAAAGGAAAACCAGAAAATCGCAGAAATTCTTCATATCGACGCACCCGTAACTCAAGGAAGAAAGATTTATGACCATTGCATACATTGGTTTGGGGAGTAATATGAAATCACCTAAACAGCAAATAAAATCTGCTATTAAATCAATTGAAGAAATAGCAGCCATTCAAGTTTTAAGCGTATCTTCTTTGTATAAGAGCAAGCCAATCGGCCCCCAAAATCAGGATGATTATATAAATGCCGTAGCAAAAATAGACACTGACCTCATGCCTCATGAATTGTTAGAATGCATGCAGGGTATTGAAAATGAACAAGGGCGAATTCGTAAAGAACGTTGGGGACCAAGGACACTCGATTTAGATATTTTAATGTTTGGCGATGAAATAATAAAAGATGATAAGTTAACGATTCCACATTCAGATATTGAAAATCGTTCTTTTGTATTAGCTCCATTGGCAGAGGTTGACTTTAATTGTTTAATTCCCGGTAAAGGAATGGCGCGTGATTTATTGGCAATTATTGGTCAAGAAGATTTAGAGATAATATAGTGAGTAAAAAACATCCAGATTATATAGTCGTTGAGGGTCCAATTGGCGTTGGGAAAACAACTTTAGCTAAACGTTTAGCGAAATCATATAACACGGAATTAATGTTAGAGCTTGCAACAGAAAACCCATTTTTGCCAAGGTTCTATTCTGATCCAAAAACAGTTGCATTGCCTACTCAGTTATTTTTTTTATTTCAACGAGCAAAACAGATTGAATCTTTACGTCAAAAGGATATGTTTAGACCAATTCAGGTATCAGATTTTTTAATTGAGAAAGACAGGTTATTTGCATCTGTAACTTTAGACAGTGACGAATTAAACTTATATCAACAAGTATATAATCGATTGACAATAAATAATCATCCTCCCGATCTTGTTATTTATTTGCAAGCTCCAATAGAAACGCTTTTACGAAGGATAATGACACGGGGATATGATTATGAAAAATCAATTAATCATGATTATCTAAAGAAAATATCAGATGCATACATTGATTTTTTTTACAACTACACATCTTCACCATTATTAATTGTTAATACAGATGACTTCGATCTTTCAAAAGATGAAAAAAATTATAATTTGTTGCTTGAGCATATCGGTACTTTGTCTTCAGGCAGACATTACTTTAATCCGGTTCAGATATGAATGAGAAAATAACAATAAAGAATTTAAAGAAGATGAAAGAATCAGGAGAAAAAATTGCCTGTTTAACATCATATGATGCGTGTTTTGCTAGAATACAGGATGAAGCTGGTGTTGATTTACTTTTGGTCGGCGATTCTCTGGGGATGGTTTTGCACGGAGACAATACCACATTAAAGGTAAGTATCTCTGATATGATTTATCATTCTAGATTAGTTAGTAATGCGACGAAACGGGCAATTATCGTAACTGATATGCCATTTATGAGTTATTCAACACCAGCACAAGCTCTTGGCAATGCAGCAAGATTAGTCAGCGAGGGTGCGGCACATGTTGTAAAAATTGAAGGTGGGTCTGAATTATCAGAAACAGTTAAGTTGATTACACAACATGGTATACCGGTTTGTGGCCACTTAGGATTAACGCCTCAATCTATTCATAAGTTAGGAGGTCTTTGTGTTCAGGCGGCAACTGATAAAGCTGCAAAAGAATTAGAAAAAGATGCCCTTTCTTTACAGGAAGCTGGAGCAGCTTGTTTGGTTGTTGAGTGTATCCCATCATCAGTGGCTGCTAATGTCACCAAACTTTTAGATATACCTGTTATCGGAATTGGTGCAGGTATTGATTGCGATGGGCAGGTTTTAGTTTTGTATGACATATTAGGCTTAACACCTAAACAACCGAAGTTTTCGAAAAATTTTCTTTCCGGAAAGAAATCTGTTTTTGATGCAGTTAAAGAGTACGTAGAACAAGTAAAAAATAATTCTTTTCCTCCAGAATCTACACCCTAAGAGTGCTAAAAAAAATTAAAAAAATTACGGATTTACATCGTCAATTAACAGAAACTCGTAAATCCAAAAAAAAAATTTCTCTTGTACCTACAATGGGAAATCTGCACGAAGGACATCTATCTTTAATTAAACATGCGCAGAATATAACTGACTATGTTGTCGTTAGTATTTTCGTTAACCCTACCCAGTTTGTGGGAGGAGAAGATTTTAACAAATACCCACGTACATTAGACGATGATATTGAATCTATTTCTAAGTTAGATGTAGATTTATTATTCACACCAGATACAAACGAAATTTATTCGGATAATTATCAGGACTTTATTGAGATCCCAGTTTCCTATCTAGAATCGATTTACTGTGGCAAGTCTCGTCCCGGCCACTTCAGAGGTGTTATAACAATTGTCTCCGAACTATTTAATATTATACAACCAGATATAGCTATCTTTGGCGAGAAAGATTATCAGCAACTATTAATTATTCGTAATTTAGTTAAAAATCTTTTTTCGTCGATAAAGATTATTGGTTTACCTACAGTAAGAGAAGAGAGTGGTTTAGCAATGAGCTCAAGAAACAATTATTTATCTCAATCTGATAGACAACAAGCGCCAATGCTATATGGGTGCATCAAGAGAACCATTAAATCTATTAAAAATGGTGTAAAAGATTATGCAGGATTGGAAAAAGAAGCGAAATTTTTTCTAGAGAAGGCCGGGTTTAAAATAGATTATTATAGTATTTGTGACTCCGATACATTGAAATTACCAAAAAATGAAAATCTAGTAATATTGGCGGCTGTTTGGCTCGGGGACACTCGATTAATTGACAATGCCAGAGTGCATAATTATGATTGACACCAAATTCTGATACTAGTTAGATGTTAGGTTAATATCGTGTCCAAATTAACAAACACTTAAATATTAATGCAAATCACTGTCTTAAAAGCAAAATTTCATCAAGCAACAGTTACACACTCAGAAATCGAGTACGATGGTTCCTGCGCAATAGATGGAGCCTTATTGGATAAGGCTGGCATTCACGAGTATGAGCAGATAGAAATATACAATATAACCAATGGTGAGCGTTTTAGGACTTATGCTATTCGAGCCGAAAATCATTCACGAATTATTTCTGTGAATGGCGCTGCTTCACATAAGGCTAATCCTGGCGATCGAGTTATTATCTGTGCATATGGAAGAATTAATGAGGATGAAATCGATCAATTCAAACCAAAGCTTGTATATTTAGATCAAGAAAACCATATCACTAGAATAAAAGATCATATTCCCGTTCAGGCAGCTTAATTAAACACTATTCAAATTAATTTATATAATTATATGGCTTATTAAGTCTGGATTATTTAAATGAGTTCAAATCAAAAAAGTGCAAGTGTTGTTGTAATCGGCAATGAGATTTTATCTGGCCGCACACAGGATCTTAATATTTCGTACATTGGAAAAAAACTTGAAGAATTAGGCATTATATTGTCTGAAGTTGCAATAATACCCGATATTGGAAATGACATAGCAAATAAAGTTAAAGAGTATTCTGAAAAATACGATTATGTATTTACAACCGGCGGTATAGGTCCCACACATGATGACATAACAACAGCATCAATTGCTAAGGCATTTAATGTTAATATTATAAGAAATAAAGATGCTGTTAATCAGATGGAAAAGCACTATCAGTCTGGTAAATTATCTGAAGCACGATTAAAAATGGCAGATATTCCAGAAGGCGCAATACTTATTAATAATCTTGTGAGCGGCGCACCAGCTTTTAAAATAGAGAATGTATTTGTTTTAGCAGGTGTGCCTGAGATCATGAGGTCAATGTTTGATTCATTAATTGAGCATTTAGTTTCCGGCCCACCCATTTTAACTGCAAGTGTTTGTACTAATCTAACCGAAAGTAAACTCGCGAGCGGATTGGCCGAAATTCAGGAAGAATGTAAAGCAGTAAGTATTGGTAGCTATCCTTTTTTTAAGCAAGGTAACTTAGGCGTAAATATTGTTTTGCGTTCAACAGATAAAAAACTACTTTTAAGTCAACAAAAATTAATTGAAGGATTGATTAATAGTCTAAAAGGTCAAATTCTAGAAACACAGATACCAAATGAAAGATAAAGATTGTGTATTTTGCAATATTGCTAGAGAGAGGGTCATAGCTGAGAACGAATATTGCGTAGCATTCTATGATTTGTATCCTGTCACAGAAAAACATGCCTTGATTATCCCAAAGATGCCAGGTAAGAGAAAAAATGATAAAAATTTTTGAACATTTTGAATTTTTAAGTGGCTGAATGCCATCAGATATATTTCCTGGCGAAGACGATTAACTATTTTATTAAATTGTGAAAAGTTGGTGCCGGGAGAGAGAATCGAACTCTCACTCTGTTACCAGAACCGGATTTTGAATC
>CAZJED010000050.1:0-8735 GCA_964544965.1 uncultured Enterobacteriaceae bacterium
ACGGCAGTGGCAGACCCTTTGACAATTCTATTACCACTTAGATCGGCAAGTTCAAATGGCCCTAATGTGTGATACATATAGGCACGACCATAGCCGTGGTCGATGTGGAGTTTGGCGTTATCAGCAAACTCATCTCCTGCAGGATTTATATTACAAATAGTACCAACCAGAATACTGTCGTCTTTTAAAAGTACCGTGCTGTTATCTGCGCCCGCTCCGATAAAAATGGCTGCGTTTTTTTTTGTAAGTGTTATCCCCCCCTCACCATTTAAGGAACGGATTAAACCGCTGTTGATTAAGAGGGAATCCCTGCCCAATTTATCAAATACCATGTCATCTTCATCATTAAATATTTGACCTGTGGCAGTATTGGTAAAGATTGCCCTTCTTGCATTCGGCATGTGAACAACTCTCGCAACACCAGCGTTACTTGTAGTAAACATCGTACCCGAATTGGTAATTATTGGATCTTCACAATTAGCACCATCACATTTTATAACGTTTCTTCTAGCCTCAAGTACAGCGCCTTCATTGTTGATGATAGTTACCCCATCCGCATCTTTTATTGCAATCGCCTGTCCATCGCCAGAAATAATAGTGCCCGAATTAATGACAGTATTGTTGGTGCTATCTTCAATATTTATGGCTTTGTCATTAGCTCCACTTAACCTAATAGTCGCACCGGCATTATTAATAATGGTTGTTCCCGTTTGCGTGGACCCAATTGCAGTGTTGCCGCTGGTCACATCAATCTCGGCGTTGTTTATTAGGGTGACATTGGCATCGGTGATAGTGTGTCGTTCGGTACTATTTGCATTGATTGTTGTATCAGTGCCTATATCGACAGCTAAGACTATCCTGGCAGAGAGGATACCTAGACAAAAAAGATAAATAGAAAGTTTTGTGAAATACATGCACTATTGTAATCAATATCTTGCATTATAACTATTATATAAGATATTGATTTATATAGCTATATAAATAAGATAACCACTTAAAATTACAATAAAACCAGAATTATTTAAAAAATGGTATTTTTCTATTTTTTCTTTGCTTCTTCTCGCGCTAATGTTTCAGCTATCACTTCCTCAGCAACATTTTTAGGGCAAGGGCTATAATTTAGAAACTCCATTGAAAATTGACCGCGACCTGAGGTCATCGTGCGCAATGTTCCAATATAACCAAACATCTCACTTAGCGGACATTCAGCTTTAACTCGAACACCAGTTGGATTTGCTTCTTGTGATTTAATGATACTACGACGTCGATTCAAATCACCAATCACATCACCAACATTATCTTCAGGCGTATAAACATCAACTTTCATAATCGGTTCCATAAGCTGAGGCCCCGCTTTCGGCATTGATTGGCGATATGCAGCTGCTGATGCGAGTTCAAAGGCAATGGCTGAGGAGTCAACCGCATGAAACGCGCCATCAAATAGAGTGACTTTAAAATCAAGACAGGGGTAACCAGCTAATACACCTTTTTCCATACTCTTTTTAAAACCACCTTCAACAGCAGGCCAGAATTCTTTCGGGACATTACCACCTGTGACTGTTGATTCAAAAACAAAACCACTACCAGGTTCGCCGGGTTCGATAATATAGTCAATTTTACCGTATTGTCCCGAGCCACCAGATTGTTTTTTATGGGTGTATGAGTCTTCAATACGTTTTGTTACTGTTTCACGATAGGCAACTTGCGGGCTACCAACTTCTACTTCAACACTATGTGTACGTTTTAAAATATCAACTTTAATATCAAGATGGAGCTCACCCATACCCTTTAAAATGGTTTCACCGCTATCTCGGTCGGTTTCAACTCTAAAGGAAGGGTCTTCTTTAATCATTTTACCAATTGCTATACCTAGTTTTTCTGATGCACCTTTATCGATAGGCGCAACTGCAATTGAAATAACCGGGTCTGGAAATACCATGGGTTCTAAGGTTGCTGGTTTATCCGGATCGCACAATGTGTGACCAGTTTGAACGTTCTTTAGACCGATTGCAGCAATGATATCTCCTGCTTGCGCACTATCAAGTTCTATACGTTCATCGGCGTGCATTTCAACAAGACGTCCGATACGTTCACTCTTACCAGTAAATGTATTAAGTACTGTCATACCTTTTTCAATTTTTCCGGAATAAATACGAATAAATGTTAGCGCACCATAACGGTCATCCATGATTTTAAAAGCCAGTGCCCGTAATGGTTTGTTAGGATCAACTACCGCGTACTCCCCAGATTCATTGCCTTCTATATCAACTTCGGGTTGAGGTTTGACTTCAGTTGGATTGGGTAAATAATCAACAACAGCATCGAGAACCATTTGTACGCATTTATTTTTAAATGCCGAACCGCAATAGGTTGGAAAGAACGTGAGATTGATTGTGCCTTTACGAATACAGGATTTTAATTCATCAATAGTAGGTTCTTCGCCTTCTAAATATTTTTCCATTATGGCGTCATCTTGTTCAACAGCAGACTCTATTAATTTTTCACGCCATTCTTCGACAATATCTGTCATATCTTCCGGCACATCTTCTATATCATATTTTGCAGGGTCATTTGGATCTTTCCAAATCCATGCTTTACGAGTAAGCAAGTCTACTGCCCCAATAAAATTATCTTCGATACCAATAGGTAGTGTCATAACCAGAGGATTTGCACCAAGAACATCTTCGATTTGTTTTACAACACGATAAAAATCAGCACCAGTACGATCGAGTTTATTTACAAAAATGATACGCGCCACTTCTGAATCATTAGCGTAACGCCAATTTGTTTCAGATTGCGGTTCAACTCCCCCCGAACCACAAAAAACACCAACACCACCGTCTAACACTTTTAAAGAACGATATACTTCAATCGTGAAGTCAACGTGTCCTGGCGTATCGATGATATTTAATCGGTGATCATTCCAAAAGCAACTTGTCGCAGCAGACTGAATTGTAATTCCGCGTTCCTGTTCCTGTTCCATAAAATCTGTTGTGGCTTCACCATCATGTACCTCACCGGTTTTATGTATTTTTCCGGTCAGTTTTAAAATACGTTCTGATGTTGTTGTCTTTCCCGCATCAACGTGTGCGAAGATCCCTATGTTTCTATAATTTGTTAAGTCAGTCATTTTTTCACTCTATGTATAAAAATTAGCAAATTTTGTTTTTTTATCTATGAATATTTATAGCAAATAAAAATTAATGATATTAGTTAATTATCATTCAATCTGGCGGCGGATTATAAACTAGAATCACTAATTATGTGAAATATAATGTAATTTTAAGATTTGAAAGGAACAGAAGACACTTGAAATCCGAGTAAAAATCAGGGTAAAAAATCTAAAAATTCAGCCTACCGAGACAGTAAAATACTGCGTATAATCAGTTAAATGCATGATATTTCGAATAGAATCGCTGATGTACTACTTGAGGTAGAGGCGAGTTTACGGATACACGGCAAATGGGATGAGCGTAGGCCAAAAGCTAACGATTTAGAGAGCACAACGCCATTTTGCATGGACACGCTAAGATTTGAACAATGGCTGCAGTGGATTTTTCTTCCCACAATGAAGGATGCAATCGAGCAGATCAAACCCCTCCCTCTTCAAAGCGCAATTTTTGAATATGCCGAAGAATGTTTGCATAAAAATGACCCATCAACAGAACAATTATTAAAGCAACTAAAACTTTTTGATAATTTAATAAGTATGCAGACTGGGGTTAAAAAACATTAATAATTTTAAAATAAAAAATATCTATAAATTACACTTATTAATAGTAGTTATGATATTTCCATTTAATTTGAAAGCAGAACTATCGTTAAATGACCCAGCTCCATATTTCGAGTTATTCGATCAAAATGGTAATCAACATAAATTAACCGATTACAATGGCGAATGGTTAGTTCTTTATTTTTACCCGAAGGATGATACACCTGGTTGCACAACTGAAGCATGCTCCTTCAGAGATGATATTTATAAAATCCGCGAACTAAAAACAAAAATAATCGGAGTAAGTACTGATGACAAAGAAAGCCATGAAAAATTTTCTAAAAAATATAGCCTTCCTTTTCCTTTATTATCTGATAAAGATGCAGTAGTAGCTAAATCATATGGTTCTGCTTTTAAAATCGGTCCGTTTACAATGGCTAAACGTCATACTTTTATAATTTCACCTGCAGGGAAAATAGCAATGATCTATAGAAAGGTTGACCCAGATAGTCATAGCAATGAGATAATTGGTAGCTTAAAATTGTTAACTTCAGAAGAAAATTAATAGCAGGTTTTATACGTATTTTAATTATTCATTTTGGAAAGCGTTTCACTTGCCGAATTAATTAAGAATGTTGTATCAATACCGACCGTTAACAGACTAAATCCCTTTTCTTTGTAAGGTAAAACAGCATCCGCACTAATCCCGAATATACCCAAACTTTTTTTTGCTTTTTGACAGGCTTCAATTATTTCTTTTATAGCAGATTGAACAATAGGGTGTTCTATTTCTCCAGGTTTTCCTAAGCTAGCCGATAAATCATAAGGTCCAATTAGTATTGCATCGACACCTTCTAACTTTACTATATCAACAATGTTGTTAACTGCTTCGGAACTTTCAGCTTGTAATACAACGGCAGTTTCCTCATTTGCATTTTTTAAATAGTGGTCAAAATCAATACCATATTTATGGGCTCGACCAATCCCAATCCCTCTTTGTCCATCAGGCGCATATTTACAATCGCTAATAATTCTTTTTGCTTGGTCTGCATTATGTACTTGCGGGACAATCACGCCAGCCGCCCCAATATCGAGTGCTTTTTTAATCCAGACAGTATCATCGGCAGGAATACGAACTAAGCATGGCGTAGGGGCAGCAGCTTGTAACATTGTTTGAGTTTGTTGTGGGTTGAAGGCTCCATGTTCAGCATCGATAAATAACCAATCATAGCCAACGTTTGCAAGTAACTCACAAATTTCCGGTGATGGTAGGCTTACTAAAGTCCCTATCAGTATTTCTCTTGAACGCAGACGTTTGGCAAAATTATTTGTGTTTTTCATTGTTTATAGCCTTAAGTATAAAAATATTAAATTAGTGTGTTACTGCACCTTCCGCCCCAAGCCCTGTTTGCGCTCGGACAAATTGGTCATCAAAGGCAACAATTTCTTTTTTCGCCCGCGCACTGTTATCTAAATATGAAATTATTATGATAGTGATAAATGCAATACTCATTGAAAACAGAGCAGGGTATTTATAGGGAAATATTGCTTCCGCATTACCGAGAATATCGACCCAAACAATAGGGCCTAAAAGAACACAAAAAATAGCTGTAAATAAACCTGCTGCTCCACCAATAAAAGCACCACGCGTAGTAAGGCGCGACCAATACATGGAAAAGAAGAGAATAGGAAAATTAACACTAGCCGCAATCGCAAAGGCAAGACCGACCATATAGGCAACATTTTGTTGTTCAAAAGTTATGCCTAGTAGTATCGCAGTAATTCCTAATATAACAGTACTGATACGTGAAACCATTACTTCATTTTTTTCCTGCACTTTATCGCGACATAAAAGACTTGCGTAAAGGTCATGTGAGATTGCCGAAGCACCCGCTAGTGTTAATCCTGAAACAACTGCTAGGATGGTGGCAAATGCTACAGCTGAAATAAAACCAAGGAAAATATCACCACCAACAGCTTTTGATAGGTGAACAGCGGCCATATTATTTCCTCCAAATATATTACCTGCTTCATTCAGATAGGAGGGATTATTTGACAGCATAACGATTGCACCAAAACCAATTACGAACGTTAATATATAAAAATAACCTATAAAGCTAGTTGCAAAAAATACAGAGTTTCTTGCTTGTTTTGCATCTTTGACTGTAAAAAAACGCATCAGAATATGGGGTAACCCGGCAGTGCCGAACATTAAGGCCAGTCCCAGTGAAATTGCAGATACCGGGTCGCTAATCAACCCCCCAGGGGACATGATTGCTTCACCTAAACGATGATTTTTTGTTGCCTCTGCAAATAGTTCATTAAATGAGAATTCAAATTTGTATAAAACCGCTAGCGCTAAAAACGTTGCACCAAACAATAACAAAATTGCTTTTATTGTTTGTACCCATGTGGTTGCGAGCATCCCACCAAAGGTAACATAACAAATCATGAGCACACCAACTATACAAACTGCTATTGAATAATCTAAGCCAAATAGAATCTGAATTAATTTACCAGCACCAACCATTTGTGCAATTAAATAAAGGATAACAACAGCAAGTGTCCCGCAGGCAGCAAGGGAACGAATTGGCAAAGCCTGCAGTCGAAATGAAACTGCATCGGTGAAAGTATATTTACCAAGATTCCTTAAACGTTCAGCAAGTAAGAATAAAATAACAGGCCATCCCACCAAAAAACCAATCGAGTAAATTAACCCATCAAAACCACTCGCAAAAACCAAGCCCGAAATTCCTAAAAAAGAGGCAGCTGACATGTAGTCACCCGCAATAGCTAAACCATTTTGTAAGCCACCAATACTCCCTCCAGCTGTATAAAAATCACTTGCCGATTTTGTTTTCTTAGCTGCCCAGTAGGTAATTCCCAGCGTAATAGAAATAAATATAATAAACATAATAACCGCTGTCATATTTATATTCCCAGAGCTAACTGATAAATGATCATCGGCGTGAACATTTAATGAATTTATTGTGAGTAGGGCTGATAGTATTCGTAATATCATTATAGATCTCTAATTTTTAATTACCTGCTTAATAACTTTTTGATTCATTTCATCTAACTTTTTGTTAGCAATGTAAACATAAACCCCTGTGAGAAAGATACTTAATAATATAATCAGGAGACCGATAATTATTCCCAGTGTAATTACACTATCAGAGAATATTTTTTGGGAAAAAATATTTGGAGCAAAAGCAATAATTGTTATAAATGTAAAATAACAGGAAATTATAATTATAGTTAATCCCCAACTTATTTTATTTCGCAATCTAACTAAATCCAAAAAATCAGAATGATTTCTTATTTTTTTATATATTTCATGCATCATTTATTATTTTAATTTTTTTAATCTTTTATTACCTTTTTTTCTGTCTGTTTCACCAGATAATATTTTTTCAGTGAACCAATCCTTATCATCCGTGTTCACTATTGTGTTATTTTTTAATTTGATTATATTCTTCAGACAAGACTCAATAATTGCATTTCTTATGATCATTCAGATCGGCTATTTCAGCAGTCATTACAATAACCTCATCCGCATGCTTTTCGCAGTTTTGTGTTACTGTCATCGCATATATTGGAGTAAATGTTAGTGCGCATAAAGCACATAGAAAAAAATTTAATTTTTTTTTCATTATAATTTTATAAATTTTAGAGTCATCCGGTCACTTTCCCCGATTTCAATATATTTTTTCTTATCAGTTTCACCAAGTCTTAGTGTTGGCGGCAGGGTCCACACACCTTTCGGATGGTTTCTATCATCCTTTGGGTTTGCATTGATTTCAGATTTGTCTATTAATTCAAATCCGATTTTCTCTGCAAGATTAATTAAATAACTTTCCGGAACATAACCATTTTTTGCAGTTTCTTTTGCATTATCCTTATTATGTGCGCGGTGCTGAACAACTCCAAGTATGCCATCTTTCTTTAATACACGATGGAATGCCCGATAAATATTTTCAACACCACCGTATTTTATCCAATTGTGCGTGTTTCTAAATGTTAAAACCATATCTTGTGAATTTGGATTGATGTCTTTTAGGTAATGATTTTCTTCATTAAAAACTATATGCCTGACATTTCCATAGACCATTGGATTCTTATTCAAATGCTTTATATATTTTAGATGAACATCACGAAGATAATCATTGGGATGTTTATCGCCAAAACTTGCTACTGTTAATTGACCGTTATCTTTTAATATGGGAGCAAGTATTTCTGTATACCAGCCACGCCCTGGCAATATTTCTAGAACTTTTATATTTTTCTGAATACCAAAGAATAATAAAGTTTTATTTGGGTTACGATAAGCATCCCTAGCTTTATTTTCTTTTGTTCTATGTCCACCGCTAATAGCATCAATGATTAATGTCTCGGTATTATTATTGATTGCATAACTATTTGAGATTAATGCTGGAACAGTAATGAAAGAAACAATTAGCACCCGTAATAAATTCATTTATATTCTTCCTGTTATTTTTAAAAAGAGTATTTCTAATTTTATTGTTTATCGTATACTCAATTTATATTAAGGAGTAAATTAATAAATTATACTATTTCAGAGTAATAGTTGAATCTACTTATTTATGGATAAATCAGCAAAAATAGAAATTCCTGCCAAAATGTTACTAAATCCAGTACATTTTTTTGCGCTTGGTTTTGGCAGCGGTCTGACCCCTAAGCTTCCTGGTACGGCGGGGACATTGGTTGGTGTCTTATTATTTATTCTCATGCCTGATATGAGTTGGATAGCTTATTTTGTTATTGTTATTTGTGGTTTTTTGTTTGGAATTTTTTGTTGTAGATATACTACAAGAATCTTAAATGTTCATGATCATCATTCTATAGTTTGGGATGAAATTATCGGCTACTTGATTACCATGATTATGGTGCCTAAGGAATGGATATGGATTTTGATAGGTTTTATTTTATTTAGAGTTTTCGATATCCTTAAACCTTGGCCAATTTCATTTATTGATCGTCGAATGGGGGGCGGTTTAGGCAT
>CAZJED010000051.1:0-8593 GCA_964544965.1 uncultured Enterobacteriaceae bacterium
GTGCAGTAGTTATTATACGATCTCAAATGCGCGTCGTTCTGTGCATAGTGAAATTGAGTCTAGTACACAACTTGCCCTACAGCTAATTCAAGCAGTATCGGCTTATTCCACATCGTCTGAACCAAATAAACAGAACCATATGAGTTTTTTGCGTAAATTAACGGAATTAAAAACAATCAGACATCTGCATATCGAAATAAGAAGCCCTACCGATATTCTTGTGCCAAGCGATGAAAATTTGTTTGAGAAGAGCGACGCACCGTCTTGGTTCGTTAAACTTGTCAAGCCACCAGCAACCGAAGTCCGCCGTTGGTTATATACACCAGTCACTACGCCCGTAGATATTCTTATTAAACCCGATCCATTGGATGAAATTCATGAGAGCTGGATGGAAACAAAAAATATTCTAATATTTTTATCGGTATTTATTATTCTTGCGAATCTTCTTATATATATATTAATAGGATTATACTTGTCACCGATTCAAGAAATATTAGATGGTCTGTCTGATATAAGAAAAGGTAATTATCAGTTAGAACTTCCTAGTTTTCATTTACCCGAACTTGATCGTATTTCAGAGCAATTCAATCATATGGCAAGTGTACTATTTGAAAGTAATAGAAGAAATCAACTTCTAAGACATCGTTTGCTTGAGATTCAGGAAGAAGAGAGGCGGATACTTTCTCAGGAACTTCATGATGAATTAGGCCAAACAATAACAGCAATTAAAGCTGTTGCTGTCTCAATTCCAAATAAATCAAAATTAGAAAAAAGATTTGTTAATTCAAGTGTGAAAACTATTGTTGAATATTCAGATCATATTTACAAGGTCGCAAAAGACATGATGCACAGATTACGTCCTTCAGTACTCGATGAATTTGGATTGGTTAAAGCATTACAAAATATGGTGGATGAGTGGAATGCAAACCAAGATGAAATTTTTTGTGATTTTAGATTTTCGGATGTATCGGATAATTTATCAGAATCTTTAAGAATAAGTTTATATAGAATTGTTCAAGAGAGTTTAACAAATTCACTAAAATACTCTAAAGCAGAAAAAGTTGTTGTGATGATAAAGAAAGTTATTCGTAATGATGTAGAGAAAATTTATTTAGAAATATATGATGATGGTGTTGGTGTTAATAAGGACAAAATAAAACTTAGTTTCGGATTACTTGGTATTAAGGAACGTGTTGAAATGCATAATGGCGAATTTGAATTCTTTAGCAAGTTAGGTGAGGGTTTTAAAATAGTTATAGTGATCCCTACGGAACATTAAGGCCTAATTATTTTTATGAAAAAAATTAAAGTAATGTTAGTTGATGATCATGCTGTTGTTCGCACAGGCTACAAAATATTGTTAAAAGATATTGAAAATATAAAAGTTATTGCTGAAACGGATACAGGAGAAGAGGCTATTGATTTAGCTGCTAAATTATGTCCAGATGTTGTTGTTATGGATATTTCTTTACCTGGCGTCAGTGGGCTTGAAGCTATTAGACGTATAGTTTTTCGAAATCATAATATTAAAGTGCTAGTTTTCAGTATGCACGAAGAGGTTGTGTTTGTTGAGAGAGCATTTCAGGCAGGCGCCATTGGTTACATGACAAAAAGCTCAGATCCTCAATTACTATCAAAAGCTATTAAATCTGTATCACTAGGAAAAAAATTTATTGATGAAGATCTTAAAAAGAAAATGGCTTATGAGCATGATCGGACACGTGAAGGTGATTCAATATTGTCAGATTTATCTGCTCGAGAGTTTCAAATTTTTTGTTTATTAGCAGAAGGAAAAAACACAAGTGAGATTAGCAAAATATTAACCCTAAGTTACAAGACCGTTGCCAACTATAGCTCACAAATAAAGAATAAACTTCATGCCTCTACAGTTGCGGATATCGCAAGAATAGCGATTAGGCATAATATCATTAAAGCTTAATTTCTATTTATCTTTTACCACGACTCCCCAAGGAAATTTACCAACTTCAATAGTCTTAATAACTTCATTTTTATTTGTATCTATCACAGAGACAGTGCCGCTAACACCATTTGTTGTAAAAATACGTTGACCATCACTAGACATAGCTAAACCCCAAACACGTTTTCCAACAGGTATACCTTTTATAATTTCAAGTGAATTAGCATCCATAACAATCACTTTATTTCCTCGTCCTCCTGCCACGTAAATAATTTTTTCATCTTTACTCAGGATAACATCTTTTGGTTTTGATTTAGCATCGCCAGTAGACGCAGTTTTAATAATTTTAGCTTTATTAATATCAACCTTAACAACCTCACCACTTATTTCGGCAGTTGCATATGCAATGTTGCCAGTTTTTGTAAAGACTGCCGATCTTGGTCGCGAGCCAACAAGAATATTACTTTCTATAATATTTTCAGGAGTTTTTATAACGTGTAACATATTGGTTGATTCACTAGTAACGATTACTCGTTTTCCATCTGGAGAAATTGCAACACCTTCGGGCTCTAACCCGACTTTAATTTCTGCTATTTGTTTCCCAGTTGGATCAAAGACAGTAGCTTTTGCATCGTCTTCATTTGATATATAAATATTTCCATTAGGGTGAACAGCAAAAGTTTCAGGGTCAGATCCTGCCTCAAAATCTCTCAGAATTTTTAATGAATCAGGATCAATAACAACAATTTTATTTTCTTCGCTAACAGCAACATAGAGTTCATTACTATCAGGAGAAAGCCCAATCCCTCTTGGACGATCACCAACGTCTATTATATTTTCTACAATCAGTGTCTTTGCATCAATAACTGAAATATTATTACTTCTCTCATTAGTAACAAATATTCGATCTTTTGCATTACTAGTAAGGGGGAGCAATACAAACGCTATTGCTATTAATCTAATCCAAAGAAAATTCATCGCAAGCTCCTCAATTTCTTTTTTAAATTTAATTTTCGCATTCAAGTATACCAAGGCTATCTAGTGTGTTTGGTTTAGCAACACCTCTGATTGGTGCCTCAGCAACTATTTTATCATTTTCTACTAAAAGTATTAGTTGACGTAATTGTCCAGTCACTCTGAAGTTCATGTCGCTTCCTTTCTGACCATCAAAAGATAGTTTATTTTTTAAATATTTTAATATTTCTTTAGAGCTTGATATCTGTGTTCTAGCTACAGTATCGGAGGTCATTTTTACAGCAGCCCATCCTGCCCATGAATGATCATTCATTTTTTCCTGATAATTTTTCTTAAATCTTTTGTTTAAATCACGAGCAGCAAATTTTACAAAACTATAATGCCAGGATTGAGGCTTTGCATTTGAGTCAGGCTTTTTAACTTGTAATTGCTCTAAAGCATCAGATTTCATTTTATTGCTCGGCGTAATATGTAGAATATTTGGAATACAGTTTAATCTTAGTTCGTTATTTTCATCAGTAAGATTAAATACCGGCTTATTAGTTAATTGCTTTGCCAGTGTTGTGAGTTGTTGTGTATTTAATGATGCTAAGACAGCTATGTATTTTGAAAAATCGTACTCATCAATCTCATTGCTTGAGACAAAATCCAAATTGTATTTCTGGTTCAGAAACTGTCCCTGAAGATTCGACTCATCTATGCCTTGTTTGATACCCAGAAGCGAGGAGTGATTCGTGTCTCCAACGTAGACAAAATCTATTTCAATCACGTCAGCAGCAGTTGTTATCGACGGCAAAAATAACATTAATACTAAGCAGATAGATTTTTTAACATACATATTCAGGACCTTTTTTATAATATTATAATTCTTAGACGTCACAATAAAGAGCAAATTCATTTTTGTTTTCCAGCAAAGCAAGGAATTGAGTAATCCTTATTCATAATATTTTATGCCATATTCACCGAATTGTTTTGCGCTTCTAAAGCTATAATTTTAAAGGAAATTTCTTTAAAGATTGGCCGTATTTTTTTAGTATTTAATGGGTGCTATTCTGATAACATCTGTCTATAATCGTCCGTAATAATAAAAAACAGACTACTAAAACAGGATGTTGAGTAATCGCAATAATCATCTGCAAAATTGGTTTAAATTGTAAGAAATACAATACTTTAAAATCGTTTTAGTAGAAAGATATTTAACGGTACTCAATTTTATGAATAGTATTTATAAGGTTTATAAATAGGAGGAGGCAGTCATGGCAGCAAATCCAGATAGTGTGGCCGGTCAAAAGCCAACACTCAAGAAAAAGTATGATAATTACATTGGCGGTAAGTGGGTACCCCCCGTTGATGGTGGGTATTTTGAAGATACCTCACCAATAGATGGCAGTGTACTTGCAAAGATATCCCAATCTAATGAAAAAGATGTTGATCTAGCAGTTAAAGCGGCATGGAAAGCTGCAGAAACATGGAACAAAACTTCAGCAACAGAACGTAGTAATATTCTTTTGAAAATTGCCGATCGTATTGAAGAAAACATTGATATGTTGGCTAAAATTGAAACCTGGGGAAACGGAAAACCGATAAGAGAAACAACGCTTGTTGATCTACCTTTAACAGTCGATCATTTTCGTTACTTCGGAGGTGCGATTCGTTCTGAATCTGGCGAATCCTCAGATCTTGATGCGTCTAGAGTTACTATGGAGATCCACGAGCCACTTGGTGTTGTAGCTCAGATTATCCCATGGAATTTTCCAATTTTGATGGCAGCGTGGAAGTTAGCTCCAGCATTAGCAGCGGGAAATTGTGTTGTCATTAAGCCTGCAGAACAAACACCAATATCTATTCATGCGTTTATCGAAGTTATTGCTGATTTACTTCCCGCCGGAACAGTAAATATTGTTAATGGTTTTGGTCCAGAAGCTGGCAAACCATTAGCGACTCATCCTGATATTAAGAAGGTTGCGTTTACAGGTGAAACGACTACCGGTCGCTTGATCATGCAGTATGCTTCAGAAAATCTAATTCCAGTTACTTTAGAGCTTGGCGGCAAGTCGCCCAACATTTTCTTTGATAGTGTTGCGGCAGAAGACGATGCTTTCTTAGATAAAGCAATTGAGGGTTTTGTGATGTTTGCAGTTAATCAAGGTGAGGTATGCACATGCCCGTCAAGAGCATTAATACAAGAAAGTATTTACGATAAATTTATGGAGCGCTGTCTGGAGCGCACTAAGGCAATTGTTATGGGCGACCCATTAGACATGAATACAATGATGGGTGCACAAGCATCTAATGATCAGTATGAAAAAATACTGAATTATATAGATGTAGGAAAACAAGAGGGAGCGGAAGTTCTACTTGGCGGGGAAAAGTTTGATAATCCTGCTCATCCGAATGGTTACTACATTCAGCCAACTATTTTTAAGGGCAATAACAAAATGCGCATTTTCCAAGAAGAAATATTCGGCCCCGTTGTGAGCGTTACAACATTTAAGAATGAAGCCGAGGCGTTAGAAATAGCTAATGATACTCTTTACGGTTTAGGTGCTGGCGTTTGGACGCGTGACATACACCAAATGCAATCAATGGCACGCGGTATCGAAGCTGGGCGTATTTGGTGTAACTGCTATCATGATTATCCAGCGCATGCTTCCTTTGGCGGTTACAAAAAATCTGGAATTGGCCGTGAAACTCATAAAATGATGTTAAACCATTATCGTCACACAAAGAATGTGATAGTGTCATATGACAAAAACAAACTAGGTTTCTTTTAGAGCCCAATATTTGTTGGTTATTTCTATTTTTAATAAATGGGTGGTTCTTTTGGAATCACCCTTTTTTTTGGAGTAATCTGAAGATATGAGTGTAGAGCGAGTCTCAGTGTCATTAAAAGCCAGACAGGTAATTGACAAATTAAGAGAAAAGCATGGGGATCTAATATTTCATCAAAGTGGGGGTTGTTGCGATGGTTCAGCACCCATGTGTTTTGAAAAGGGCGATTTTCTAGTGGGAAGTAGAGATGTTTGTCTTGGCGAAATCCATGGATGCCCATTTTATATGGCCTCTGATCAATTCGAATATTACAAAAATATGCACATCAATATTGATGTATCAAAAGGAAGGGGTTCGAGTTTTTCACTCGAAATTCCCTTGGGGTTAAGATTTATGACTATTTCACGCATTTTTACGGATGAAGAGCTAAAACACGTTAAACCGGTGTCATTCGATAATGTTGCGTGATTATTATCTAAACAATTGAATTAATGACTAATAGATATTATGTTGTATAAAAACAACAAAATTATTTAACTTACGTAAAAAAATATAATTCATTTTACTTCTATTTAATTTAATATAAATATATGATAAATATAGTATTTTATATATATATGTTGGTTTAAAACAACATATTTTATACCTAAAATTATATTGTTGTTTTTTTTACAAAAACTATTTGCAACACTGCTATTTCTGTAGTAATTTCACCACCTGTCCTGATAACACAGGGCGTAAATTCCTTTATTGATTTACTAGTAAATGTAGAACTTTAAAGGAGGACTTAAATTTCTAGAGTTTTAAGTTTTTAAAATTTAAGAAAGACTTAAATAATGAGTAGGAGGAAATGATGACTCAATTTAAGAAATCAAAATTAGCTGCTGCTGTACTTGCTGCAACAGTTGCTGCGCCAGCCAGTGCTGCTACTTGGTCGGCCGGTGATTGGGAAGTAAGCTACACCGGTACTATAAACTTATTCTATAACCAGCTTGATCAAGATAATGTGAATGCTGGTAATAGTTCTCACTTACAAGAAGGTTTGTTACCTGCATTCCATACCATGAAGGTCGTTAGTCCTTCAGCGAATGGTTTGACCGGTACTGCCCAAATTAGTTTTGCACCTGATGCGTCAAGCGGTAAAACTGACGGCCAGAACAAAAGTGGTGAAGACATCGATATGCGTGAAGTTTTCTTCAACGTAGACGGTGGATTCGGTACTATTAGTGTTGGTCGTACTTTATCTCTATTCTCACGTGGTGCTATCTTAAATGATATGACTCTGTTTGGTGTTGGTGCTATCGGTAGCATTGATGGTGGCGGTACAACTTTAGGCCGTATTGGTCATGGTTATACCTACGCTGAATTTAATACTCGTTTTGCATGGAAATCACCTGATATGAGTGGTTTTACTATCGAAGCAGGTATTTTTGATCCTTCAGAAGGTAGTGGCGGTAACGTTGCTAACTTTGAAACAGATACACCTCAGTTCCAAGTAGCTGCAAACTACAGCACATCATTTGATGGTGGTAGCGTTGCTGTTTGGGCGGATGGTATCTATCAAGAAATGACAGGCCGTAATACCGGTGGATTCAGTACCACAGGCGAAGTTAAAACACATGGTGTTAGTCTTGGTATCAATATTAACGCTGGTGCTTTAGGTTTAGTGGCTAGTATGTATGATGGTGAAGCGCTTGGTTCAGTACGTCAAGTTGACACTAACTCATACCAGTGTACTGCTACACAGTGTCAAGAAGCAGAAGCTGATGGTTACTACATTCAAGCTACTTACACTTTCAATGGTAAGACCAAAGTTGGTTTAAGTTATGGTGAAACTAACCAGGACAACGTTAGCTTAACTTCCCCTGTAAACAATGCAGGTGATGCAGATATCGAACGTTCAAATGAGTTAACCACTCTTGGTGTATACCATGATGTTAATTCTTGGTTGAAAGTTGTAGCTGAGTACAATGACCAAAAGAGTCAGTTTGGAAACATCTCAAACGTTTCTCTTGGTGGTTTCATTTTCTGGTAAGTCGTTTATTTAGAAACGATTCTATTCAGAATCTGTACTCACGTACGAAAAAAGCGCACATAAGTGCGCTTTTTTTTGTATTTTTATAGGGTATTCGGAAAAATATTCAATCATAGTCATAGACTGATATAATGACTCCAGTTGAAGCAAGTACAACTGATTAAAGATAAGGTTGCAGATGAAACGAAAATCGACTGTTTATTTTAAAAGCGTATTTTTTATATTTTTTTTAACTATCATGACCGGAGAACTGATGGCTGGCGCTATTCTATGGGAATCAGGTCTTAGTTTATATATTAAAATAGATAATCAGGATAAAGGGACTAAGCAACCAAATAATCACCCAGCTACACTAGATGCAGAACTGATTGACAGTTCATTAAGATTATTAAAAATTTGGGATAAAAGTTTTTACGAAGAAGGAGACGCGGAACGTGTTTTTTCAATTGATCAGACACGTTTACTGGGAAAGCATATTTCTGAAGGCTTGAAATTAGCGAAACCAAATGAAGATATAATTTTTGCACTTGTAAGTATGAAAAAAGGGTCAATAGGAGCAAGTGAACCAAATTTTATGGGTGGCAGAGCATTTTTTCTCAATAATAAACTAAATATTATTATTGGTGATTATGATAAGCCGAGAGATAAAGGAATGGAAGCGGCAGTTGGCTCATCTGGTGTGACCGAAATTAAATATTATATAAAAGATGGTAAAAGAAGCAGGGCTTCCAAGTTTAATAAAAATATGATTCAAGTTGATGGAATTAGTCACGTAAAAATTGACTCAAAGATCAGAAAAGACTGGTTTACATTAAATCTAGATAAAACAAAAATAATAGCACTTAATCAAAAAGAGTTAAGAAGAAGAGGGACAAAAGAATATAAACAAGAAA
>CAZJED010000052.1:0-7619 GCA_964544965.1 uncultured Enterobacteriaceae bacterium
CACTCCAAATTCTACTGCCAAAGGAGTAAAACTTTTTACATTGATATCACCCTGTAATTTTGTTTCATCTAACTTTGCATTGATATTTTTTAGAGAAAATTTAGTTTTTTCTCCTGAGAAATCAGTTTTAATTGCAATATTTTTTAGTACATCTTTATCTGATGTACTTGGGATTTTTTTATTTAAGGTTTTTAGAAATTTCTTTAAATCAAAAGGAGCAATCGTTACCTGACCAGTGTAGGCTGGGTTTGTTTTAAATTTCGAGGCTTTTATTTTTCCCTTCACATCAAGCCCCAAACCACTTACCCGTAATGAATCTAAATCTAATATTTCTTTCTCGAAGTTTATTTTAGAATCCGCACGAATTTTTAATTCAACAGGTGAATTAGGAATATTTTTTCCGGAAAAAATAGCAACAACTGATAACGGCTTCAATCCAATGTTACTGCTATTACCGCTGATATCAGTATTAATATCAATTGATTTCAGAACCTCTGCAATATCGGTTTGGCCAAGTGCAATTAATAGCGGTTTAGGTTTTTTACTGATAATTGAAACCCTGCCCTTCATGCTACCGCTATTTTTCTGAATATTTTTACCTTTTAAATTACCACTAATACTGACTCCTAATGTATCAATACTAAGCGATGGTAAATCAATCTTCCCTAATGAAAGATCGGTATCAAAACTTGTTTTTATATTGAAACTTTTGTTTTTAAATTTACCTAAATTCTTGGATAGTTTTAAAGACTCACTATTTGCTTTTTGCATACCCTGAACAATCTGCATAATTAGAGGTAAATCTGGTCCGCTAGCTTCTAATTCACCATTGAGTATTGGTGTAGCCGAATTGATCTTTTTTGCTTTTAACTTGGCACTTGTCGACATACCAAGTGCCTTAATTGATAACCTTGGGATATCTGCAATTCCCGCTTTTAAATCAATATCAAAAACTGATTCAATGTTAAATAATTTAGGCGTCGAGGTAAGCCGTTTGGTAAGAGAGTTAATTTCTTTTTTGCTTGCGCCGGAGAATTGATGTGCAATTTTAATCATTGAAGGTAAATCCGGGCCGCTGGCATTTAATTTTCCTCTGACAGCCGGAGTGTCCGATCCTAAATTACGTGTGTATATTTCTGCATTAATTTTATTGCCAAAAACATTTAACGTTAATTCATCGATGTTCAGGTCTTTATTTCCTAAATCTGTATGCAGTGATGCGTTCAGATTGAATTTTTTATTTGATAACTTCCCTAACTCACTTGCTAACGGTTCTATTTCAGCAATTTTAAAAAGTTGCGGCAGGTCTTCCCCGCTAATTGAAATTTTTGAGGTAAATTCAGGATTGCCTGAAAATAAATTTGAAACTTTTGTTTGTCCCTTTATTGTAGTATCGAAAGCTGTTAAATCTAACGAATTAATCTCGGCGGTGTCCTCATCAAAATTCATTTTTATTTCAGAACTAAGTTTTAATGAAGTTTTGCCACCGGGAATTTCTTTACCGCTAACAACCGCTTCTAGTGACATTGGCTGTAGAATTAAAATATCACCGTTATCCTCGTAGGAAAGCGTACCCGTAAACTGTATTGATGAAGATACCGCGGGTTTGGAAGCGACTATCTTAGAAGAGGCGGTAATCTCAATGGGTTTCCCTAACTTTAATTCGCCGGTATGAATATTTGTATTTGTAATATTGTACTCAACACCCTGCTGCATATCCCGCCAACGAATACTTGCATCCTTTACATCAATGCCTCCTAATATAAGTGCCGCAAAGGGTAAATTCTGATTTGTATTTTGTTTTTTATCTTCTGAACTTACTAAATCATCCCAATTATTTGCTCCCTTGGCATCTCTGGCTAAATTAACTCTCGCGCCATGCAAAACAAAGGTGTCAATTTCTAATTCTTTTCTAAGAAGCGGTAATAATTTTGCACGCGCCTTTATGGTTTTCGTTTCTAAAAATGGTGTATCGCCAAAATTAGCAGCATTACTTAAACTGATACCCTCAACATTAACGCCCAACCAAGGATAAAAAGTTAAATTTATATCACCATTAATAGTTAAATTTCGGCCTGTTTGTTCTTTTACTTTTGCTGCAATTGTATCTTTATGATGATTTGGATCGAAATTTATTAATGTTATTGTAATAACGCCAATTGAAAGAACAAAAATAACAACAAAAACAATAACTAATCTAATTAGTAACTTCATTTAGTTTTTTACTCAGACCCTATTTTATATTTGCTTTTTAAGTCTTGCGATTTGTATCTTAACTTGTGCTGAGGCAGTGCCACCAACATGGTTTCTTGTTGATATAGAACCTTTTAATTTTAAAACTGCAAATACATCATCTTTAATCAGTTCAGAATATTGCTGAAGCTCTGATAATGACAGCGCGGACAATAATTTATTATTTTTTATGGCGTATTGCACAACCTTACCTACAACCGCATGCGCGTCTCGAAATGCTAGCCCCTGAACAACTAAATAATCAGCCAAATCAGTTGCGGTTGTGTAGCCTTGTTCAGCAGCTGCTAACATAGATTCATGTCTTACAGTAATCGTTGGGATTAAACCGGCATAAGCCGTTAAACACATTTTTACTGTATCAACAGCATCAAATAAACCTTCTTTATCCTCCTGATTATCTCGATTATAAGCGAGTGGTTGTGCCTTCATTATAGTTAGTAGCGCAAATAAATTGCCGTAAACACGGCCTGTCTTACCTCGAACAAGTTCAGGTATATCTGGATTTTTCTTTTGCGGCATAATAGATGAACCGGTACACCATGCGTCATCCAGATCAATAAATTGATTTACCTGTGACATCCATTGCACAAGTTCCTCAGAAAATCTGGATAAGTGCATTACAATAAGACTCGCACATGACAGAAATTCGATTACAAAATCGCGATCACTTACCGCGTCTAATGAATTCTGCGTCAGCTCATCAAAACCTAAAAGCTCTGCCACATAATTTCTGTCAATAGGGAAAGTTGTACCGGCTAATGCTGCTGAACCTAAGGGAAGCACATTAACTCTTTTACGACAATCCTGTAAACGTGAACGGTCTCGTAATAACATTTCAACCCAAGCTAAAAGATGATGGCCGAAAGTAACCGGTTGCGCAGACTGCATATGCGTCAGTCCCGGCATAATAGTATCGTGATGTTCATCAGCAAGTGCTATGAGTGCTGTCATCACCTGATTAATTTTCAACACAACATCATCGATTTCATCGCGAAGATAAAGACGCATATCCGTTGCAATTTGATCGTTTCTTGAGCGTGCAGTATGTAATTTTTTACCAGTCTCACCAATGCGTTCAACTAAAACGCTTTCAATATTCATATGCACATCTTCAAGATCCGTTAACCACTTAAACTGATTAGAGGCTATCTCTTCTTCGATTTGTTTTAGGCCGGCTACAATTACATCGCATTCTTTGTTGCTGATAATTTTTGTTTTTGCCAGCATCTTGGCATGTGCAATTGAAGCGGCAATATCATAGTGTGCTAAGCGTTGATCATATGAGACTGACTCAGTAAATTGTTCGACGAATTCATCGGTCGGTGCGGTGAATCTTCCGCCCCAGGGTTTTTTTGTCTTATCAGAAGTCATGTCTTAGTGTGATAGTAATATTTCAAATTAGTTAATAGTATAGCCTAAGCTCAGCTTAACGCATTCGTGATTTCATGAGCTGCAGCGAGTAGAGCCAAACGACTTATAACGCCATAGGTGTAAAAGCGATTTTGATGGCAATCCACTTCTAAATTAAGGTCCGGGGTATTACAGCAATCAAGAAATGCCAGCGGTTCAAAACGCATCCCCGGGGTATTCAGATTCTGACTTGTGGTACGTTTCCCATGCACACGATAAAAGCCACCCACCACCTGACGGTCCACCATATAAACCACCGGCTCAGCCACTGTCTCATCATCGCCCCAGGTTTCATGCGTATACACGCCCTCCTGAATAATCACCTGACTTACCTTTTGCCCTTCTTTCGTTGTTGCCATGCGTGTTCGTTCCTTACGGTTTAATTCGGATATTTCATCCTGACTTCGTATGGACATCACACCCATACCATAAGTTCCTGCATCCGCTTTTACCATCACAAAAGGGGGATTCTCTACATCATACTCGCGGTATTTAACATTGATGGCTTCCAATAATGATTTTACGTTGCTTGAAAGACAATCAACCCCCTCATGTTTCATAAAATCCACCTTACCGCAATTACGAAACATAGGGTCAATCAGCCAGGGGTCAATATCAACTAATTCTGCAAACTCCCTTGCAACTTTTTGATAAAAATTAAAATGGCCGGATTTAAGGCGAGATGACCAGCCCAAGCTTGTAGGTGGTGTTATTTTTTGTTCAATATTCTTAAAAATATCAGGCTCCCCTCTGGCGAGGTCATTATTAAGAAGTATTAGATCAGGATTAAAATCACTTACTAATAAACGATTCTCATCTCGCCTGACCGGTTCTAATAAAATTGTTTTAGAAGAATTAAGTTCGATACGTACCGGCTTGCTAACATCATCAATCAGAGTGCCGATTCGTACTTCAAATCCTGCCTTTTCGATAATTGATTGAAGACTGGCGATATTCTCCATATAAAATAAATTACGCGTATGGTTTTCAGGAATAATTAGGATTTTATCAACTGACAATCCGGTATGCTCAACAGCCATCTGCACAGCATGGATACATAGTGATTCGAATGACGGATTGAGATTATTAAATCCTGATGGAAATAAATTGGTGTCAACAGGGGCAATTTTATAACCGGCATTTCGTATATCCACGGAGGCATAGAAAGGCACCCGTACCTCTCGCCAAGCATTTCTAAACCATGATTCAATTGCTGTTTGATTATTTAATATTACGCGCTCTAAATTCTCTAAAGGGCCTGTTAGTGCCGTTGTTAGATGAGGGACGATTAAATTTTGATTTACCGTCATGTGGCTAATTTAAATCCCCCCACAATTGTTGCGCATTACTTACACTGCAAGCTACTGCTGTCTCGGTTCTGAGTATTCTAGGCCCCAAACTAACAGGAATATAATTACTATCTAAAGCTTTTTGAAACTCTAAGTCGCTAAAACCGCCCTCCGCGCCAATCATGAGTGTTAATTTGTTGTCTTGAAGATTAATTTTTGACATGGTTTGTTCAGCGCCCGGGTGGATGATAAGTTTTGTTGCAATACTCTCTGAATTTATCCACTCATTAAATGTTACCGGACTTTGCAGTTCCGCTAACCTGTTTCGACCACTTTGTTCGGCAGCCCCAATAATTATTTTCGTCCAATGCAAAAGTTTATTGTCTATTCTGTTATCGGTTAACTTTACATTACCAAATTCAGATATAATAGGAATTATCGCTGTAACACCAAGTTCAACAGCCTTTTGTATCGAAAAATCCATGTGTGAACCCCGCGAGACCGCCAAACATAAAGTGATAGCTAATGGCGACTCATTTTTTAATTGACCAACATCTTTAACTTGTACTCGAACAACCTTCTTTGTTACTTCTGTAATTTCAGCTTTAAATTCCAATCCTGAATTGTTAAATAATTTTATTTGATCGCCAACACGCAGCCTGAGGACATGCTGGATGTGATGTGCTTTGTCTTCTGGTAGAGAAATGGTTGCGGTAGATACAACCTTTTGGTTGATAAAAATTCTTGGAATTCGCATTATATATGTTGTCCTGCTCTTTAAATATTCAAAATTAAATATAGAGCCTTTATTAGAATGATAAATTGTCAATGAATCTTTTAATTTATTATACTTAAATTCATTTTAAAGTTGACAATAATTTAAATAATAAAATTCTATGATCAAAAGCTTAAAATCCTATTTAGATAATCTCTTACAAGAATCTCCGGATAATAATATATCTCATAAGAGTAAAATAGAATTAGCTACAGCTGTGCTGATGATTGAAATAAGTTTAGCCGATGAAAATATTGGAGATGAAGAATACAACACTATAAAAAATATATTGTTAGAACAATTTACCCTGAACAAAATACAAATTGATGAACTCATCTCCTCAGCAAAAAATGAAGTTGATCATGCAGTATCTTTACATGAATTCTCAGAAATAATAAATAATGAACTTTCGGCAACAGAAAAAGTTAATATTATTGAAAACCTTTGGTGTGTGGCTTATGCCGATGCCTATCTCCATAAATATGAAGAATATTATATTAGAAAAATTGCAGATTTATTACACGTCTCTCATTCTGATTATATAAAAACTAAATTAAAAGCTGAAAAGCGAATTGAGTAATACGTAATTATAATTTTTTAAACATTTCTTTTATCTAAGCCAAGATTTTTCCAAATAGCACAACTCGCAGCCGACTTATTCATGGTAAAAAAATGTAACCCGGGTGCCCCATTACTGAGTAACTGGTCGCATAGCTCGGTAACCACATCAACGCCAAATTTAAATATGGATTCTAGATCATCGCCATAACCCTGTAATTGTTTGAGTATCCATCGGGGGATTTCTGCGCCACATCCCTCTGAGAACCGGACAAGTTGAGTACAATTTGTAATCGGCATGATACCTGCAACAATTGGAATATTAATATCTAATTTTTCACAATGATCGATGAAACGGTAATAAGAAAACGGATTATAAAAATATTGTGTAATTGCACTGTTAGCGCCGGCATCGACTTTCCTTTTGAAATTATCAATATCGGCTTTTGCGCTTGTTGCTTGAGGATGAAATTCAGGGTAGGCAGCTACTTCAATATGAAAATGGTCTCCTGCTTGCGCTCTTATAAATTCAACCAGTTCATTCGCGTGTTGAAACTGCCCGTAACCAACACTGCCCGATGGTAAATCTCCGCGCAGTACAACAATACGCTTAATATTATTGTCGATATAGTTTTGTAACATGGCTTTAATCTCATCATTCCAATTCCCCACACATGATATATGTGGTACTGATTCGATACCTGTTCTCTCGCGAATGTCCAAAACGGTTTCAAAAGTCATGTTTCGGGTACTTCCTCCTGCACCATAGGTCACTGAAAAAAAATCAGGGCTCAATTTAGCTAATTCTAATTGCGCTTTTTGTAAATTAGCTATTGCCTCTGGGGTCTTTGGCGAATAACACTCGAAACTAAATTTTGGGCTATATTTTTTTTGTGAATCCATTAACCTTTAGTACCTATAAAGATCTGGTTTGTAGGGTCCATCAACGTCAACATTTATATAGTCAGCTTGCGCCTTCGTTAATGTTGATAAATTTGCGCCAATTCTTTCAAGATGTAATCGAGCTACTTTCTCATCAAGATGTTTGGGCAGGACATAAACATCTTTTTTATACTTTTCATTTGAGGTAAATAATTCAATCTGCGCTAATACCTGATTAGTAAATGAATTTGACATAACAAAGCTCGGGTGGCCCGTAGCACAACCTAAATTTACCAAACGTCCTTTAGCTAATAATTTAATTCGCTTACCATCGGGGAATATAACATGATCAACCTGCGGTTTAATTTCAACCCAATCGTATTTTTCAATACTTACAACATCAATCTCATTATCAAAATGACCAATATTACAAACTACAGCTTGGTCTTTCA
>CAZJED010000053.1:0-3468 GCA_964544965.1 uncultured Enterobacteriaceae bacterium
ATCCTAACGTTAACTCCATCCGCTGCACCAGCGACAGGATTAGAAAGTACCTGGGATATTACCGCAGAGCAAACTGACGATTCAGAAGCCCTGGAAGATAGTGTTTCTAATATTAGTAGCCGTGCAACCGGCGGCACTTCGGTAAGTTGGACACTCAGCGAGACAGATTTAATTACCCAGGATGACCCCGAAGAGAGTGTAGATATTAAAGCTGTACTTCAGGATGTAATTGACCGGGCCGGTTGGTGTGGAGGTAATGCGCTAACACTATTAATTGACACCAGTAGTGCGACTGCGAATGAAACGCGTTTTCTTCATAGCCGTGATAGTGATTCATCAAAAGCACCAAAACTTAGTTATACCTATGGGGTTGGTGAGACGGGTTGTGTTAAAGCAACAGAGACGTCGCAAACCGCGTTAAGCGGCGATGATGCTGAACAAGTTGGAACCGATGTTAATATTATTGACGCCGATCTTGATATTGGTTTTGATAGCGAGGAATCATCTGACCAGACGATTGGTTTACGTTTTCAGGAAATCGATATCCCTAATGCAGCAACTATTCTTTCCGCGGAAATTGCGTTTACATCCAAGGGTATTTCTGATGGTGCTGCCGAATTTACTATTAAGGGAATAGATGAGGACGAGATAGTTCAATTTTCAAATACTCCAGATGATATTACCTCTCGTACAACAACAACTGCTTCAGTGGCATGGGTGGCCGAAGATTGGAGTACAGCTGATGCTAACTTTACCACCGATGATATTACCTCGATTGTTCAGGAGATTGTTGACCGTGCCGGTTGGACCAGTGGCAGTTCAATGGGTTTTATTATCGAGCAGGTAACAGGTACCCGTATTGCAGAGACGGCAGATGGGGATGCCTCTAAAAGTCCACGGTTAAATATTATTTATCAAACCATAGTTGAAACACCTTTTAAAACAAATCGTCAGCGTTTAGTTGAATTAGTAAATGAATTATCAGCATGCGACTCTTGTCTGACACCTATTGCCAGCACAATGTTAGAAGCGGCGAATTATTGGCGTGGTGAGGATATAGATTTCGGATTAGAACGAGGTGGTAATAGTGTTGCCCGCGTTAGTCATCCAGGTAGTTACTGTACCGCAGCAGACAGTTGCGGTGGCGCGACGATTAATTCAAGCACAGATTCATTTGGCGTTCTAAATCCAACGGATTGTGATGTCACTACGAATCCGGATAGTGGTGATTGTGCGAACCGACAAATTTTAGGCGCTCCTACTTACATTTCTCCTTTTAATACGGAATTAACATGCGCTGCTAATCATCAGGTTCTTCTGACTGATGGCGCTGCATTTCATGGAAATAGCAGCAGCGTGCAATCGAAGACAAAAAGCATGATTGGTAAGGGCTCCTGCTACACTGATAACAGTAGTTTCAAAACAACAGAAGATATTGATCATGCCTACGAACCTGATGATGATGGTTTTAATCACGAGATTTGTGCGGTTGATTTGATTGAGTTCATGCATGAAGAAGACCAATCAAGCAGTCTCGCGAATGACCAAATTGTTAAAACGCATACTATAGGTTTTGCACTTGATGATGCTGATGCAACACAATTTATTACAGATATGGCAAATGTTGGAGGTGGCGATGTCTATGCTGCAGCATCTGCAGGTGAATTGGTTAGTGTTTTTGAAAGCATTCTTACCGAGGTTAAAAATGATCCCACATCGTTTGTCTCCCCGGCATTAGCGACTAATGCATTTAATAGATTACTTAGTCGTGACGAGGTTTATTTTGGACTTTTTACACCACAACTTTCTGAGGCGTGGTTAGGAAATGTGAAAAAATACAATATTTGTATTGATGTAGATAGTTGCGCCCCCGGGACTATTCTTGATGCGGGTGGTGCTGAGGCAGTGGATACCACCGATGATAAGTTTAAAGATAGCGCACAAAGTATCTGGTCAAGCGTGGTTGATGGTAAGGCCACCACGCAAGGCGGCGCCGGCCATGAAATTGTCGATTTTACAGATCAGACCCTCTATACCGATACCAATAATTCAGGGATAGCATCGGGTGGACAATTGCTAAGTGGAACCGGTTTTGAATTAAATAGCGGTAACTGGCAAAGCTCTGATTTAAGTGCGCTGAGATCAGCGGTTTGTCCAACACCAAGCACCTCAGGCGGAAGCGAGTGTGAAACAAGAATGCTTTGGTTGCTTGGTCAGAAAAGCACTACCGATCCCGATACTGACATTAGCACTAATCAACGTTGGTCGGTGAATGATGTTCTTCATAGTTCACCTGCAGTAATTACTTATGGTGGTACCGATGCTGATGGCGATGGAATAGTTGAAACATTTTTTGACAAAATAATTTATGGTACTAATGATGGTGTTTTACATATGGTGAATGGCGAAACAGGTATTGAGGAGTGGCGTTATATGCCAGGTGACTTTTGGGGTCAACAACAGGATATGTTCTCTAATGGTCAAGGCGACCATATTTATGGATTAGACGTTTCCCCAACCGTTCAAACAATTGACAATGATTTAGATGGTAGTATTGAAACTGCTGATGGTGACCAGGTGATTGCTTTTGTCGCTGCAAGGCGTGGCGGGGATAATATTTACGCACTTGATTTGACCTCAGATGTTACATCTGCCAGCGATACATTTGTTCCAAGATTTTTATGGAGTATTGAGGGTGGAAGCGGTGATTTTTCTCGTCTTGGTCAAACCTGGTCACGACCGATTATAACCACAATTAACGTTGATTCCGGAAGTGGTACCGAAACTAAAGACGTCTTAATTTTCGGTGGCGGATATGATAGCGCACTTGATAATTCTGAGGTTTATTCACCGGCAGATAATGGTGACGATGATTTTCTTGGCAACGCAATTTATATCGTTGACCCCGAAGATGGCAGCCTTATTTTATCAATAAGCGGTTCAGGTTCTGGTGCTGATATTCAGGTGTCGGATATGAATTATTCAATTGCAGCTAGTATCCGTACGCTCGATGGCGACCTCAATGGTGTTACAGATAGACTCTACGCGGTAGACACAGGCGGTCAGATATGGCGGGTTGATTTAGCAGTACTAGAGATTGCCTCCGGCAATCCTGAAAGTACAACTGTTGTAGGAAAGCTTGCTGAGATTGCTGATAGTAGTAGCGATACTAAAAAACGACGTTTCTTTGATGCGCCTTCGGTTGTGCAAGTGACTGATACAATTTTCTCTAATGAAAGCAGTTATGATTATGTCATAGTTGGAACTGGTTACAGACCTCATCCATTAGATACGGAAGTTGAAGACCGGTTCTATGCTTTCCGTGATTTCTTTACTGGCGCAAACGAAATGGAAGATGCGGATGGCGATAATGTCTCCGAGTCAACAGATGGTTACCCTCAGGCAAGTGGAGTTGCTTATGATGATGACGATCTGATTGATGTGACTTCCGCGATACTCGATAGCTCT
>CAZJED010000053.1:3478-7048 GCA_964544965.1 uncultured Enterobacteriaceae bacterium
GCTGGTTGGTTTTATGACTTTACTGATGCGGGCACAAACGGCGAGAAAGTTTTATCGGTACCAGTTACGACAGCCGGTATTGTTACTTTTACAACTTTTGCTCCTGAAGAGGTATCAGGCGATCTTTGTAGTGCATCGCTTGGGCTGGGAACAGCATATAATTTTGATATTCTCTCAGCAGGCGCAGCCCTAGATTGGGATGGAGATGGTGATATCGATATTAATGACCGGACATTTCAATTAAGTGGCGGTATTCCATCATCAGTTGTTCCAATTTTTACAACTGATGGAGTCTATGGTGTTGTTGGTGTTGAAGGAGGCTCGAAACAATTAGGAAAATTATCCGAGCTTGACCCTGCAAAAACTCATTGGCTTGAGGGTAAGGAGTTTTAATGTATCAATATACGATAAAAATATTTCTGATGTTTTTTCTGCTTATGTCTGTAAGTTTATCTGCTACCGCCAAAAAAGATGTTATAAAAGTGTATGATAAAGGTCAGGATGGAGGAAGTCGCATCTATACTATTGTCTGCCCGAATGGAAAAAAAACAACTATTACTCAAACAATTGATATATCTGCTGTATCTAGAGAACGAGGTGAAGTAAAAGAGTTAAATATTAATTCAGACGATGGCTCATCATTTAAATCAACAGCACAAAATTTAAAGAAAAAGGCGCTTAAATTAATTGGCCAACAGAATCGTGCCGAAATATGTCTTTATCCTGCTAAGTCTGAAAAACAATGTAAAAGTTATAAAGATGTGGATACCGCTGCAAAGGCCGCTTGCGATCTAATACGCTAATATCATTTTTTTGCCACAATTTGTCACCTGATAACCCTTTTGTTTTTTTTCTTTTTTAGTACTTTAATACCTCAGATTATTAAATTTTATGGGGGATTGATAGTGAAAGATAAAACGAAAATTAATTACTCTGTTGTTATTTCTTTAAATTTTCTACTGATCTTTATTATGTCCGTAATATGTCTTTCTTTTTTAATAAAAAGCGCCGATGCCAGCCAAATTGATTATACAAAACAACTAAAAGAACACAGAATTATGGATTGTTTCGGTTAGTATTTATCAATTTCTAAGTTTTTGGTATGTTAGAAGTTATGTCCAAAAAAAGACCTAACAAGAATCCTTCTTATGTTACCGTGAATGCTACCTTAGCGAGAGGATTGACTACACGGCATCTAAGGGAGATCAGTGAAGCAATTGAAGAAGGTGCCATTCGGGCGGAAAAAATCAAAGGCACTGGGTCGGGACTTAATCCGACTTACAACTATGAAGTGAAGAAATTACAGGAGAAATACAAAAAAGTAAGAATCAACGAACACTCAATAGGTGGAAAAAAAAGTGCGGAGAGAAAATATTTTATTCTTTTTTGGTATTCAGACGAAAAAGAACTTTCTATTAAATATGAGAGCTGGAAAAGAAAAAAGAAACGCATATTTTGTTCAGGACCTATAACATTATGTACTATTACACCTCACTTTTGTGCGAGAGTGTATGAGCGGCTAAATACCAATAAATTAAAGCGTGTTGAAGAAGAGTTAGCGGCATGCGCATATGTAATATTTCAACTTTATTTGAAAGACATCGAATTCCATTTGATAGTTGGTGGTTCGGTATGGGTTCCTACAGAAAACGGCTTATATATAATAGACCAAAGGAATGAGGAATTACCCCCAACAGTCCGCACCTTTATAAGTGAAGCAGAATTTAAAAAAAATCCGCAGTATATGGATTACTATGAGGAATGTTTAAGTAAAAATTGTCTTTCAATAAAATATAAAAGAAAAAATTCTAATAAGACTGAAATAAAAAAGATTCCTCTTGAAATTATCAGTAATGCTTGATTATCTCGTAATTATATTTACATTGTGCACAATTTTCATTCGGGTCTGGTATTTCATCCTGATTAAGACAAACAGCTATTTTTTCAATAGTGCTTTCTACCCAGTTATCATTTCCGTCATAAGGGAGTAAATCTACGTCGAATTCAACTTTAGCATTGAATGCATCGCGGTCACGTCTACCATTACAGTATACAAAATAACCTCTATTTGAGACTTGAAAACCATTTTTTCTTAAAAGCCACTGGTAAAATTCCATTTGTCTTTTATACCCTTGCTGCCAGGGCGCATTAATATTGACTTTATCTTTTTTACTGGTTGCTTTGTAATCAACTACGATGAGTTCGCCTTCGTCTGTTTTCCATACATCATCTATTGCTCCATGAAGCAGAAAGTTTGAGGTCTCGTGCAAATACTGAACACCGACAAAATTCTCTCGCCATTTATCTAATTTATCGTGTTGATAGGGGATAGCATTAATGCCAGCTTCTATCATGTATGGATGAGGTTTGGCGTTTTCTCTGTATTGATCAAATTCTCGTTTTAATAATTCATCAACAGCTGAATTAATATTAAACGGAAAGCCTGGTACCTGATTGATACCAAGTCGCCTATCAAGATAGAAGCAACGTTCACAGTTTATAAAAGATTCAACTTTTGAGCGTGATAATTTAAAAGACTTATCTTGACCTGGTGAATAGATGTTTCTCGTTCGTTTTGGTTTGTAGTCAGGCACGCCGTCTCGTAATTTTCTCTTGTTCAGATGGGTATTTGTTTGAAGCAAAGCGAATAATGAAATTTGAGATCGCTAAAAGCAAAATAGCCGTCGAAGCATACAGAATAACAATATTAGGATCATGATCTACATGAGGCTCATGATTTACCTGAATTTCGCCAACAATCATTCGTGTTAAAGCAGTGATGGCGACATAAAGTAGAAAACGGATAGGCATATGATTGGTTTTGAAATAGATGCCAACCATGACACCAAGTTCCAGATAGATGAAAAGCAGTAAAATATCCTCAACCAATATAGACCTATTAGCCAGCATCTCAGAGAAGGTGAGTGCTGCGGACACAATAATTGTAAGGAGAATCGCAAATAATGCCACGAAATGGAATCCATCAACCAACAGGTTTCCAAAAGCATCAGCTATCGAGTGCATCTTCTTATTTGAGGATTTGACGCCAGTCAACTTCATAATTATGGCTCTCCTTTGAGGGTTAATAGTAATTGAAATGGATAATAACAAACCTTACCATAGATTTATTAAAAATATAAAATCAGTTAATAAAAAAATATTATATGAATAAGATTATTTATGGAATTATTCTTTTATGCGTTCTTTTTGTATCAATTTCAGCAAAAGCTAAAATGGAAGCAACAAAGCATATCGAGAAAATAGTGCTTGGTGCCGGGTGTTTTTGGGGTGTCGAGAAAGAGTACGCGTCAATACCTGGCGTCATTGACGCTGTGTCAGGTTATGCTGATGGTACCGGTGTTGCAGCAAATTATGAGGCCATTACAGAACCTGAAAATAAAAATAACCCCAATAATCATGCAGAGGTTGTTGAGGTGACATTTAATAAAAATAAGATTTCGGTCACTGATTTAATACATCATTTTTTTGAAAGTCATGACCCCACGCAATTAAATCGACAGGGTAACGATATTGGTACGCAATACCGCTCTATTATTTTAACAACAAATG
>CAZJED010000054.1:0-6461 GCA_964544965.1 uncultured Enterobacteriaceae bacterium
GAGCCCCAAAAGAAAAACAAAATACTGCTATATTTGTTGGTGGTAGCAATATGGTGGCAGGACAAATATTATTTAAGGCAGTACAAAATAACTTCTTTGCTGACTTTCGAGTATCTGTGATGTTAGATAGTAATGGGAGTAATACTACAGCTGCTGCAGGCGTGGCAAAATTAATGACAAGTGGTCAGATAAAAGGCAAGAAAGTTGTCATTCTTGCAGGGACAGGACCGGTTGGACAACGCGCTGCTGTAATGATGGCTAAAGAAGGAGCAAGTGAAATCGTTCTCGTCTCTCGTAAAATCAGTCGGGCAAAAGCTGCCTGTGAAGATATGAAAAGTGGTTTCAATGTTGAATTAACTCCCGCTGAAGCGACTGATTGTGACGCCAATGGAAAAATTATTGAAGACGCACAAATTGTTTTCGCGACAGGTGCTGCAGGCATTGAATTGATCAAAGCTGAGCATTGGGAAAAAAACGACAATATTGAATTAATAGCTGACGCAAATGCAACTCCGCCACTTGGTATAGGTGGTACTGATATGATGGATAAAGGTAATGAAAGGTGTGGAAAAATTATCTGGGGTGCGATTGGTTTTGGCACACTAAAATTAGCCGTTCACAAAGCCTGCATAAAGAAACTTTTTGAAAGTAATGATCAATTACTTGATGCTGAAGAAATATTTGATATTGCAAAATCGATGGCATAAAACGTGCATTTGCTATTTTAATGTAAAAAATATTCTCTAATATATGAACTGTAAAATAACAGGCTTCACAGATAAGTATATTGGGCGATTTTTTTTACCTGCATTTCTTTTAGTCTTACTAAATACTTCCCTAATTTATGCGGCAGATCTGAGCGCTGGAAAAGCTGCGTATCTTGATCAAGATTATGAAAGTGCAATGAAGATTTTTAAACCTTTGGCAAAAGAAGGTAATAGTGAAGCTATATATTATATCGAGTTAATTGAAAAAACGGGGTTCAAAAGTAAATCTAACTATAAAGAAGGTAAAGAAGCTTATTTAGAAAATAATTTTGAACGTGCTCTGGAGATTCTGAAACCTTTAGCGGAAGAAGGTGACTCATGGTCTCAGTATATTCTTAGCTTAATGTATGAATCAGGACAAGGTGTTGAAAAGAACCAGGAAGAATCAATTAAATGGTTGATTTTAGCAGCTGAATCAGGTGTTCCAAAAATACAATATGATCTTGGTATCAGATATTTTTATGGCTATGGAATTGAAAAAAATTATAGTGAGGCTGCAAAATGGTGGGAGTCATCAGCGAATGCCGGTATTGCTGATTCACAATATAATCTGGGATTAATGTATTACCGTGGTATCGGTATCAGCAAAGACAAAAATAAAGCGAGATTATTGATAGAAAAAGCTGCACAGCAGGAACATGATAAGGCGCAACATAGAATAGCCATGATTTATGCGCTTGACGATGAAGATTTTGTTACGAGTCTAAATTGGCTGGAAAAATCAGCCCAAAAAAATAACGTTGAGGCGCAATATAATCTCGGAGTGTTTTATGAAAGAGGCTACGGAGTGCCTGAAGACTTAAAAAAAGCAAAGGAATGGTTTCAGCTTGCAGCTGATCAGGGATTGGAACTGGCAATTAAGAAAGTGAAAGAACTGAACGAAAAAGAAAGCGAAATAGATTTGGTATATAACAATGAAATAACTGAAAATTTAACAAACGAAAACTTAGAACACTCAAAAAAAGAATACAACCTGACAAATTGGTTGCGTCAACAACAACCGAATAGCTACACGTTACAACTTGCCAGTGTTGTCGATAAAAATGACATTCTTAATTTTATAAAAAAGGAAACTTTTAAAAACCAAGTTGGCTACATAGAAGTGACGGTTAATGGAATAGCTCGATATGCCGCAATCTATGGTTTATATAATTCTTACGCTGATGCAAAAAAAGCCATTTCCGAATTACCATCAAGCATTACCACGAAACCTTGGATTCGAAAGATCGGTGTTGTAAAAGAAATCCTTAGATAACAATTAATTAAAATCATTTTTGCTTGCTTAATATATAGAAAAAGATTAGATAGTACGTCTAAGGTATTCTTATTTTAGGAACTTTTCCTATTGAATGGGAAGGATTTTCATTTATAATTTTCTCAAAAAAAAATATAAGGGACAACATATTGATTAAAATAAGATTTTCTAGTCTATTATTACTACCCTTTCTTGGATTGGGGTACACGGTTTCGTTAATAGCGGCAGAAAATGTTGAGCAAAGGCAAACGGTCGAGGTAATTGGTACAACCCCTGCGCATGGAGTTGGATTACCTGAGGAACTAATCCCATTTAATGTCCAAACTGCAACAAGTGAAGACCTGGAACGTAGTCAATCGCTCGGACTTACAGATTTCATGAATCGTAATCTAGGCAGCATCACAATCAACGACGCACAAAATAATCCACTTCAATCAGATGTGCAATATCGTGGTTATACGTTATCGCCACTATTAGGTCTGCCTCAAGGTTTGGCAGTATATCAAAATGGTATCCGCATTAATGAGCCGTTTGGTGATTCAATGAACTGGGATTTAGTACCTGAAGCATCAATTGATGGGATAAATCTTATTGGTGGTGCTAATCCAATTTTTGGTCTTAACACTTTGGGTGGAGCACTATCAATCACTACAAAAAATGGTTTTACCTACACAGACAATCAATTTGAAACTTATGGTGGTTCCTTTGAACGTATCGTCAATACAATAGAAAGTGGTGCGAACAATGGTAAATGGGGGTATTACTTAACAGCGAATTATTTTGACGAAGACGGTTGGCGTGATGCTTCACCTTCTGATGCATACACAGTTTTTGGTGCTATTAGTTATAGACAAGGAGAAACTACATTTGATGTTGCCTTAAATCATGCTGATACAAACTTAATTGGTAATGGTTCTTCTCCTGTTGAATTAATTACATTGGATAGGGCAGCCGTTTTTACATCGCCAGATATCACGGAAAATAAAATGACCATGCTTAATTTATCTGGAACACAATGGGTTAATGAAACAATACAACTGAGTAGTAATATTTTTTATAGAAAAAATAAGACAAATAGTTTTAATGGTGATGGTTCAGAATTTGAAGATGATGGTAGCGGAGACTTGGAGGAAGATGGTGATGACGTAGAGGATCAGGATGGGAATGATATTTCATCAACCAATGCAAATGGAACTTCACGTGATGCAATTAATAATATTAGTAGCCGTGAACAGGAAGGTTTTGGCGCTAATATACAAGCAACAATTCTTAATGACTTAATGGGTCATGAAAACCAATTTATATTTGGTAGTGGTTATCAACAAGGCTTAATTGATCACTTTGCAATCGTTGAGATTGCATCGTTAGGATGCACTTTTAGAGCAGAAGACTGTACGCTAGCCAATGCCGACCGTTCAACTATCGGTACAAATATATTTGTGCCCGAAGAAGGAACAAAAATTCGTGCGCACAATCGTACTTGGTCTTTATATGCAACCAATACGTTATCAGTTAACGAGAAATTATCGGTTACTGCATCGGCGCGTTACAACAATACGCACATTGTGTTAGGTGATAGAACTAGTCAATCAACCCTGGCTAGCCCAGAAAACCCTGCACTATTAAATGGTGAGCATGATTTTGATCGAATCAATCCAGCTTTCGGATTTACATATAATTTTAACTATAGTAATGGAGTTTATGGAAGTTATAGTGAATCATCACGTGCCCCAACACCGATTGAACTATTGTGTGCAGACCAAAGTGCGCCCTGTAGTCTTCCTAATGCATTTCTTGCGGACCCCCCTTTGAACCAAGTGGTTACAAAAAGCTTTGAAGGTGGTCTAAGAGGGACATTAAGAAATGGGATTGCCTATACTGTAAGCGCCTATCATAGCACCAATAACGATGACATTATTTTCGGCTCTGTGGGTGGAACTACATCGAGTCGTGGGTTTTTTAGAAACGTTGGTGATACAAGACGTATTGGTACGGAATTCGGATTGTCCGGCATATTGAAAAAGAAAATAGACTGGTATTTCAACTATAGCTTTATTGAGGCTACTTTTGAGGATGGTTTTATTGGTGTAAGTGCAAACCACCCAAATAAAACTGATTTAAATGGCGATGGTACTTCCAGCGAAATACAAGTCGAAGCTGGTGATCGTATCCCAGGTATTCCAGAACACTCTTTGAAAATTGGAGGTAATTATAATTTTAATGATAATTTCTCAGTTGGTGTCGGCGGTATCTACAATTCTGATCAGGTTCTTCGTGGAGATGAAAGTAACCAACTTCAAACTGTTGATGATTATTTTGTAGTCAACGCAAATGCGACATATAAAATTAATGAAAGCTTTAGCTTTTTTGCTAAGGTTAATAATTTGTTTGATACGGATTATGAAACATTCGGCTTACTCGGAGAGGCTGACGAAATATTTTCATCATTTGAAGATGCAAGATTTCATGGAGCAGCTGCCCCTATTAGCATATTTATAGGACTGAGAATTACCTTCTAATAATAAATATTATTGATCTAGAACAAGTTTTAGTCATATTTTACCTAGTACCACCCCCCACTCTTTTTTTATTGTAACAACCAGTTTTATAGCTATCTTGAGAATGGTAGTATTTAGTATGTATTTAATTTCTGGGGAATAAGTGTGAAAAAACTTAGCATATTAGTTGTTTTTATATACGCATTCTCATACACACAATTTTTGTATGCTGATGCACGAGCTGAATTTCAAGTTGGAATGGTTTCTGGTGATCCTGAATTATCATTCGCCGGAGTAACAGACGATTTAGATGTCGACACAGGAATGAATTTAGGTGGTAGTTTATGGTGGGATGGCATAGTGACACCTAATCTGTCACTTGGAGTATCTGTAAACCGTACTATGGAAGCTGATTTCTCTCAGACTGCGGCCCTAACATTTTTAGGTGTCACATTAACTGGTACTCTTGATATTGAACATGATATTGATACGCTTATGGTTAACGCTGTATTTCGTGACAATTCAAATGAAAAAAAAATACACCCTTACATTGGTGGCGGAATAGGTATCGCAAAAACTGATGCGGATGTTACGCTTTCAGCTACCGTTACTGTTAACGGACAAGCTTTTACTGGTGTTGGAACAACAAGCGATGATGATACTTCCTTTGCGGCGCAATTTATGGGTGGTGTTGATTTTGAAATAACAGAAAATGTCTACGTTGGAGCTAACATGGGATATTTTATGACAGAAGCTGACTTGTTTGGTGCTGAGGTTGAGTTCGACAATTTTAGAGCAAATTTAATCCTAGGTGTTACATTCTAATTTCCTACTATAAAAATTGTAAAACTGCTTTAATATAGTGTTCAGCGGAATCTCAAATTTGAGCGGCTCAGTTGATCTATCGAAGTACAGCCCATCAGTTTCATATCACGTTCTAATTCGGTGCGATATTGATTCAATGCTTTTTCCACACCTTCCTGTCCCGCGGCAGCCAAAGCATATAGATACAAACGCCCCCCTGAACATGCTTTGGCACCAATAGATAACGCTTTTAAAATATGAGTCCCGCGTTGAATACCGCCCTCACATATTACGTCAATCTTATCACCAACAGCATCAACAATTTCTGTCAGTTGGTCAAATGGCGCTCGCGAACCGTCTAGTTGTCGGCCTCCATGGTTTGATACCATAATTCCCGTGCAACCGATATCGACTGCTTTCCGAGCATCCTTCACACTCATCACACCTTTTAAAGCAAAATGTCCGCCCCATTGCGAACAAAGTTTTTCTGCGTCAGCCCAATTCACTGATTGGTCAAGCATGGTTGAAAAATATTCTCCTATAGAAATTGCAATATTTGTACCCTGGCCAACATAATCCTGTAAATGTGGTAGTTCGAATTTTGGTTTGGTTAAATAGTTAATTGTCCACATAGGTCTGCACATATAACTAAATAAACTTGCTAGTGTTAACCGTGGTGGTGAGGTAAATCCAGTACGTAAATCTCTCTCTCTGTTTCCGCCGGTGATCGTATCCACGGTAAGCGCCAACACATCAAAATTTGCAGCCTTTGCACGTTCAATCATATTATTATTTAAGCCACGGTCCTTATGAAAATAGAATTGGAACATTTTAGGTGTATCAACTATTTCAGAAATTTCTTCTACGCTCACTGTGCCTAATGAAGATATACCAAACATCGTTCTGTATTTCTGAGCTGCCTTTGCTACAGCTCTTTCACCTTCATGATGAAATAATCTCTGTAATGCAGTCGGCGCACAATATAGAGGTAATTCAATTCTTTTACCGAAAATAGTTGTTGATAGATCTATGTTCTGAACTCCCGCCAAAACATTGGGTATCAAATCAACGTCATCATAGGCTAGTGTATTACGGCGGTGAGTGATTTCATCATCTGCAGCACCATCAATATAGTGA
>CAZJED010000055.1:0-5368 GCA_964544965.1 uncultured Enterobacteriaceae bacterium
AATGAGAATCAGCAAGAAAAAGCAAATCAGGTGTTAGCAGAATATCTGTTACTATTAAGTGAGGCAGGCTACGGTGCTATTACCACTAAAATTAAATCATTAGCCGAATTTTATCCTGCAGAGGATTATCATCAGGATTACTTAGTTAAAAATCCAAACGGATATTGCCCTATTCATGCAACAGGTATTAGATTTGATACTAAAAAAATGACAAAAGTTGATAATTCTTTTCTGCTTGAAGGAAAAAATATTATTGTGATTGAGGCTGAGGATTTTTGCCCTTATTGTGAAAAATTTAAAAAGGATGTAACTGATATTTATCAGGGGTCAATTCCACTTACCTTTAAATTAGCTAATGGGCTTGACGGGTTAAATATTAAAACCCCTACCTGGGCGACACCAACTATTTTATTTTTAGAAAATGGCAGGGAAGTATTTGCACATCAGGGCTATATGGAGCCTGATGTTTTTTATCGGGCATTAGGTGTGTTTAAGCTGGGTGAGTCAGAGGCCTACAATGTTGCGTTTAGACAAGGAACTGATGCAAGATTCTGCAAACAATATGAAGTTTTTAAAAACACACCAGACGGTGTTTTTGTTGATAAATTAAGCGGCGCGGCATTATTTGATACCAATGATCGTTTTGATTCAAAAAGCGGGTGGCTGTCTTTTACCAAACCAGTTGATGGGGCAGTCTATGAATTAGAGGATAATGATTATGGTATGCAGCGAATTGAAATCCGTTCAACATCCTCCGGGATTCATCTGGGTCATGTTTTTAATGACGGGCCGGACGGTAAACCCAGATACTGTATTAATGCGACAGTACTCGAATTTAAACAAAGAGAAAGTCTTTAAAACTATTAATAATAAAAATTAAGGAGTAAATCAGTATGAGTGAACGTATTGTTATGCGTGTTGGCGAAGCTTTGGTCGCGGGAGGTCCCGCTGGAACTGCTGCTGAACCGGAGGTGGTGATTGGCGAACTTGATGGACCAGTTGGTGCTGCATTTGCAAACTTAATTGGTGATCAGGCGAAAGGACATTCAAAGGTGTTAGCAATCATGAATACCGATGTTATGGTTAGACCCGCCACGCTAATGGTGAGTAAGGTGACAGTTAATAAAGAACGATACACCAATATTTTAATGGGTACCGTGCAAGGCGCGATCGCAAATGGCGTTCTGGACTCAGTAAGAAATGGCGACATCCCTAAAGAAAAAGCTAATGATTTAGGTATTATTGTTTCAGTTTGGCTAAACCCAATGGTAGCAACCGCAGATGACTTAGATCATAAGATATTATTTGATATTCACCGTAAAGCAACGGCCGTTGCTATTCATAAAGCAATGAATAATCAACCCGATATTGATTGGTTATTAGAAAATCAGGATGATATTGTTCATAAATATTATCAGATGGGATTAGACGGTAAAATATAACGATCTGGATTTCCTATTTGTGATGTATAATTAGTTATACATCACAAAATATTTTTATATTTTACGTGTCTGGTTCAATAAAACACCATCAAACTTAAGAAGAGGAAGAATTAGTATTATGAATGATATTGCCATGAAAATATTTATCGCTTCACTTGCAGTTATAATTGTATGGTTTCTTTATTCATCGGAAAAACTGAACTCAAGTGCACAATGGGTGCTTAATCTGGTTGGTTAGATTAAAATCTAGTTTATAATTTTTATAGCTTGATATCTGGTTCCATAAAACACCATTTAACAGCCGGAACTCGTTTCTGAATTTCATCTTCAAGTTCGTTTATTTCTTTTACAGTTTCTTCAACAGTTAACCCTGGCTTCATTTTTAATTTTGCAGCTAGCATGATATCTGGCCCGAATTGAATGGTGATGGTATGCAACAGCTTTTCGATACTGTTATCTTTATTTATTATTGAATCGATTAACTTGGTAAGTTCAGGCTCTGCAGACCGACCAATAATTAATTCTTTTATTCGCCAACCACAAAAAATAGATATAGTAATTAATATAATACCAATAGAGATTGAGCCAAGTGCATCATAGGTCGAGTTACCAGTTATACCGGCAATTGAGACAAAGATGAAAGCAACAATCAGCCCGAGTATTGCAGCCGTATCTTCTGCAAGTATGACAACTAGTTCTGCATTGCGGGTATTTTTCAGCCACTGAGATAATGTTTTTTCCTGTCTTATTTGTTTAACTACCTTGAGCGCACCAAATAAAGCTGATGATTCCAGTAAAATACCAAAAGCCAGAACTAATAACGCCACCCATATATGCTTGAGTTCTCCGGGGTGATGTAGCTTATGCCATCCTTCATAAACTGAGTACAGACCGCCCACACTAAACAATAGAATTGCCACAATAAAACTCCAGAAATAAATAACCTTGCCATAACCTAACGGGTGTTCTTTATCTGCAGGTTTATTTGACTGTTTAAGACCAATAAATAAAAGTATCTGGTTACTGCAATCTGCAAAGGAATGGATGGCTTCTGCTAATAAACTACCCGAGCCAGTATAAAAGGCCGCTCCTAGTTTCGTAAAAGCAAGTCCCAGATTGGCAATAAATGCATAGAGAATTGCTTTCGTTGAATTTGCATGACCTGACATTTTTTTAATCCATATTTGAATGCACAATTTGACCGTATAACGGTCACCGGAACTGATTTTTTAATCAGAGTATCAGAGGAAACGAAAAATTATAAACTAATTATGAGTCGAAGACTATTGAGTGTCATCACTAAGCTTCGGTGCTTCGGCTGAAGTTTTTAACTTTGCGCCTTTTTGCTTTTCAAGCTTATGTTTTTTTGAACTCTCAATAAACAAGTCAAATTGTTGCTTAAAATAATTCGTCTTTTTTTGTTTTGCTGATTTTTCTAATGTTTCATTTATCATTTATTTATTCTCTACCTCTTATAGGTTGCCTTGGCAATCTCAGAGGTGTTGAGAGACCAACGCTTTAGCAGTATTTATGAATCGCCCTGCAAGTTGTTACTTAAACCAGCGATTTTTTGGCGTAAAAAAACCCACTCAGCATTTGCTAAAGTAGGTTACCCTCGTTTAGCAGTATTTATAAAACGCCCTACAAGCTGAGCTCAAATCGGCGTAATCACAAGACTACGCCTATTACTTTAAATGTCAAATATAAGACTATGATTTATATGAGGTGTTACAAAATACAACAATCTTTCATCTTGGCAGCATATATGCTTAGGTTAACCATAGCTCTAATTACTGGTAATATTTTTTTTCAGGCTTAATTTTTTAGAAAATAAAGAGGATAGTGATATGGTTGATGCGAATGATAAGACGATGATTGAGAAGGCAGTTCAGTTCTACATTGATGGGGCAAAATCAGGTCGGGGTGATGATATGAAACCTGCCTTTCATGAGGATGCCACAATCTTTGGTTATATCGGCCCGGACTTATTTGCCGGACCTATTCAGAAGCTTTTTGATTGGAATGATGAGAACGGCCCGGCGGCTGATATCAAAACAGAAATTTCCGAGATGGATATTGCAGGCACCATTGCCACCGTCCGACTTGAAAGTGATAACTGGACAGGGCATAAATTTACTGATTTTTTCACGCTACTTAAAGTTGATGGGACATGGAAGATTATGAATAAGGTCTTTCACCTTCACGCTTAAATTTTATAAATGATTTAATATGAGCCGTGCTTTTGTAAAAGAACCAGATGGCGATCAGGCTGAAACAGATCTGCCGGTCCGTCCGCAAAGTAAACATCCAAATTACATCACCATGAAAGGTTTAGAGAAACAAAAAGCGTATCTGCGTGAGTTGATATCAGAATGCTCAGCATTAAAAATATCAAATACACTGGCTGATAAAAATAAAATCAAATTATTAAATGCTGATATTACTTATCTTAAACAACGCGTTGAATCAGCAATACCTGTTAAGGTTGAAGCACAAGAGGGGGAGGATATCCGTTTTGGCGCTACCGTTACTTTAGTTGATGATAACAACACACAGTATAAATTTACTATTGTTGGTCAGGATGAGGTCGATACTGAAAACGGATTAATTAGTTGGGTATCACCACTTGCGTCAGCATTAATTGGGAAACAGGTGGGTGATGTGATTATCTGGACAAGGCCGGTTGGAGTCCTGGAACTTGAGATAGAAGAGTTCGACTACAACAGTTAATCTAACGCCAAATAATTTGCCCGGTCTTAAAGAACAAGCTATTCAGTGTCCCTATTGCGGTGAGGGGATTAGTATTCTGGTTGATTGTAGTGTTGAAGACCAATCTTACATTGAAGATTGCGAGATTTGTTGTCGCCCCATCAGTATATGGATAAATATTGATTCGAATCAGGAAATAGGGATTACCGTACGGCATGAGAATGAATGACAATAGCGTTATTTTAATGTAATCCATCACTGGTAAAATGACTTTATACTTAACCGATTTTGTTGTTGTTATTCATGCGTTATTTATTATTTTTGTTTTATTTGGTGGTTTAGTTGTACTGAAATGGCACCAGGTTATGTGGATTCATATCCCGTGCGCACTATGGGGTGCTGCAATTGAATTTTTTGGTTGGGTTTGTCCATTAACCTATCTCGAAATTTATCTCCGCGAAATTGGTAATACTAATTCTTATGATGACAGTTTTATCCAGCATTACTTATTACCGGTGATTTATCCTTCAGGATTAACGACAGATATTCAATTCCTGCTTGGTGTTATTGTCATCGCGATTAATCTTATTATTTATTTTATTGTCTGGCGTTATCGATGTGAGAAATAAAAAAAGTGGTTTTTATTCCTTTACCAGCAGAACATTAACGGCTTTGACAATAACTTTTACCTGGTCACCCTCACTGATTTTTAATTCTTCCAATGCATCTAATGTTAAAACAGAACTCATGGATGCATCGGCTTTAATTTCAAGATTTACCTGACTCATCACTGTCCCGCGTTTAATTTCTTTAACCGTTCCGGCTAATTGATTTTTTGCACCGTATTGCATAATTAATTTCTCCTAATATCAATATCATTCAGTCAATCTGATTCCTTATCAACAAGACCATGTCATAAAGAGGATTATAAACAATACACTAATTAATCTAAAACACTAAGGTCATCGTCTTTTTCCTTTTTTGGGGCTACCTGAGCGAATGCCTCACGGAGACGGACTGCCAGATCAAAGGTTTCTTTTTGATTGATTACGGGACGTTTCTTTGAGGCGATGTATTGGGCGAGTTCTTTATACATCTGTCCTGCCAGGGCATAGTGTTTTTCTTTTATCGCCTGTTTTGCAATGTCTACCATGCCCTCAATCGGGTCACAGTTGAGCTCATCTAAGCGCTCGCCAATATCCTTTTTATTTCTGTTT
>CAZJED010000056.1:0-4460 GCA_964544965.1 uncultured Enterobacteriaceae bacterium
ACCAGAACCGGATTTTGAATCCGGCGCGTCTACCAGTTCCGCCACCCCGGCCAGGTAAAGTGATAGCCCGCAAGTATAAGGAAAGTCTTGTCAGGGTCAAATTTCAATTACGATATTTAGAGCTAATTTTCTGATAATATCGCGCGCCATGCTAACTAAAGATTTCTCATATGATCTTCCCGAAGATCTAATCGCTCAAAATCCAGTTGATGAGCGTGGCGCTAGTCGTATGTTGGTATTAGAAAAAGAGTATGGAATATCAGACACTTTATTTCAAAAATTTCCCGAATACTTAAAATCAGGCGATCTTATTGTTTTAAATGATACCGCTGTTATTCCAGCAAGATTATTTTTAGAAAAAGAATCTGGGGGGAAAATCGAGCTTGTGCTCGAACGCATCATTGATAAAAAAGAGTTAGTAGTTCAGCTTCGTGCAAATAAAACACCCAAGCCCGGGACAGTTTTGGTTTTTAATGATAAAAAAATATTTTTAATCAAAAAGAGAATTGAAGATATGTTTTTACTTAGTTATTTAGGGGGAGGTGAAATTATAGATTTATTTAATGAGTTTGGTCACGTGCCACTACCCCCATATATCAAAAGAATTGACAACTCTATTGATAAGAAACGATACCAAACTATTTTTTCTGACAAACCTGGCGCCGTAGCCGCACCTACTGCAGGATTGCACTTTACAAAAGATATGTTGGATAAATTAAGTGAGAATGGTATTGGTAATGTTAAATTAACATTACATGTTGGTGCAGGGACATTCCAAACTGTGCGGGAAGAGTATGTTTCTGAACATAAAATGCACAGCGAGTATATGTCTGTTACTAAAGATGTTATAAACAAAATTATAAAGACTAAAAATAATGGTGGGAGAATACTCGCGGTTGGCACTACCGTTGTTAGGAGTTTGGAGACTGCTGTAAGAAATGATGTCTTAACCCCTTTTGAAGGAGAAACAGATATTTTTATATACCCAGGTTATAAATTTAATGTGGTCGACATGATGCTCACAAATTTTCATTTACCAGAATCTACATTACTAATGTTAGTTTGCGCATTTGCCGGCAAAGAAAAGGTGATGGAAGCCTATCATCATGCTATTAGCAAACAGTATAAATTTTATAGCTATGGCGATGCGATGTTGTTAATTAACAAAAAATAAATCATAAGCAATGAATTTTGAATTAATAAAAGAATTTAATAGTGCGAGACGGGGTAGGCTTGAGTTTTCTAATGGCGTAGTAGAGACACCAGTTTTTATGCCGGTGGGTACCTACGGTACTGTCAAGTCAATGACGCCCGAAGAGTTGGTCGAGATAGGCACGGAAATTATTCTCGCAAATACATTCCACCTTATGTTAAGGCCAGGCGCAGATGTTATCGAAAAATTTGGTGGATTACATAGGTTTATGCATTGGCAAAAACCTATTTTGACAGATTCGGGCGGGTATCAAGTTTTTAGTTTGGCTAAATCAAGAAAGATTACAGAACAAGGAGTTCATTTTCGTTCCCCGATTGATGGAGAACAAATATTTTTGGGACCGGAGGAGGCAATTAAGATGCAGCATTTGTTAGGCGCAGAAATTGTCATGGTATTTGATGAATGTACCTCTTACCCCTGTTCCGAAAAAGAAGCATCGGACTCGATGGAATTATCATTAAGATGGGCAGCAAGATCAAAGCAGACACATAGCAAAAATAAAAATGCTTTATTTGGCATTATACAAGGAGGCATGTATGCAAAATTACGGGAGGAATCTTTGAATGGGCTTTGCGAAATAGGTTTTGATGGGTATGCAATTGGCGGCCTTTCTGTTGGCGAACCTATTGAGCTGATGTTAGATGTTCTTGACCAAATATCTTTAAAAATGCCAGAAGATAAACCACGATATTTGATGGGCGTTGGCACTCCAGAAAATATTGTTGAGGCAGTTTGCAAGGGAATCGATATGTTTGATTGTGTTATGCCTACGAGAAACGCAAGAAATGGGCACCTTTTTACCGAATATGGCGACATTCGCATTAAAAATACTAAATATAAACTGGACCAACTTCCCCTTGATGAAAACTGTAATTGTTACACGTGCAAAAATTATTCGCGTGCCTACTTACATCATCTTTCAAGAACTAATGAGATATTGGGTGCTCAATTAAATACCAAACATAACCTTTACTATTATCAATATTTGATGAAAAGTTTACGGTTAGCCATCGAGGAAGAAAGATTAGCTGAGTTTGTCAGCAATTTTTACATAAAACGCGGGACGGGCTAATTTGCCCAATATTCAACGTATAGCTAGTTTTTATATAAATCTAAATTTACCCTAGCTATACTGAATTTCTCATTGATGTGTCATAATATCGCGCTTTTAAAAACAGAGAAAAAACCAATATGATAGATTTTTTTATTAATAATGCATGGGCGGCTCCTTCACAACAGCCTGGTTTTGCGAGTTTTTTGCCGTTGATCATATTATTTATAATTTTTTATTTTCTTTTGATACGCCCGCAAATTAAGCAAGCTAAACAACATAAACAATTAGTTGCTTCTTTAACTAAGGGCGATGAAATTGCCACAAGTGGCGGGTTATTAGGAAAGATTAAAGAAGTGGGTGATAATTTTATTACTGTTGAGATCTCAAAAGAGACAGAAGTAAAAATACAAAAACAATCTGTATCAATTGTTTATCCGAAAGGCACAATAAAAACACTTTAGCATAATTAATTACAGATATTGGATATGGGTTAAAGCATGAATCGTTATTCTTCTTGGAAATATATTTTAATACTTTTTTTAATAGGTTTGGGGCTATTGTTTGCTCTGCCAAATATTTATGGTAAAGATCCCTCGTTACAAGTATCAGCAGCGCGGTCTGCAGAAATAAGCGAACTAACAGAATTTCAGGTTAGCGCAGCTTTGGATGAAGCAGGATTGTCTTACAAAGATATGACGCTCGGCATTGGTAATCTCACAATAAGGTTTGATGACGAAGAGACACAACTAAGAGCACAGTCAATTGTAAAAGAATCTTTGGGCAGAGGTTATGTTGTTGCCCTTAATCTAGCCCCGGCAACACCTGATTGGCTAAGTCAATTTGGCGCAGAGCCAATGTCCCTAGGACTTGATCTTAGAGGGGGCGTTCATTTCTTAATGGAAGTTGATATGGATGCGGCTATAGACAAAGCAGAGGAGCGTTACATTTCTGATTTGCGTAGTTTTCTTAGGGAAAACAAAGTTCGTTATAAAACAATTACGCATAATAAACAAGGAGGTTTATTAATACGTTTCAAAAACGATAACGAACGTGATAACGGGCAATCTCTAATTGAAAAGAATTTTTTAGATTTAAATGTTGTAACTCCAGAAACCAGCGAAAATGAATCCCCGTTAATTTCAACAATAAAGGAAGAAGCATCGTTCGAAATTCAAAGACTAGCATTGCAACAAAATATTACTACGCTTAGAAAACGTGTAAATGAGTTAGGTGTTGCAGAACCTGTAATACAAAGACAGGGGCAAAACCGTGTTGTCATACAGTTACCAGGTATACAAGATACCGCTCGCGCAAAAGCAATTCTCGGTGCAACAGCGACACTTGAATTTAGGTTGGTTGATGAAAAACATGAACCTCAAGATGCTATTAGTGGCCGTGTTCCAGCTGGTTCGAAACTATATTATCAAAGAAATGGTTTGCCTATTCTATTAAGAAAGCAAATTATGTTAACAGGCGACTCCATTATTAACGCAGCTTCTGGTATCGATACATTATCTGGCGGACCAGACGTTACGATTACTTTAGACGGCAGAGGCGCTAAAAGAATGAGCCGTGGCACTCGAGATAATGTTGGTAAACGTTTAGCAGTTGTTTTTATAGAATATCAAATGGAAAAAGAAGAAGTAAATGGAGAGTTTATAAAAACGAAAGAGACTATAGAAGAGGTTATTAACGCAGCCGTCATTCAGGAACAACTTGGCAAGCGATTTCATATCACAGGCTTAGATTCAACAGAAGAAGCAAAAAATCTTGCACTATTACTACGCGCAGGTGCACTAGCAGCACCAATTTATATAATTGAGGAACGTACTGTCGGGCCCAGTTTAGGACAAGATAATATTGATAAGGGATTTGACTCTGTTGTTATTGGTTTTATTCTTGTCTTAATTTTTATGGGAATTTACTACAAGATTTTTGGTTTGATTGCTGATGTTGCTTTGGCTTTAAATTTAGTTTTGATCGTTGCATTGCTTTCTTTGTTGCAAGCTACATTAACTTTGCCAGGAATTGCGGGCATAGTACTGACTGTAGGTATGGCAGTTGATGCAAATGTTTTAATTTTTGAGCGTATTCGAGAAGAACTACGTAATGGCAATTCTCCACAAGCAAGTATTCACGCTGGTTATCAAAAAGCTTTTTCAACAATTGCAGATGCAAATATAACGACTTTGA
>CAZJED010000057.1:0-4268 GCA_964544965.1 uncultured Enterobacteriaceae bacterium
TAGCGCCGAGTACATTATTAAATCCTCGGCTCCAGGTAACATTCAGGAAGTTCAACCCTCCCCCATAACCCTCTGGAGTGTCTTTGAAGAGCGCACGATATATCGGCCTTAATGGGTGAATATTATCAACTGAGTCATAATTGAGAGTCAAAGCCAGGACCGACAAGCGGTCAATATTGGTCTGGACTGACTGGGTCTGTGTCCTCGATTTCTTCTGCGTCAGCGTGAGCCTGCTTGAAAAATTACGTGCCCTTCCGCGAGTAAAAGATTTTTCAAGATATAAGGAGCGATTGATGGTTTCAGCAGCAATCTGATTAGCAGCTAAATCGCCACCAATCCTAAAAAAGTTTCTGAATATGCTGGTTCCGAAGGTAAAGCCCCCTCCCAAATAACGCTTATAATCGATAGACCAATAATTATTCATCTTCGGATTGTAAGTTTGCTGGATCGTAACTGTGACTCGGTCAGCGCCACCGGTTGGATTATTCCAGTGGATAATACTCCTGAACCGATTAAGCCCTGTTTCCCTCAACCCATGAGTATCAATACGATAATCAACATCATAGGGCTTTTCCTGCTGTACTTTTAAAAGAATATCCGCTTCACCAACTTTGATTCCCGGACGAAATACCCCAAAAACGCTTAGTCCGGCAAAATCGGTCAAAACCAATAGGGCTTCTTCTATTTCATGCTGTGTAACTGGCTGCCCGATGAGCTTTTTAAATGGTTTCTCAAGTGTCTCCAGGTGATACTTTTCATTACCCTCCGCGATGACTCGTCCCAATCTGCCGATAAAAACCTGTATATCCACGGTACCATCAGTGATTGTTTGAACCGGGATGACCGCAGTTGATAGAATCAACCCCTTAGTTCGATAGTAACGCGTTACCTCATCAGCAACTTCTTGTAATTCACCAATACTAAAACCCCGACCTGGCTGCTCCTGTAATAATGTATCCAAAATACTAGTATTGATTTCAGAAACACTGACTTTATGCTCTGGATAATCTTCCGCATCAATCAGATTAAACGAATTAATGCGAACATAAGGACCTTCTTCTATATCCAAGGGACGGTCAATCAATGCCGGAACTTCAAAAGGTGTGCCGGGCTCTACGGTCACTCCTTGAGGCTCCAATTCCTCATCCGGAACGGCCTCATCTGCTATCTCTTCACCTTCCTCAGAACCTTCATCGGATATCACTGACTCTGCGGTTGTTTCAGTTTGCTCATCAGCAGCAGGATTCTCGGGTGTTCCTGCAAAAACTAGAGGGCTCAAAAAGATTGTATAAGCCACAAATAAATTAAATAAATTCTTACATTCCATACTTTTTAATTATTGTCCTATTGCTAAAAATCTATTCAAAAACGATTTCCTTCATTATTTATTTTTTAATAAATAATTATGGTCCGGACTCTTCTTTTAATTTTAACCACCACTCTTGTGCCGTGTCCTCAGAAATTTGTTGGGGGTAATCTTCACGAGCCTGTTGAAAAATTGCATTTTTTAGTTGCACGCCAGTTTGTTTTATCAGCGTTTGACGGATTTGATCTTCGACTTGTTCAAGTGGAAGTGTCTCTTCAGCCAAAATTAATCCCCTTTTTAAAATATGCAACCCCGTATCTGTTTCTATTGGATCGCTAATCTCTCCAATTTTTGATTTTAAAATATATTCTTTTATTTCTGGAAGTAATCCCTCAACTTCCATTACACCCATATACCCACCCCGATTTCTACTTTGCTCATGTTGAGATTTAGAAACTGCAATATTTGTAAAATCATTTATCCCTGTTTTTATTTTTGAAATAATTTCCTCTGCGCTTTTTTGTATTTCTAAAATTTCATATTCGGTTGCATCTTTAGGTTTAGATAAAAATATTTGCCAAACTCGTACACGTAAAGGAAATGTAAATTGCTTTTCTTTATTAGATTCGTAAAAAGCAGCTATTTGTTCAGTGCTTGGAAAGTCTTCTGGTAACTTTCTTTTTACAAGTAAGTTCAAATAAAATTCTAGCAACATGTTTTCTGAATTACGTTGCATCATGAATTTTACATTAGGATGCTGATTGAGTTTATTATTAGCAGCTGCCATTACTGCTGAACGGTTGTTTGCTTCGTTTTCAATTACCTGCTTGAATAATTCCTGATCCGACAAAACTTTGTCTCTTTCATTTGTATTCATATTAGCAATTAGTAAAGCAATATGTTCGAAATCTAAAGTCTGTTCAAAGTTGGTATTTTCAATTGATGTGTCGGCCCAGTTTTGATCGCTGCTTGCATCGCTCTTATTGTGAGGAATATCAATTTCATTGATAATAATTTCTTCGTAATCTTCCGTTAATTCATTTTCTTGCGTGGGGATTACTTCTTCATCTCCCTGAATATAGATAGTTTCGCCTGATGTTAGTTCTTGTTTAGATTTTAAATGCGCTATTTCCGCTGAAAATATAAACAATACCCCGCCTAATATAAGCACTATCGTCAGAATTCGAATTAATTGGTTATCAGAATGCATCATAATTAGATATAAAAATTTATTTCAGTAAAATTTTAGGCATATCTTATCATCATTTAGCGCGATTTTTCTTTATGATACTAAAGCCTTACGCTATATCTCGATTGAAAGCTCGAATTTGCTATTAAACTTGGAAAATTTAACTAATGAACTGATATTATTATAACTTTAGGGTTTTCTATAGTTAATATAGGATGTGTGGTCGTTCATTTGCATAGCAAGAATTTCTAAAATCTATAAATTGCGAGTGATTTCATAGACAATACTAAGCATAATATAATCTTTTATGTTACTATATTTTTGCATGTCTATGTTTTTTAAGGATAATTAAAAGTATTTATGGCTCCGAAAACAAAAAATATCGGGATTATGTTCGCTGATGTAGCAGGCAGCACTCAGTTATTTGAGGTATTGGGTGATGATAAGGCGCGTGCTGCGATTGCGGAAACGCTTGAACTGCTTACCAACGTCATTAATGGTCATAACGGAACAGTTATCAAAACCATAGGCGATGAAGTTATGTGTACTTTTCCAGAAGCAGATGATTCTGCGAATGCTGCAACAGAAATGCAGGAAACGCTAGAAGATGCGAACGATATGAGGGAAGAAGGACCTGAAATAAAAATTAGAATAGGCATGCATTTTGGTCCAGCCCTATTAGAAGGCGGAGATGTTTTTGGTGACGCAGTGAATGTTGCCGCGAGAATGGCCGCACAGGCAAAGGGCGGGCAAATTATCACCACAAAAACGACTATTGATCTCCTGGATGCAGTTACACAGGCAAGTTCCCGATTTGTTGATCATGCGCCTATAAAAGGTAAAAAAGATGTGATTGAAATCTATGAAATCATTTGGCAAGAATCTGATGTAACAACAATGGCGACTGATGTAGGTAATTCGCAAGGACAGCAGGATGAGGTTTCGCTTGAAGTTAGTTATCAGGAAACATCTGTAACATTAAGTCAAGATAAGTCGGGGTTAATGATGGGTCGAAGTAAAGCTTGTGACCTGCCAATCAATGAACAACTTGCATCAAGGCAACACGTTAAAATTGAGCTGCGTCGTGATAAATTCTTTGTTATTGATCAGAGTACAAATGGGACCCATATTAAAATTGACGGAGGTGATGAGTCATTTTTAAGACGCGAAGAAATGCCTATTAATGCAAACGGTAAAATAAGTCTTGGAAAATCGTTTAAGGATAATCCAAGTGAAATTGTTACATTCACATTAAAATCCACATAATATTTTTATAAATGCTGATAATCCGATGTCAGAACCAACCGAAAAAAACGACACAAAATCATTTTCATGGACTTCCTACGGAAAGACAGACGTAGGTAAATCTAGAAAATTAAATGAAGATTCTATGCTTGTCAGGCCAGATGTTGGAATGTGGGCTGTGGCTGACGGAATGGGTGGGCACGAAGCCGGTGATGTTGCAAGTCAAATGGTTGTTAACACTCTAAAGGAAATTCAATTAGGGTCATCTCTTGAAAAATATATAAATAGCATTGAAGACGTATTAGTTGGTGTTAATAAAAAATTAATTCAAATTGCGAATCAAGGCGAAAAACCAACAACTGTTGGCAGCACCGTAGTAGTTATGTTGGCTTATGAAAAATACTGTGCTTTTTTATGGGCTGGAGATAGTCGTTTGTATCGTATTCGTGATGGCCAAATAGTTCAACTTACAACTGATCATTCTCAGGTACAGCTATATGTTGAGCAAGGCCTTATCTCAAAGGAAGA
>CAZJED010000058.1:0-4261 GCA_964544965.1 uncultured Enterobacteriaceae bacterium
GCCGTAACAAAAAAAGTGGCATGTTTAGCAAAGGAGATGGAAGTTCCAGTTATATTCGACCCTGCTCCTTCAGACGGGCAGCTAAAACAGATTATAGATTATATTGACATAATCATGCCGAACCAAAATGAAGCAACATTTTTAACTGGAATCCAAATAAATGATGAGATTTCGGCTGCAAAAGCAGCTTCTGTTTTACTTGAAATTGGTGTTTCAACGGTAGTAATTAAAATGGGAGACCTAGGGGCCTACTATGCTACTGATAATGAATCAGGGTTTGTTTCGTCAATTCCAGCAAAGGTTGTGGACTCCGTGGCTGCTGGGGATGCTTTTGGTGCATCGTTTACTGTCTCAATTGCTGAAAAATTACCTTTAAGGGAAGCTGTAGTAAAAGGCTGCGCAGCAGGATCAATAGCTGTATCACAAAAAGGTGCTCAAGTTTCAATGCCACACAGGAAGCAGGTTGAAAGCTTAATCAGCCATGATGATCAATTCCCTCAATCTTTTTAATTTCCTTTTCTATTTTACTTAAATCGGCAAAAGACTCATTTATTAAATGAAAAGACCGTTGTAAATATAGCTCGGCTAACCTATGACCTTGAGTATCGGTACCCTTAGCGGCTTTTATGATTTTTGGTATTTCATGGTTTTCCGGTAGGTGTTGTGACAGTAGTTTGATTTGCTCTTCTGTGTCTCGAGATAATCTGTCACCTGTGTCTTCGGCAGCATATCTGAGTTTACCCATTAGTTTGGTAAGTTCCTCGAGCTTGTCTTGATCATTCATAAGGCTGTATATAACCTCGTTTACATCGGTGCCTGTTTCTTGCTCGATGGAAGTATTCGAAAGTTGTTTGTTATTTTGGTAAAGGTTTGAGTACCACTCAAGGATTTCATTTACTCTGATAATTGCTGCGGTCGGATCATTTGATGACATTCCCCCACCATAAATCAAATCATCCTCCCTGATTTCTGCTAGGTTTTTTATATTGTCTAAATGATCAATTCGTTCTGGTGAAGGAGGAAAAGCGAATGCGGATAAATCCTTCTCCAGCTCACCAATTTGATTCATTAAAAAAGGTGGCACATATTTTGAAATATCTACGTTTATAGGTTGGACCATTAAATAAGTTGCAAAATATGTAGAATCAGAGTCTGTGCCAGTGAAGTATATAAATGCGTGACCTTTTGGTTTTTTGTGGTCTCCACGCTCAAAATTCAGATTCATTTGTTGGTTTGATAATCCATAATTAGTTCTTATTGTAATAACTATTTTATAATTTGTTTAATGTTATATAGCGATTTAATACTACGACTACTTCAATTTTTGCCTCCGGAGACAGCGCAAAATCTTGCAGAAATAATTCTGAGAAATAAAATCCCATGGATTTTACTCGGCAAATATATCAATACAGATATTTCTGAATTAAACACAGAAATTTGTGAGATTTCGTTATCTAGTCCGATTGGAATGGCAGCTGGATTCGATAAAGATTTTCGTATGCTGAGGTCATTATCGGAGCTAGATTTTGCTTATATAACTGCAGGAACAGTAATGCTCCATCCTCAACCAGGACATCCTAAACCTCGATTGATTCGTGATATTGAACGAAAATCGATATTGAATTGTATGGGGTTTCCAAGCAAAGGCATGGACTTTGTAATCAATTCAATCAACTCGACATCAAAAAACAGATTATCTCCAATTTTTGGGAGTATATCCGGAACAGAAATAAGTGCTTTAAAAGAATCTTGTATTCGATTGGAATCATTTGTTTCCGGAATCGAGATAAATATTAGTTCTCCCAATACCGCTGGTCTGAAAACATTTCATGATCCTATTAAATTGTCTGAAATGATAACGGAGGTGCGTGGTACAACAGACAAACCTTTAATCATTAAATTACCACCTCATGAAAATAAAAATAATGAAATAGACGCTGCAATCAAATTGGTTGGTGTTTGCATAGAATCCGGGGCTGACGGTATCACTGTAGCGAATAGCCATCCTATAAAAGATTCGCGACTATCTGTCGGAGAAGGTGGATTAAGCGGCGGTGAGTTAATTCAATCTACATTGCGTATGGTGTCATGTTTTCGTTCAAATTTTGGACCTCGCATTGCCATAAATGCATGTGGGGGTATTTTTACTGGTGATGATGTATTTAATGCTTTAAATGCTGGCGCTAACACTGCTCAACTTTACTCTGCGTTAGTGTACCGAGGTCCTTTTGCAATAAGCCATATCAAAAAAGAGTTATTAATGCGGATGAAAACCGAAGGCATGCAAAAAATAAGCGATATTAATTCGATTAAAACTATTTCTGGTTAACTATTTTTGTAAGGTGTTGCATCGATAAATTCCCTCCACTCATCACAAGGACAATCTGTTTATTTGATAATCGGTCTTTAATTTTTAATGCAGCAGCCAAAGAAGCTGCACCCGCATGTTCTGCAAGGTTATGAGTATGCTCTAACAGTAATAAAACAGCCGACTCCAATTCTTTATCAGTAACTAAAATGAAATCGTCGATTAGATCCCTCATAATCCCTATAGTGTAAGAGAACCCAAGGGCCGTGCCTAAACCTTCAGCAATGGTATTATTTGGGTTCGATTCCAAACCCCCGGATTTCCATGATAAATATGCAGCAGGAGCTGCATCAGACTGAACTCCTATAACTTCTATTTTAGGATTGATTGATTTCGCAGCAATAGCTGTGCCACAGACACCGCTACCAGCACCAACCGGGACAATTATTACATCGGCGCTTGGTAGATCCTCTAATATTTCTAAAGTATATGTTCCTACGCCTTCGATTAAGTCTGGAGTATTTGCGGAGTGAATATACGTGTACCCTTCTTCCTTCGATAGTCTTTCTACTTCTGATCTTGATTCATCAAAGTCTTTCCCATAAAAACGAACATCTGCTCCCAAAGCTTTCATTGATGCCACTTTCCCCGGGTTAGCATTCTCTGGGACAATTATCACAGCTTCTATATTGTGAAGTTTTGCTGCGTAAGCAATTGATTGCCCATGGTTGCCAGAAGATGCTGTTACAACACCTTTTTGTCGCTGGCTGGGTGACATTTTGATCAGGTGATTTATCCCGCCACGCATTTTAAATGCGCCTAGGGGCTGGTGATTTTCGTGTTTGATGTATACCTCAGCATTTAACAACTTTTCTAAAGTGCGATAGCGATGCAATGGCGTTCGAGTCACAAACCCCTCGATTCTTTTATGAGCAGAACGCATGTCATCGAGCGTTGGGCGGTACATCTGTGTTTTATTCATTTGGATATTTTACAAAATTAATATTTTTACTGATACATGAAAACTTGAGTATAATCGGCTTAATATGGTTATAAAGATTCTTGATAAAGACGTGTCTTCATTGATAGCAGCAGGAGAGGTTGTCGAACGCCCTGTATCTATAGTGAAGGAGTTAATTGAAAACTCGCTTGATGCAAATGCAAAGCGAGTTGATGTGATCATTCAAGAGGGCGGTATTAGGTCAATACAAGTTATCGATAATGGGCATGGCATTACATCGTCACAGATTGAGTTGGCATTTCACAGATTCGCGACCAGTAAATTACAAACAATTGATGGGCTTGATGATATTGCGACACTGGGTTTCAGGGGGGAGGCATTAGCTAGTATAGCCGCTGTGTCTGATACAACCATGATTTCTCGTCCTTCTTCTCAAGATGTCGCGACAAAAATTAAACTAGTTGAAGGCAATATTGTAAATGTAGAAGAGCAAGGATTCCGATTAGGGACCTCTATCACAGTGTCCAATCTGTTTGCAAATTTTCCGGCACGTAGAAAATTCTTAAGTTCTGCCGGTTCAGAATCATCAAAAATTGTTAGTGTGTGTTCAAAATATGCGATGGCATATCCTGATGTTGCATGGAATTTAACTCTAGGAGACAAGAATAAATTTGCCACTCCTGGTAATGGTCAGCTTGTTGACGCCTTTGCTGGCATCTATGGTGTGGAATTAGCAGAAAATATGCTGTCACTGAAATGGACGTCAGATTCTGATATTAGCGTAGGAGGTTTGATTAGCTCTCCGAAAATAAATAGATCAAATCGAGCTAATATTAATATTTTTGTTAATGGGAGGTGGATTTCTAGCTCTCTTTTAACGCAAGCTGTTGTGCAGGGTTATCACGGTTTCTTGAAAGAGCGAAGGTTTCCTGTGTGTGTTATCGACATAAAAATTAAATCATCCGATGTTGATGTAAACGTTCATCCTGCTA
>CAZJED010000059.1:0-4225 GCA_964544965.1 uncultured Enterobacteriaceae bacterium
CGGAATAATCCGGATAAGAATGGTTGCAACGCAACTGTGCCGACAACGGCACCACACGAGTCGGAAGCCTCGAATGCTGAGTCACCTCCGGGTGAACCTCAGCGGCCTCTCTCACGGAAGCCGAAGAAGAAACGGGATTCGATACAATATCGGGACACTGGCCAATGGCGGGACCTCGTGGCGAAGGAATGGGCCGCAGTTGCCGCAGATGAATCGCTAGCCGGCATGACGCTGGAGCAGTTCAAGACGGCGACCCAGGGCGCGATCACAGAACGCGAAGAACTGGATCAACTCCGGGGTGCAGTGAACGGCGCAATTGTCCGCCGCAAAGTCGAAGATCAAAAGGTGAGAAAACTCACCAACCGTGTGATCAACGGCATCAAGGCGTCTCCCCGGTTCGGTCCGGACAGCGACCTGTACCGCAGGCTCGGTTATATGACCGACATCGAACGCAGGAGTGGGTTGAAACGGGACAGCGCCGGAGTCGGCACGTCTCCCAATCCATAACCGCTCACCCACTTAAAGGGTTCAGGGGTTGGTGTGGCCAGGTGCCGCGCCAACCCTTTTTTTGCTGCCACCCGACAACCGGCACTTGGCCACAAGGCCGATCAAAACTACTTGTCGGACAGAGTGTACATCTCGCGTTGGAGAGCATTGATTTTAGCCATTAATAACTTATAGTTTGTCTACTAAATATTTTCTTAAAGATTCTTGTGTTAGATTAAAGCGATAATCCATTCCTGCTTGATTGCTTATATCCTTAATCTGTTCATATCTGTCATAGAACAATTTTAATTTGGCCTCATCGTTTGTTTGCGAAAAACAGTAGGCCAATAATAAGCATTCAAATGGGTTGTCCCGCTCAAAATAACCAGCATCAATTGTTGGCTGTTTTGAGTTATAACGAACTAAATCGAATAATTGCACAATTTCTTTATACTTTTCATCTTTTAACAATAAACTAACTCTATCAAACAAAGAATTATTTCGGTTTGATTGCGCAGAAGCCACCGTGAATGGAATGTAGTTTTTTATTAAACTATGAGTCACTTCATTCGTTTTAATTTCGGTGTTGTATATTTTTCCGTTCAGTTCAGAATTATTTGAGCAATTAAGAACTTCTGCAGCATCAGGGGCAAATTTCCAAACTCCTACAGCCGTTTTTTCCAATGAATTCTGTGATTGCACAAAACTATTTTTTATTTCTGTATCGTTCAAGGAGTAATCCCATAAGTAAACATTTGATATTTGTGCATTAGAATAACTTGCGCTTGAAGTGGATCTTCCGAAATTCAAGTTTTGTTTTGTTAAGCCTATCGGACCTTCGAACTCAATCTCATTAGAGACCAATTTACCGTTAATATATAACCTCATCGTTGCATCCTTTATATCCCAAGTTGCAGTGAAACGTGTCCAATCTGTTATGTTGATATTATAACGCAACCATCCATGTTCAGTTGTCGATGAATTATATAGTTCAAAAAACAACTGCCCCCAATAATAATTTACAGAGTACCCGTCTTGGCGCCAATCTCCCCCTTTGTTCACTAATCTTCCATATAATTGATTACCCTGCGGCTTTACCCATGCTTGAATAGTTATCCCCTCTTCGAAATCTAATAAACTATTCAATGGTATTTCCACATATGGATTCACTGTTGTTTCTTGTATTTGGGCTTCATCAAGTTCTAAAAAATCTATTACTTTGGTGTGACTCTCATTTTTCAATTTTTTGGGTATATTGAGGTATAAACCAGTAAATCGACTACCCCAAAAAATATTGGAATCTAGTACATTTTGAGATATTGCCGTGTCTATTGCGCTTAACGCTTTATCATAATTCATGTTGTAAACATGGATTATCGCCAACTCATATAGAGCTTGTAAATCATTGTTGTTTAATGCTATTTGGCTATCAAAAGCCTTTTCCGATTCAACCATCTCTCCCAGTATGAAATGGGATAAACCTTTTAGGTAAAAGAGATTTGAATGCATCCTATCAGAATCTGATAAATCATTATAATGATACAAGACTGTAAATGGATTTCCGCTGTCCTGGTCAAAATAGTCCATTGAATTCTTTAGCAATGTGATCATATGCCAATCGCTATTACCTCTCGATAAGTTTTTTAAGTAGGCAGTTATATGACCATTAGCATTTTTCTCAAACATTTCATGTATCTCATCGAAATTCAGTAAATCTACTTTGCCATTTTGACTAATCCTGCACCCTGTTGACATCGCTGACATTGTCGAAAAGTAATCCCTATTGTTGATTAATATATTTTCACGGAGTTTTTCGTGAAGAGAATCCTTTGATTTTAAATAATCATTAGCTACTATATCGCCCTCAGATATTAATTCGAAAGAAACACCATCAACAGATCCCTCTAAACGGTACTTAGACGGGTCTCTACCTGGCAAATCATTCGCGGAGTATAGAATTAATTTACTTAAGATTTTATTTTTTGATGGCAGTATAGTGAAACCAGGGTTGACCGTGTTAAAATTGAGATGCTTGGTGTCCAATTTACCATCAATAATTTTTGTAATTTCCTCGCCTAGCGGTGAATTATGATCTTTAGTCACCTCAATATGATCATTCGGGCTTAGTATACTGACCCCATCTGAGTCATGAAAATTAATTTCTGCCAATTGAAATGCCTCAATTCCCGGTGTTCTCAACTCGGTAAAAATCAATTTGTACTTTTTGAACGGCTTTGGAGAGTTAATCTCTAATTCGACAGGAGAGAATCTCCCTGGAAAAGATACATCATCAATGTCGTAGTACAAAGGAATGTTAACTACACAAATTTTATTCCCTGTGTTGTATAAAACGAATTCCTGACATGATTTATCAAACACCACTTTACTATCTGCATCGCTCAGTACGATCGTTTTTTTAGGTTGATCCGCATTTGTACTTGAAATTAAAGTTATATTATTTTGCTTGCTGACACCAAGTATCAAAGCGTTGTCTGGTGATATTATATAATTGGCATATTCGCCTTCAGCATCCGCAAATGTGACTTCACCGTCAAATCCAGCTTTGTTTAATTTATTATTATCGTCAAGGAAGTAGATAATTCTTCCATCTTTGGATAGCGATGGCTTTCGTAACCCGTTATTGAAACTTAAAGAATTAACCGCTTGAAATATGTTGTCTTGGATTTTCCCTACTTGAATTACTGGTGATGTGGATTTCGGTTTTGAGATTACAACAATTTCATTAGTTGTGCCGGGAGGCGGAAACAATAAACCCTTAACCCGTCCGGTAACGAAATATTGATTCTTCGATTTTATATTAAGACCTAAACTTAACCCCTCCCATTGATTAATTGTTGTTGTTTTCTTTTTATAATCGTAATAGGAAGTGAAAAGAGAATCATCCAGAAATCCGATGTTATCAATGCTTGATTGAGAGTGCACAATTTGGGTTATATTTTTGTTTAAATCATAAACAAGAAAACCATTTTTACTTCCCCTGAACGGTACTACTACAACACCGAGATTTGAATGATAAACATATTTATTAAGCAGAAATCGTAATGATGGGGGTAAAGAATAGCTTCCTGAAGTTGAATTATTCGTTAAATCCCAAGCTCCGACAGTATTGTAATCATCAAAGTGTATGACATAGCGCAAATCGTCAGTAATACGCGAATATAGGCTAGAAGTGTTGTTAAACGGTAAAACCGTTTTTTGGTGAGATGAAAGCCCAAAAACCTCTACCTCCTTATCTGTCAAAACATAAATGCTATTTTCATCTGTTTTTACGTCTACAACATTGTTACTGCAGTCGAGAATGGTCTTAATTTTTGGGCTAAAAATAATATCATTTAGGTACTCATCCAACAATTCGCTGGTTAGTGCGTCATCGCTTTTAGAAAGATTGATCGCATCCGCCAACCAAGCTGATGATAAATCCAACTTGCCTTCATTTTTTAATGATTTGGAAATCGAATAACTTCTATTTGCCTGCTTAATTAATTCTTCCTCGACCTGGATTGTTTTAACTTCAGCCAGTTTTTTGCTTTTGGTTGCTACAATGGATGCGTACACAGCAACTAACATCAGAATCGTCATGCCGACACAGGCGAATTTAAAAATAGTCGCACTCCGGGCGCGAGCCTTGGCCAGGGCCTTGGCTTGAGCAACTTCACGCTGGCGGGCTTCCTCGCGTTCGCGTTCTTCTCGGATAGCCTCGTCGTGGGATTGGTCGAGG
>CAZJED010000060.1:0-3503 GCA_964544965.1 uncultured Enterobacteriaceae bacterium
AAATTTTAATCCAAAAGGGAAATCCGAGCTTGAAGTAATGCGTTTTTGCCAGAGTTTTATGACTGAACTCTATCGACACATCGGTGAAGATACAGATGTTCCAGCTGGTGATATCGGTGTTGGTGGTCGCGAAATTGGATTTATGTTTGGTCAATACAAACGAATTACTAATCATTTTGTTGGGATACTTACCGGTAAGGGTCTATCTTTTGGCGGTTCAAAAATGCGTACCGAGGCAACAGGTTATGGCGCAATATTTTTTGCACAAAATATGTTGCAGCAAGTAAAGCAAGACGTAGAAGGAAAAACAGTTCTTATATCAGGTTCCGGAAATGTTGCAACACATGCAGCAGAGAAAGTTCTGCAGTTAGGCGGCAAACCATTAACGCTTTCTGATTCCGGTGGTTTTATCGAATGTTCTGATGGTTTAACACAAGAACAGATCGACTGGATTAAAGAACTTAAAGATGTCAGGCGAGGAAGAATTTCAGAAGCGGCCGATGAATTCAAAAACATTACTTTCCATGCGGATAAACGTCCATGGGGTGTTGTAGCTGATATGGCTGTACCATCAGCAACACAAAACGAGGTTAATGGCGAAGATGCTGCAACAATGATTAAAAATGGAATTAAACTTGTTGCAGAAGCTGCAAATATGCCATGTGAGCAGGCTGCTGTTGATGCATTTGTTGATGCAGGCGTGAGCTTTGGTCCTGCAAAAGCAGTTAATGCCGGAGGAGTTGGTGTATCAGGTCTTGAAATGAGTCAGAACAGCGCACGTATTGCTTGGGATGAGTTACAACTAGCCGATATGCTTCAATCTATGATGAAAAGCATTCACGATAGTTGCGTTGAATACGGAGAGTCCGGCGGCAAAGTAAATTATCTACAAGGTGCGAATGTAGCTGGTTTTGTAAAAGTCGCAGAAGCTATGCTTTCATATGGCCATGTGTAATTTTTATCGAAGTCAGTAAGATCAAAAAGGATGAAGTTTAAAAATATAAAAATAAATTTCTTTGGGAGGTGAGTTGTGAAAGCATCTGACTTATTTGTGCGTTGTTTAGAGACTGAAGGTGTTGAAAAAATATTTGGTGTTCCTGGCGAAGAGAATGCCGATTTTATGATCTCATTAATGGACAGCCCCATTGAATTTGTTTTATGTCGACATGAACAGGCCGCAGCTTTTATGGCAGATGGATACGGTCGTTTAACTGGTAAACCAGGTGTTTGTCTTGCAACTCTTGGTCCAGGTGTAACGAACTTAGTAACAGGTTTAGCTGATGCTAATATGGATCGTGCACCAACAATTGCTATTATCGGACAAGCAAGTACAGGTCGACTCCACAAAGAAAGTCATCAAAATATGGATTCTATTCAGATGTTAAGACCCATTAGTAAATGGGCGCATAGTATCTACAAGGCTGAAACAATACCTGAGATGATTAGGAAAGCCTTTAAAATTGCAGAACAGGAGAAACCAGGAGTTACTGTGCTTGAATTACCGGAGGATATTGCAAAAAAGGACGTGATATCAAAAGAAATAATTGAGCCACGTAAAACAAGACGTGCAGCAGCTGATCATAAAGCAGTTAAAGCCGCTGTGGAGGCAATTATCAAAGCTAAGAATCCCATTATTTTATCGGGGAATGGCGCAGTCAGGAAACGCGCATCAAACCAATTGCGACAGCTTGCAGAGAAAACAGGTATTAGAGTGGTCAATACCTTTATGGGCAAAGGCGCTGTATCCCGACATGACCCACATTGCTTATATACAATAGGATTACAAGGCCAGGATCATGTGAACGCGGCACTTTATTCTGCTGATGTTGTTATTGCTGTTGGCTATGATCTTGTTGAGTATGCACCAAAACTTTGGAATAAGAATACTAAAAAAACAATTATCCATATTGATTTTTGGCCTGCCGAGATTGATGAAGATTACATTGTTGATGTTGAAGTAGTATCTGATGTTGCCGATGCGTTATGGCAAATGAATCAACTGTTTGATACAGAACATAAAGATAAACTTCCTTTTTTTGATATTAATAATTTTCAGAAATTAAGAACAACAATAACCAATGATCTGGCAATGGAAAAAGATGACAAATCATTTCCAATGAAACCACAAAAAGTACTCTGGGATATTCGTGAAACGCTCAGTCCTTCAGATATATTATTATCTGATGTAGGCGCCCACAAAATGTGGGTAGCACGTTATTATCAGTGTGATGAACCAAATACCTGTCTTATTTCAAACGGGTTTTGTACAATGGGTTTTGCATTTCCTGCAGGCATGGGCGCAAAGTTTGCATTTCCTGATACACGTGTAGTTGCAGTTTGCGGCGATGCTGGTTTTCTAATGAATGTTCAGGATATTGAGACTGCTGTCAGATATAACCTTAATCTTGTCACCGTCGTATTAATGGATGGTGAGTATGGTTTAATTAAATGGAAGCAGCAAAATCAGTTTGGTGGAAAGCACTCAGATCTTAAATTTAATAACCCTGATTTTGCAAAGTTAGCTGAATCTTTTGATGCCTGGGGCAAAGTGGTTACCTCTGCAGAAGAATTTAAACCTACATTAGAAGAGGCATTTAAGCAGGATGGCCCAGCATTAATTGGTGTACCAATTGATTATGCTGAAAATATGAAGTTAACCAAACGACTCGGTGAGTTACAATTTACAATATAAAAAATATAATAAATTAATATAGTAAATCTAATTCAAATTAGTTTGTTTCGTTGTTAATAAATTTCAGGACTGATAATGGAAAGTTTTTTTAATGATCCTGTCGAAATTTATAACCAAATTTGGTCTTTTTTAGAAGAGGGCGTTAAAGACCGAAACAGTTCTTTTCATACACCAACATTAATTACTCTAGAAAATAATAATACTCCATCTGCTAGAACACTGGTGTTAAGAGGAGCTGATAGAGAAACAGAAATATTACGTTTTCACACAGATAAACGTTCAAAAAAGATTGAACAAATTAATTCAAATTCAAATTCAATAATACATATTTACAGCCAACATGAGAAATTACAACTTCGTTTTAAATCAAATTTAACTTTACATGCTAACGGATCACTAGTTGATGATGCATGGGAAAGAAGTTATGGAATGAGTAAAATTTGTTATCAGGTTAGTGATACACCAGGCACAGTTATAAAAAACCAAGACGGGTACGAATATGCACCCAAAGAAAATCATGATGGAAAAGATAATTTTATAGTTATTTTAGCTAAAATCATCGAAATAGAATGGCTTTATTTGTCATCCGAAGGTCATCATCGTGCAAAATTTGCACGCAATAAAAATAATCAATTAGAGGTTTCTTGGCTTGTTCCGTAGTGTTGTTATACTTTCGTTTTCTACAAATGCCGGAATAGCTCAGTTGGTAGAGCAACGCATTCGTAATGCGTAGGTCGCTGGTTCGACTCCAGCTTTCGGCACCATTTTAAAGCCTTTCAGCGTTACCACTTACTAACGCTTTCCCATAGAA
>CAZJED010000061.1:0-3459 GCA_964544965.1 uncultured Enterobacteriaceae bacterium
AGATAAATTAAAATTATATATAAAAACAGATGGACACAATATTAATGATATTGCATTTGACGGTTCGGGTTGTGCTATTTCAATTGCATCTGCTTCACTCATGACAGATGCGATGAAAAATAAATCAATCGATGAAGCTGAATCTCTTTTCAATGAATTCCATGCTCTAATAACAACAGAGGAAAAATTTGATAGCAAACACTTAGGGAAATTAACAGTATTGGCAGGCGTTAAAGATTTTCCAGGAAGAGTAAAATGTGCTTCGCTATGCTGGCACACACTTCATTCAGCACTGATGGGTGATAATAAATCAGTAACAACAGAGTAATAAGTAATTATGGATGAAAATAAGCCTATAATATTGAATCGTGATTGTGATGCTGTTTTGATCCCGGTTGGAACACCACTTATACTATCAAAAGGTACAACCGTATTAATAACACAAGCGCTAGGAGGAAGTTACACAATAAACGTTGATGGTAATCTAGCTCGAATAGATGCAAAAAATGCAGATGCTTTAGGTTTTGACGTTACTAATGAGACAAATATCGATTCAGAAAAAGAGATTACAGGAGATGGAAAAGTTGATGACCAAGCGATTTGGGATCAGCTAAGAACATGTTTTGACCCCGAGATTCCAATTAATATCGTTGAATTAGGGCTTATTTATCAATGTGACATTACTCCACTAGGTGCAGATGGCAATCAAATCGATATAGTTATGACACTGACATCACCGGGCTGTGGAATGGGGGATTATTTAGCTGAAGATATACGTTTAAAAATATCAGCCTTACCAAACGTTACAAAAGTTAATGTTGAAGTAACTTTCGAGCCGCCTTGGAATTATGACATGATGTCGGAAGCGGCAAAATTGGAAACGGGAATGTTCTAAACCTCTTTTTAGCCACAGAAATAGGCCCTCTTATAATTTCACCTAAAGCAATTGAAGTCGTATAATCCTCTAGCGATTAATGAGATAGTACTGTGTCGGGAGTTGGCGCGTGGGAATAGAAAGAACATTGGGGATCATAAAGCCAGATGCTGTTGCCAAGAATTTTACTGATAAAATTTTGGCACAAATAGAAGGAAATGGTCTACAAATCATCGCCAGTAAAACAATGCGTCTATCAAAAGAAAAAGCGGAAGAATTTTACAGTGAACATGCTAAACGTTCCTTTTACAAATCCCTTGTCGATTATATGACCTCAGGGCCTGTCATGATCAAAATATTTGAAGGTGAAAATGCTATAACTTCATTGCGTATTATTATGGGATCGACAATACCTAGCGAAGCAAAAGAAGGAACGATTAGAAATCTTTACGCTAATTTTGAAGCCGTTAACGGAACATATCAAAATGCAATTCATGGATCAGATAGTAAAGAAAGCGCTGAAAGGGAAATTAATTTCTTCTTTTCAAAAAATGAAATTAACAGACGAGCATAATAAATAAACATGGCGGATAAAATAAATTTATTTGAATATGATCGTAAGATGCTGGAATCATATTTCCTAAACATAGGAGAAAAAACATTTCGTGCACATCAATTACTTAAATGGATTTATCAATACGGAATAATTGATTTCGAATCAATGACTAATCTTAGTTATGATTTACGAACTTATTTAAAAGAAAATACTTTATTTAAACTTCCTGAAATCATTGATGAAAAAAAATCAAAAGATGGAACAAAAAAATGGCTTATTAAACTTGATGAAAAGAATTCAATTGAAACTGTATTCATTCCTGAAAGTGACAGAGGTACGCTTTGTATTTCTACTCAAGTTGGGTGTGCGCTTGATTGTAAATTCTGTTCGACAGCAAAACAAGGTTTTAGTAGAAATTTAACAACGAGTGAAATTATCGGACAAGTCTGGCTTGCTTATAAAACACTTGGTCACTTTAAAAATAAGAAACGTATTATTACTAATATTGTATTTATGGGAATGGGCGAACCTCTGCTTAACTACAATAATGTTATAACATCAATTAATCTAATGTTAGACGATCATTGTTTTGGTTTGTCTAAAAGACGCATTACAGTAAGCACTTCTGGTATTGTCCCTGGGATTGATCGCCTTAAAGAAGATAATAAAGTTAGCCTTGCTATATCATTACACGCAAGTAATGATGAATTACGTAATAATATTGTACCAATTAATCGTTCATACCCGATGTCAGATTTACTTTCTGCATGTAAACGTTATACAGAAGAAAAAGAAGATGACCCAATTACGATCGAATACGTAATGTTAAAGGATATAAATGATAGCTTACAAGATGCGCATAATCTGGTTAAGTGCCTTCATAATATTCCATCAAAGGTTAATTTAATACCCTTTAATAAATTTCCAGGGGCTCATTTTGAAAGCTCAGATTATGGAGTAATAAATGCATTTAGAGATGTGCTTATTAAATCCGGAATATTTGCGATTACACGTAAAACACGCGGGGATGATATTGATGCGGCATGCGGCCAACTAGTCGGAAAATTTTTAGCTAAATCAATAAAACATCAAAAAAATACTATGGAGTTAATTTAATGTCAAAAACTAAAATAGTTTTTTATGCCAGCTTCTTAATATTATTTCTCCTTTCAGCCTGTATTAGTAAAAATGGGTATGAAGAAAATATTAAACCTTCAGAAATTCGAGAATCCCAAACGACAAATGAAGTTGCCCTAACTAACCTTAATCTTGGTATTGCATATCTAAAACAAGGTAACTACAACAAAGCCTTAGAAAAGTTAAAGAAATCATTGATAGCGGATTCCGATTATGCGCCAACATACAACGTATTGGGCCTGCTTTATCAGCAACTTGGGGATAACAGTAAAGCTGAAGAAAATTTTAAGCGAGCCTTAGCCTTTAATAGTGTGGATTCTTCAACACTTAATAATTATGGAATCTTTTTATGTAAATTGGGTCGCCTTAGTGAAGCGGAAGGTGCGTTCATAAAAGCAGCTAAAAATCCATTATATGATGCCCCCGAAATTGCAATAACAAATGCAGGACAATGTTTGTACCAAAATAAAAAAATAGGAAGTGCGGAAAAATATTTCCGCCAAGCATTACAATTAAATCCGCAAATTCCACAAGCACTAATAAAAATGAGTGAAATTAATTTCGATAACAAAAAATTTCTTTCTTCTAGAGCTTATTTACAACGTTATCAAGAAATCTCGCCTCACAATGCAAGAACACTACTACTAGGTATTAAAGTAGAAAATGCTTTAGGTGATCAGGATGCTGCTTCCAGCTATAAATTATTGTTAAAGAATTCTTTCCCTGATTCAAATGAATTTGCTGAACTAAAAAATCTAACTACTGCAGAAAATGAAGAAGCCCTTGTAAACAGGAATGTTGCTAAAAATACACCTGCGCAAACACCTGAAGTTATAAATGAACCGACGCCAACTGAAATAATTGATGAACCGACGCCAACTGAAATAATTGA
>CAZJED010000062.1:0-3255 GCA_964544965.1 uncultured Enterobacteriaceae bacterium
GAAGATAGTCAGTTATCAATGGATCTTCTTGATGTTTCAAGAATTATTCCTTCCTATGATAATAGTTATCTTGAAGATTATGTAAAAGGCAGCTACAAAGATGTAACTATGGAATTAACTGAGGCTCATCTTACGGAAGAGAGAGGGCGTGGTAAACACAGGCATACTGTCACGGTGTTTAATGGCATTTTTATACTCTTGGAAATGAACAAGAACTTTTTAGGATTAACTGTTGTAAAAAAAGATGAAGGAAAAAGATGGAGCTGGTTTACAAAATCTAAGGATCTTAAAAATGTAAAACTTGAAGACCCAGTCTTTGAGAAAAAATTTGATGTTTACTCAACCGACCAGGTGGAAGCACGCTATCTTTTAACTCCGAGTTTTATGGAGCGATTGCTCGAACTATCCAACATATTTTCTGAATATGGCCAGGGCGTTATCCAATGTAGTTTTTATATGAGCAAACTACTTCTTATGATTCCCTCTAGTAAAAATAGGTTCGAAGTCGGCTCAATTTATCAACCCGCAACATTCGTTGACGATATTAATGATATCTTAAAAGAAATGGCTGTTATTTTTCAGATTATTGATATCTTAAAACTTGAGCGTAAAACAGGCTTATAAAAATAATCTATAATGTAATTTATAGATTACTTTTCTTTATTGCCTAATTTTATTAATATAAATATTCGATGAAAAATTTTTACTTCTCATTATTCTTATTGGTTTTATTACCCTTCAATGCAACTCAAGCAAAGGAGGTCAATGAACTATTGGAAAATCATGGAAGAATGTATGAGCCAGAGCATGATGAGCCATATACAGGTAAATACGTAATTTATTATGAAAGTGGAGAAAAACGATACGAAGGTAATTTTGTAAACGGAAAAATGGAAGGAAAACAAATCAAGTGGCATGAAAATGGACAAAAATCATACGAGGCAAACTTTAAATATGGTAAACAAAATGGGCCATATATATTTTGGTATGAAAATGGACAAAAATCATACGAGGCAAACTATGTAAAAGGTAAAGAGCATGGAATCGTGACATCTTGGGATCGAGAAGGAAATATTACTAAAACAGAAATACTTGAGCATGGTAAAGTAATCAAAGAAATAAAATAATTTTTCCACTTAAATATAAAAATAATAATGCATAAATTGCCAAAGGGGCAGAAAAATAACCCCTCCTCTGCTCACTATCAACTTCTAATATTAATTCAATTAATAACTCTTAATTGCTGGGCTGATTTATCTGATCTTAAAGTTTATTCACCAATTGTCGAAAAAGGGAAAATGGGACTTGAAATCTTGGGCAATACCACAATCGATAATAATAATACTAAAGATGGATTCCAGTATCATGAACTTGAATATGAATATGGTGTTACTGATTGGTGGGCAACATCTGTTACAGCGAGCCTAATTAAACCCTCTCAAGAATCATTAAAATATAATATTTTAGGCTGGGAAAATACACTGCAATTTATCGAACAAGGAAAATATTGGTTAGATCCTGGCGTTCATTTTGAATTAGAATTTGATGATGAAAATGATAAGCCAAAAGTTTTTGAAATGCGCCTGCTCTTTGAAAAAACATCAGAGAATTACCAGCACACAGCCAATTTAAATTTTGAACAACAATTTGGAAGCGAGGCTGATGAGAGCACAGAGTTAGAATATATTTGGCGTAGCAAATTAATCGTTACAGAAGATTTCGCTATAGGTTTTGAAGCGTATGGAGCAATGGGAGAAATAAAAGATTTCTCGCCAATGGAAAATCAAGAACATATTATCGGTCCTGCGATTTATAACGAATTTAAAATTGGAAATATTGAAATAGAATCACATTTAGTGTGGATGTTTGGATTAACGAAAGACAGTGCAGATAATACTTTTCGTTGGCAAATTGAATTCCCTTTTAATTAATCTCCCTGTTTATTAAGATTAGTTAATTTTGATCTACTAAAATTAAATAGCCTTTGGGTTAATTTATATCATTGATTGCGAATAATTTTGCAAACCAACTTTATCTATCAAATCAAGTTGTGTTTCTAACCAATCAATATGCTCTTCCTCATCTTCAAGAATTTTGTCAAATAATTCGCGGGTGACAAAATCACTATTTGATTCACAATACGCGATACCTTCGAGCAAATAAGTTCGAGCATTCTGTTCTAGTAAAAGATCATTTTTAATCATTTCGGGAACATCTTCACCAATCATAAGCTTCCCGATATCCTGTAAATTTGGTAATCCTTCAAGAAATAAAATACGTTCGATCAAATTATCGGCATGTTTCATCTCATCAACTGATTCTTTGTATTCAAGTTCGTTAAGTTTGCTAAGTCCTTGATTTTTATAAATTCTGGCATGCAAAAAATACTGATTAATTGCTGTTAGCTCATTTCTTAATACACCATTTAAAAATTCAATTGACTTTGTATCGCCCTTCATTGCAACTCTCCCAGTCCAAATGCCACGAAACCTTATATCAAAAAACTTTTACATCTTAATATACTGTTGAGTGTAACTTATTTTATTACTCCAAAACATATAAGTTATTAAAATATATAGGATTTTTAATAGTAATTATTATTATTAGCATTTACAAGCTGAATGCAATTGACAATAATTATTATTTGCGTTTAACTATATAACGTAAGTACTTGATTAAGATAGGTGAAATAAATGTATGTTTGTGTTTGTAGGGCAATAACAGATAAACAACTTCGTGTTGCTGTTAAAGAAGGTGCCAATACAACTGAAAGTCTCCGTAATAAACTTGGCTGCATTAATCAATGCGGTAAATGTGAACAGCAAGTATGCGAAATTAGAGACGAAGTTATTAGTAGTGTTTGCCCTAAAACACCACTTTACTCTCAACAAAATACCTTATAATTTTATTCAAAACTTCTTTTTATTTAAAACACTGTATTAATGGGATTTAAGGTCTTTTTCTATGTCTTCGTGATCTCCTACTGCAATATGATTTTTGCTCTTAACAACAAAACGTTCTAATAGTGGTACAAATAAGAGAGGGATAATTCCACCCACAACAATACCAAGAACCATTGATCTAACATGTGGGTCAATATAACTAGCGATTAAATCTGCAAAAATATGTGCAAGTGCAGCTCCAAATACACCAGCAATATATCCGTTAGAAGCTAATTTCAAAAACCTATTAATGCTCCAACCAGAGTAATAACCAATTAACATAATAAAAATATGAACAAAACCAAATACAAAA
>CAZJED010000063.1:0-3190 GCA_964544965.1 uncultured Enterobacteriaceae bacterium
ATTGCCTGAGGCATCAAAACCGTTCGATGTACTTAACGTAGAATTATTGGCTAACGCCATCTCTATACCAGTTTCAGCAGCCTGGAATGCACGATTTTGTTCCTGTGAATTCTGTGCCATTTTTTCATCGATAGCAGTATTGCCCATCATTGTCACAGCAAGCAACGTCATCAATACCATCAAAACAAGCGCTGTGAACAGCACAGCACCTGCCTGAGATTCAGGCATTTTCACTGACTGTTTACAATTATCTATTTTACACATCTTTAATCAACACCTATCAAAATGTAGCAGAGCTTTATAACATTTCTAATGCTTTCTTTTTACCTAAATTATATTGAAATAGCACACACTAATAATTCAAGTAATTGAATTTATTATAATTAAATTATAATTTTTCAATGATTATAAAATAGTAAATTATGTGATATGCGTCACACTTTATCACAAAACGTGAAGTCGGTCACATTTTTATAGCGATAGTTGCCGATTCCTCAAAGAGACAGTCGCTTCAATGATTTTACGACGTCGGCTATCATTTGCAGCAGGGGTTGGGTCAAATGGAGCTGAATCCAGTAATTGATAGTCGCTCTTTGTGTCCGCTGGCGCTGCAAAATCCTGTTCAACAGTTGCAAACAACACAGCTAGTTTTACGCTAACGACGTTCGACCAATTATCGACATTTGTAGCTGTTCTGTAAGCATTCGGTACACGATCACCGCTAGTATCTTCGCCGTAGAGAACCTGCATATTCTCAACACCATCGATAAGTCTTTCTGAAAATACTTCCGGAAGACCGCCGCTACCGAGATTGCTTGCATCAATTTCGAAGGTTTGCCGATAAAGCGCCGGGCGACCATCTTGGATACTCGCTTCGCTTCCTACAAAATAACGACGCGCGCGAAAAATAAAAATATCGACCGGCGATGCTGCGCAATTAGTTGAAGTCCCAGCGTTATAAATTTTACTTAAAGTAGCAACAGCATTGCCTGGATTTCCTCCGCTGCCTGTCCCATGCAGTAACTCAAACGGACCTACTCCCCCACCAGTTCCGGCAGCATTAGCAGTTATTTGAAAAATATTTGTTGCCTCGCAATCAGCTGCTGCAAAAATACCGCCTGAGATAAACAAACCGGACGGGATTGAGATTGTATCTGATTGATTATTTGCTATTAGATCAGAAGATGTGCTAGTCATATTGGTGCAAAGATTTGTATTAGTATCTTCCATAAAACGTACTGTAAAAGCATCGCTATTAGCATCTAGGGTAAGACCCGTATCGGTTGGATCGGTGCTCTGCGATGGCAGCCATTCAGGAGTACCGGCATCTCTGCCTTCAATTGCATTAGCCTGAACGCAGCCAGTCGTACTAAAACCCGTTGAGCATTGGCTGGTATTTTTTGTAACATAACTTAACAAATGTTGTGGGTCTTGTTCTCCGCCTGAATCTAAAATAGCCAGATTATTAACAACATCCTGCTGGACAGCACAACCTATAAAACCTGTCATTCGCAAATCACGTATCATCATTTCCATACCAAAACGTGCGTTTTCTGCCAACCTGCCTTGAAAATCTACCTCTTTATAAACACGTTTATTGGCGATAAACATGCTTGTTGCCCCCAAAATTAATAAGGTGCCTATCGCCATTGCGATTAATAACTCAAGCAATGTTAAACCGCTTTGTTTTTGCTGAGATGATTTTACTAGTAAACGCATAATTATTTTTTTATATAAAATTTGTAATTATTTTAAGCACAGTTACAAGCGCTCGCATTAACGCATGCCCCGGGATCGAAAGTATAATCTATATCATGTAGTTCACCATCGCGGTCTGTCCATTTGACATTCAACAAAAATAGCTTGATATCTCTACTGGAACTTGATGGTCTAATAGAACTGGATGAAATCGTAACTTGTGTACCAGCCGGTAACGTATTTTCTAACATCGATGCAATGCATGCCCTTTCATTAGGCATACCGGCATTTCCTAAAGCACTGGTATAGACGCATGCCCCAGGCGACGTTTCTTCCCCGATCGTATAGGTTTTACCAAAAAATTCAGAGGCGTCGACATACTTATCCTGACATTCACGATTTGCGCGGATCTTATCTGCGATTTCAAAAGCAATAATACCAATCTGACTTCGTATATAAGCATCATTACTATTTTTCATTCCTTGTAATTGCAGCATTGCATTACCTAACATGCCGAGCGCAACAATGAGCAGCGCCACCAAAACTTCGATAAGCGTAAACCCATCTGAAGTTATGTGTTGTTTATTTTTTATTTTCATCAAAACAATCTCTGAATAAATTTATGGCACAACCGCAGCGAAGTCAGGGGCTTGCATTGGGCAATTTCCTATATCCGCTCTATTAGTAGACGGTCGTCCAATATTGGAAACTTCGACTACTCTTCCTCTCTCAATACCTGTGTGATTAGCCATACAAATTCCAAACTGTCTGTTTTGCGATAAAGTCGTCAATCTACCGCTAGAACGATAAGTAAACTTGCCTGTATCCTCAGTACCACCAGAACTTAAGTTGTTAATTTGAAGGCCTTTATCTGCATCTTCATCGCCGCATCCAAGTTCGATTATCTTCATGACTGCATCCGGCGTACAGTCATCGGTATCACTACCATTGACATCTTCAATTGTAAGAGCATTACAGACGCCATCCCCATCAAAATCTTTTTCATCTGTCACAATTTCAAAACCATTCCGCCATGCAGCGGGTGTTCCAACAAATGCAATAGGTTGTACAGAAACGTCGGAGTTTCTTTTTGCAGCCTCGCTCCTGGCAAACTGAAGTGAAGCAACTAATCTGTTTGTATTTGTTACCAGACAATTATTATTTCTTAGAATTTTATAAGATGGTATGCCTATAACTAACAGGACACCAATAATTACAACCACGAACATCAGTTCAATTAAAGTAAAGCCTGTTTGTTTTCTTAATTTTATGCCCTTCATATCGTATATATCCCAATATCACAAAATCGATTAGATAATACGAGAGATTTTAGAGCTTTAGGTGAGAGATACAATAGAATTTTTAAGAAAATACACGTCTTTTTCAGAAATCAAAAACCAATCTTATTGGCAGCGCTGTCTGGCGGCGGGTTTCTGCTAAGTATTACGTCTTCATTAATATTTGGCGTGAGTATTTCATTTGCGAGCTTTTT
>CAZJED010000064.1:0-3175 GCA_964544965.1 uncultured Enterobacteriaceae bacterium
TTCGTTAATTTTTTTTATAGTGTCCTGTCCAATTTTAAGTTCATCACTACTAATATTCCTCCATTCGGATGCCTCGTAGTATTGATCTCCTGCCAAATTGTCTTTAATCCAAGTGTGGTAGTAATAATCCACACCAATTTCGGGATATCTTTCTTTTAATATTCTATTGGTATGGTAACCTTTTAGATATTCCCTAGGTTGTCCATATAAACAAAACGCAATTTTTTTCATGTCCTCAAATATTTTTCTAATTGCTCTGGTGTACCGACACAATGATAATGTTCTATTGGAATATCGAATATACCGACCGTTTTTTGTTGCTTAATCAGAGTATTTATTACATTCGACATGTAGTACTCACCTTTCTGTTTATCCCCGTAAATTATCGTCTCAATTGTTGCGTCAACAAAATTGGCGCCTTTTGAAAAATAATATGCCCCTGTGATTGCATGGTTTGAGATAACTTCTTTTTCTTTTGTTTCCGACACGTAACCATGAGCACCTAAACGTGCATAAGAAAATGCAGGTATGATCGAATCGATCGTAAGTAGCGATGCGTCAAGTTTACGATTTTCTGCTTCCTCTAGAAAATCTTTAATATCTGAAGCACGAAAAATATTATCTGAATCTGCTACTAATAATGGCTTTTCGTCATTTATAATCTTGTGTGCAGATAACACTGTGCACGCTGCTCCTTGAGTAAAACGGTCTACAGAAGTAAACAACACCGGGAAGTGATTTTTAATATTATCTAGCTTTTGTTTAAACGAAAGCTCAAAAGCACTTTGAATAATCAGGATAAAATTGGCACCTGGTATCATCAGACCGGACAATACATGCTCAATCATTGTCTGCCCATTAAATTCAATTAATGGTTTAGGCTCACGGTAGCCTTGCTCAATAAATCTAGAGCCTTTCCCGGCCATTGGAATAACAATATTCATATCTACATCAACCATTAACTTTCTCAAAACACTCATTGAGCTTTTGTAGACCTGTTAGAAACAGTGAGAACTGTTTTTCTAAACTATCCCGATGTAGTGGTAGCATTGACAAAAATAAAAGTGCCTCTATAAATTGGATTTCAAAAAGATTATATCCAAAATTACTTACTAATTTATCAAATGATTCATCACGCTGTTTCTGTCGGGCTTTATGTGTTGAGAATCTAAAAGTTCCATTTCCCTCGTATGTTACGTCAAAGTCCCCCTCGAGAATGCAATCATAATTACCACAGAAACTGTGGCGCAATTTGGCAACGTCATATCGAGAATCACCGTAAATGCATGGCATATTACCCCCAAACTCACCTCTTGGGTCAATAAGTTTTATGACCCCTGTTGCAATGTCATACAGAATGTTACCAAAACATAAATCACCGTGAACGATCGATAGTTCAGGTGATTGAATTAACTCTGAAATTATATTTTCAATAAATGCTTTCAGTTTTGGAACCCCCATTAATAGATGACCATTGACATAAATTTCATCAAAATTAATAATGCGAGTCCATAATTCGTCTTTGCTACAAAGATGATCTAGTCGTAGGAAGGTTTTTTCTTGGTATATATTGTACAAACTGACTGATTTTTCGGGTACATCACTGGTATTCTTCTTGAATAATGCGATAACCTTAAACAAACTTGATAATACATTTTCCCAAAAACTATCGGACAAGTCAAAATAAATAAATTTTTCGGCTAAAGTTCCATATCCATAATACTCCATTTTCAACATACCTAATTCATCGCTTACATTGGAAGATAAAACTCGTGGAGCAATAGATTGCAGTGAAATCGGCAAATTTTCGTACCAATAAATTTCTTGCCTAATTTTATTATTGTTTTGACTATTTTTAGTAATCTCAGGCAATATCGGGTGAATGGTCAGATTATTAAAAGATCGAGATTCAATAAGCGTGTTGCGCGCTTTTGCTAATCCTTCAAGGTGCCCAAAATCAATCCAGTCATCCTGGGAAACTATACGCGCAACAATTGGTTGTGTCCGATGATATATCTCCAGTACATCACTAATTTCTATCATTCCTTCATCGATCGATACCTTTAGGCATTCTTTTAATAAATTTAAATTGGAGAGTTCATAGAGACCTACGATTGCCTTATACTCTGGCGAATAGAAACCACCTTTCTTATTATGATATTGCACAATTTCAAGTTCTTGTGTAATCGATACTACGCACCAAATTTTTGAGTCAAATGAAAAATCCGCTACATAAACCAAATCTTGATTGATAATTGTTGCATTACGTAAAAACGTATCACCTAGATTTATAAGAACCGGACCATATTCTTCCGGCAGTGATTCAATACCACACATAAGAGAATGAAGAATTGTTGAAGAATTTTCAGCCCTGCATATATTGATTCTTGTATGATTTACGTAACGCTTGTGACAAAAATCAAGCATTTCATTATCAAATTCATTAATCACAATGGTAAGAAAACCCTTCGTTTGCATTAGTATATTTGATAAAACCCAAGAAATAATGGGCCGACCATTTACAACCGAAAGCAATGGAGAAGACGTTAAACCCTGAGCAATGTTTTTATAATCAATGCTACCAGCCGCAAGAATAATAGTTTGCACTCAAATACTCCTACAATTGTTCTTTTAGTGTTAGACCAATCATGACTTTGAGGGTTCTTTAAGCCTATCTATTTGTATTACTCTAACTATGATCGTATTGTTGATAAAAGAAGATATCGACGATATTTCAGGGCTATACAAGGGGAAAAAATTGATTAGGCATAATAAGAAATTATTATAGATGATCTTGATTTTCATTATTATTAATCCAGGAGTATAATGATTAATATTGCAATATTGTTACTTAGGCCCTAATACTAAAATCGGTTAATATAAAACTCAAATTGTGAAACCAGTTTAACGCATAATTTTTATTTATAATATCTTGGTGAGATTCCGGCTAAACGAAAAACCACGCTAACAAACTAACACAATGAAAACATATCTCTACAATAGGTATATTTGCTAATACTTTAACTTGAATTCAAGATCGAAAATATTTAAGTAGGGAGTGATTTCACATACTAAATAGATATGAGTGCTCCAATTATTTCAGTTGTAATGTCAGCTTATAATGGAGAAAAATGGCTAAATGAAGCTGTTGATTCAATATTAAATCAAACATTTA
>CAZJED010000065.1:0-3046 GCA_964544965.1 uncultured Enterobacteriaceae bacterium
ACTGCTGCCTCCCGTAGGAGTCTGGACCGTGTCTCAGTTCCAGTGTGGCTGATCGTCCTCTCAGACCAGCTACAGATCGTCGCCTTGGTAGGCCATTACCCCACCAACAAACTAATCTGACTTAGGCTCATCCAATAGTGCAAGGTCCGAAGATCCCCTGCTTTCCCCCGTAGGGCGTATGCGGTATTAGCAACCGTTTCCGATTGTTGTCCCCCGCTACTGGGCAGATTCCTAAGCATTACTCACCCGTCCGCCACTCGTCAGCGCAAAAGCAAGCTTTCGCCTGTTACCGTTCGACTTGCATGTGTTAGGCATGCCGCCAGCGTTCAATCTGAGCCAGGATCAAACTCTTCAGTTCAATCATGTTAGCTGCTTATGGCAGCAAATCTTTGGCTCGATAGTCACTGTATTAATTGACGTGTTTAGACGTTACATTAATAAAGCTTCCACCGAAAACTTATGGTGATACAACCCATCAACGTAAGCGCCCACACAAATTACTTGATCAGAAATTGTTAAAGAACGAAAGGTTAGATACCCCTAACCGGGAGGCGTGATTATACAGGCTAGCTAATTATGGTCAACACATCATTATTGTATTTTCTGACACACATAACATATTGATCCAAAAGAATATTCTAAAAATATTACGCGGTGATTTTTTGCTGCTTTTTAGTTAATAATAGATAAATAAATCTACGCCTGAAATTCTTACTTTTAATTTTCTAAACAACTAATTTTTACTCTTGCAAATTTTCGTTTACCAACCTGAATAACCGCAGAAAAACCATCTTTTAATACTTGTTTCCCATCGTCAACTCGTTCCCCATCAATCTTTACTGCGGCTTGCTTAATCATGCGATATGCATCTGATGTGCTGCTAACTAACTTTACTTCCTTTAATAGATTCGCAAAAACTATCCCTTCTCTACTAACCCTGACTTCCATCTCATCAATAACATCGGGAATTGCATTATCACTAAAACGTTTAACAAAATCATTTTTTGCATCCTTTGCTGATTTAGAATCATGAAAACGAGCAATAATTTCTTCCGCCAGTTCAAATTTTATGTCCCTAGGATTTGCTCCTTTCTCGATTTGTTTTTTATATTGATCAATTTCATCAAGATTCTTAAAACTCAATAATTCAAAGTAGCGCCACATTAAAGTGTCGGATATTGACATAATCTTTCCAAACATTTCCTTTGCAGATTCATCAATCCCAATATAATTACCTAAAGATTTTGACATCTTCTGACTACCATCTAATCCTTCGAGTATTGGCATTGTAACAACCACCTGTGGTGACTTTCCGTGCGCCTCCTGTAATTGGCGCCCGACCAGTAAATTGAATTTTTGGTCTGTTCCACCAAGTTCAACATCAGCATCTAACGCAACTGAATCATATCCTTGTATTAGAGGATAAAGAAATTCATGTATTGAAATAGGTTGGTTTGATTTGTGTCTTTTATCAAAATCATCTCTCTCGAGCATACGTGCAACAGTGTGGTGTGAAGCCAATCTAATCAATTCTGCTGCATTCATTTTATCCATCCACGATGAATTAAATACTACTTTGGTTAAATCGGGATCGAGTATTTTAAAAATCTGTTCCTGATACGTTTTTGCATTTTCCTTTACCTCTTCAATGCTAAGCGAGGGCCGTGTTGTACTCTTTCCAGATGGGTCACCGATCATTCCTGTAAAATCACCAATCAAAAAAATAATTTGATGGTCAAGCATCTGAAATTGACGCAATTTATTTATCAAAACAGTGTGGCCTAGATGTAAATCTGGCGCTGTTGGATCAAACCCTGCTTTTATATTTAGTTTCTTGCCTGAGTCTAGTTTCTTTTTTAATTCTTCTTCAATTAAGACTTCGTCTGTCCCTCTGGAGATTAGCTCTATGGCCTTTTTCGTGGATGTCATATTTTTCCAGTTAATTGAGTTAGATAAAGGTAGCTTATCACAGTCAAAAAACGATACGCAGTGCGCAATTCATTTATTGACGATCATGATTTCAAAGGTTATGGTAGCGCGTTTTATATAGGATAAACCGTGACTTACAGAATATATTTAAAGAATAACTGTAGACATGAAGTCCGATTGGATAGGTATCACCCTGTTCACTCGTTCTTTTTTTGGACTTTATGTTGTGTCTCCCTATTAATATCAGGCTATTATTTTCTATCGACTCCGAATGTGGCTAAGAAAGAATTGCCCTCTGCGGTAATATCAGTTCAGCCAATCACGAATATTGAATCGGGTTCATTTACAAGAGAACCAGATCCGGTCAAATTAGTTTTAATAAATCCTAAGAATCTGACTACCACGAATATTTCTAAATTAAATGATAAAAAATTTGGAAGAGAACCAAAAATTAATTCTAAAATCTCCTGGCAATCCGTCGTCGTAAAACCAGGTGATAGTCTCGCATTAATTTTTTCGAGGCTTGGCTTGAGTTCTAACTCACTTTTTCAAATAATGTCCCTTGGCAAAGAAACTTCAATATTAAAAACGCTAGTGCCGGGAGATAAATTAGAATTTCATATCATAGATAATCGTCTACTAGCACTAAAGTATGAAATGGATTTAACGAAGGTTTTAAAAGTTTCGAAAAAAGATAATACATTTATTGCTGAAAACATAAATATAGAATTGGACAGTATTGTTAAAAACGCAAATGGAATTATAAATAATTCGCTATTCCTTTCAGGCCAAAAGGCTGGTCTTTCTGACAATTTAATTATGCAACTTGTTGCAATTTTTGGATGGGATATTGATTTTGTATTGGATATCCGTAAGGGCGACAAGTTTACTATTCTTTACGAAGAGCAATATAAAAACGGCATAAAAGTTGCTGAAGGACCAATTCTTGCCGCTGAGTTTATTAACCAAACAAAAGCTATAAGAGCTGTTCGCTACTCTGAAAATAATAAACGTAATGATTATTATGCTGTAAATGGCGATGCAATGAGAAAAGCATTTCTTAGAACACCTGTTGATTTTTTTTCACGCATTAGTTCAAGATTTAGTTTCGGAAGAA
>CAZJED010000066.1:0-3028 GCA_964544965.1 uncultured Enterobacteriaceae bacterium
GTGGCTGGATCCCGATCGGAGGGGACCGTAATAAAAGTCCTAACTTAATTTTGACAGAAGGAGAAGTCACTATACAAGGTGTCTTTAAGAAAGAACCAAGGACGGGCGTATTATTAATGGAAAATCAAGCCGAGAAGTTAAATACTAATGTTACTAGATTCCAAAAAATAGACATAACTGAAATCTCTGCCGTAACGAAAATTAAGTTATTTCCTTATCTGATCAGATTATCTTCCGGATCAGAATATGGGTATATCAGAAACTGGAAACCACGCAATTCTGGCGAGAATGTACATATAGGCTATGCTTACCAATGGTTTGCTTTTGCATTGACGCTATTTATTATTTATTTTGTGATGAATATTAAAAAGAAGGTTAAGAAAAATGGATGAAGAAAACTCAAATAAGAAAAATAAAATAATAATTATTGTTATTGTATTGGTTTTTATTACCCCTTCAACTTTATCTTGGTATGTATTTAATCATACTAACTTTTTGGAATCACGTGGGACATCAAACTACGGCGAAATTATAACTCCCCCCATCCAATTAGAGGATTTATCATTAATTGACCCATTAAATATGGAGCGGAATGATACGTTACATGGTAAATGGAGCATGATATATGTTGCAGAGTCATGTGATGATATTTGTATGCAAAATGTTTATCGTATGAGACAGATTCATATGGGTGTAGGCAAACATTCGTTGCGCGTACAAAAAGTTTTGTTTTTAACAAATCATAATGTTGATGAATTATCTTCATTATTTATTAATTTTAAAGGGCAGCAAATTATTAATACCAATATTATTGATACAGATATGTTGTTAGATAAATTTCGTTTTAAAAATTTTAATGAGCCACTAAAATCCGAGCGAATATATATTTCAGATCCATTAGGCAATCTTATGATGAGTTATCCATCTAATATAAACCCAAAAGGCATTTTAAAAGATCTAAAAAAGCTATTAAGGTCATCCCATATTGGCTAATACAAAAATAATAAAAATGAACGCGAATAATTTATTGCTGACTATTTTGAGATTAGGATGTGTGTTGACGCTTGCAGTCATTATTTTAGGCGCATACGTTAGATTGTCAGATGCTGGTTTGGGTTGTCCTGATTGGCCAGGTTGTTATGGAAAATTAATTGTTCCTGAAGGCAGTAATAATCAAATTGAAGAGATGAGCGAATTATATCCCGAAAGACCATTTGAAAAAGATAAGGCATGGAAAGAAATGTTGCATCGTTATCTTGCTAGCACATTAGGTTTTTTAATATTAGTGTTAACTTTTTTGGCATGGACTAAAAAAGAATTTACAAATGTTCGCTTATTTTCAAGTATTTTATTAGCACTAGTTATTTTTCAAGGAATACTAGGGATGTGGACAGTGACATTATTACTTAAACCTATCATTGTTATGTTACATCTTCTTGGCGGATTAACTATTTTGAGTTTACTTTATTGGAAACTGTTAAGGGAACAATCAATGAGTGGTGTTTTTGTTAGTGAAGGTAACAAGAAATTACTTGCCTTGGTAGTAATGGCGTTAGTCGTTTTATTTTGTCAGATCTCCTTAGGCGGATGGACGAGTTCAAATTATGCGGCGCTTGCATGCCCGGATTTTCCGACATGCCAAGGAAAATGGTGGCCAAAAATGAATTTTTTTGAAGGTTTTATTTTGTGGCGAGAGTTAGATGTTGACTATGAAGGCGGCACCTTAGATAGCGCAGCAAGAACAGCAATTCATATGACACATCGCATAGGAGCTATTATCACAGGAATTATTATTGTTTATGTTGGTTTGCGTAATATTCTAAGTAATCATAGATATTTAAAAATAACAGGAATTAGCGTAATAGTATTACTTGTAACTCAAGTATTACTAGGAATTGCGAATATAAAATTTAATTTACCGCTATCAATTGCTGTCGCTCATAATGGAGTAGCTGCCCTATTATTGTTATCCTTAGTAACTCTATTACATCATTGTGTAAGCGATAAAAATTAATTTATTGTAAACACGAGGTTTTTTTATGAATAATCGATCAATAACAGATACAACAGATGTTGTCTGGCACGATTATTTAGCTCTTTGTAAGCCTAAAGTAGTGTCCTTGATTGTTTTTACTGCCATTGTCGGTATGTTTTTAGCGACGCCTGGTATGGTTCCATGGGATGTTTTGTTATATGGGACTCTCGGTATTGGTCTAGCAGCTTCTTCTGCAGCAGCAATTAACCATGTTATTGATCACCGCATTGATTCAATTATGGCGAGAACTAAGAAAAGACCCCTGCCAGAAGGCAAAGTGAGTATTGTTAACGCTATTATTTTTGCTTGGTTTCTTGGGACAATTTCAATGGGGATTTTGGCGTTTTTGGTAAATCCACTTACCGCGGGATTAACAGCATTATCATTAATCGGGTATGGTTTTATTTATTCGATGTTTTTAAAACGTGCTACGCCACAAAATATCGTAATAGGCGGGGCAGCAGGAGCGGCGCCACCCGTTTTAGGTTGGACAGCTGTAACAGGCACATTAGATCCAAACGCATTATTATTATTTTTAATTATATTCGTTTGGACGCCACCACATTTTTGGGCTTTAGCAATTTATCGTCGTGACGATTATGCTGCTGCAGATATTCCGATGTTACCCGTAACTCACGGAACAGCATTTACCCGATTACACATATTGTTATATACGATTTTATTATTTATTGTGACTTTGTTACCTTACTTAGTTGGTATGTCTGGGATATTTTATTTAGTGGGCGCAATATTGCTTGGCACGGGTTTTTTATATTACACAATACTTATGTATTTTAACCACGAAGATCAATTAGCAATGCAAACATTTTCTTATTCTATCGTTTATTTAATGCTTCTATTTGCATTTTTACTTGTTGATCACTACATTCCAATGATCGTGAATAGTTGGCAGGTAAACTAAATATAAAAAATAATTAATTTTTTATTGATTTTTTAAGTTTTTTTATCGCCGCATTTTCGATTTGTCTTACT
>CAZJED010000067.1:0-2982 GCA_964544965.1 uncultured Enterobacteriaceae bacterium
GCTTATATATATTCCGTCCACACAGCGGTGGGGGTAGAATTTGGGGTATGAAAATGAAAAAGCCGCATTAAATTTATAAGCAATTTATCTCCAAAAATTTGATCTAGATCAGGTAGATGTTGCGTTACGCAACAATATCTAAATTAATTTTATTAATTTCTTGACTCTAATTTTTTCTGCACTATACTTTCGCCCCTTTTCTCAATACATCAAGGTGTGAAGCACATGTATTACGTTAAAAACCAATACATCAAGTTGGGTAAACTTGATATCAACATTGATCTGTTTGATTTTGTCAAAAACGAAGTCGTACCTAAAACCAATATTGATAGCGATTCTTTTTGGAACTCTTTTGAAAAAATTGTCAGTGAATTCGTTCCAATAAATAAAGAATTATTAAAAGAACGTAATGAGCTACAAGAAAAAATTGATGCTTGGCATATCGAAAATCGCATACGTAAACATGACCCTATTGCCTATAAAAATTTTTTGAAATCTATAGGCTACCTTGTTGAAGAACCAGATGACTTTGAAATTAAAACTGAAAATATTGATACAGAGATTTCATATGTTGCGGGACCGCAACTGGTTGTCCCGCTAGATAATGCTCGTTATGCTCTAAACGCTGCAAACGCCCGTTGGGGAAGTCTCTATGACGCCATGTACTCAACTAATACCATAACAGAAGCCAACGGTTGCAAAAAAATAAAAAAATATAATCCGATTCGTGGTGATAGAGTCATTACACGTTCACGAAATTTTCTTGATAGGCACTTTGCTCTCGAGCGTGATACACATAAACATATAACCCAATATTTTGTAAGAAATAACGAGTTAGTCGTTCGTATGGGCGATGGTTCTGAAACTACTTTATTAAAACCGCAACAATTTATCGGTTACACAGGTAAAGCAGATTGTCCAGACACCGTATTACTTTGTCATCATGGTCTCCATGCCGAAATCCGTTTCGGTAAAGGCTATTACATTGGTCACAGCGATCACGCCAACATCTATGATATACATATTGAATCGGCAATTACAGCGATTATGGATTGTGAAGATTCTGTTGCTTCGGTTGATGTCGAAGATAAGTTAAAAGTATATAAAAACTGGCTGGGATTAATGAAAGGAACCCTTGTTGAGACAGTAATAAAAGAAGATGAAATAATCAAACGATCGCTCAAACCAGATCGTCATTATATTGGCATTAATCAAGAAAAAATTAATATGCATGGTCGTAGTTTAATGTTAGTACGTAATGCAGGTATGCATCTCGAAACTGATGCAGTCCTCATAAATGGTCAACCTATTCCAGAAACAATTTTGGATCTTATGGTTACAGTTTTATCTGCAAAACATGACCTTTCTGGTAATAGTAAATATCGCAATAGCAGAACCGGATCAATCTATATCGTTAAACCAAAGATGCATGGACCAAAAGAAGTTGCGCTTGCTAATGAATTATTTGAACGTACTGAAGATGAATTAGATTTGCCGCGAAACACTTTAAAAATGGGAATTATGGATGAAGAACGTCGCACATCTGTTAATCTGAAAGCATGTATTTATGCTGTAAAAGAACGACTTTTCTTTATCAACACGGGTTTTCTCGACAGAACAGGTGATGATATCCATACCAACATGGAGGCAGGAGCTATCATACCTAAAGAAGAATTGAAAAAAGCAAAGTGGTTATTAGCTTATGAAAACTCAAATGTAAAAATAGGTCTACGATGTGGCCTTAAAGGTCGCGCGCAAATTGGTAAAGGAATGTGGGCAATGCCAAATGAGATGAACTCGATGATGAAAATCAAGATTCAACATCTCAAAGCTGGTGCGAGTACATCATGGGTTCCCTCACCTATCGCAGCGACTCTGCATGCAATCCACTATCATCGGTTAAACATAAAAAGTCGTCAAGATGCATTAGTAAAAGCACAAGATGTGCCCGTTGATGATATTTTAGCTATTCCATTGATCGAGCCAGGTAAAGAATTGACCGCGTTAGATATTCGCCTTGAGCTTGAAAATAACGCACAAGGTATTCTTGGCTATGTTTCACGATGGGTAGGTCAAGGTGTTGGATGCTCCAAGGTGCCTGATATTAATGACATTGCATTAATGGAAGACTGTGCGACTTTGAGAATATCGAGTCAACATATTGTTAACTGGTTAAATCACAATATTGTAACCGAAGAGGAAGTTTATTCAGTAATGGAAAGAATGGCCGTTATAGTTGATCGTCAAAATCGGGATGATGAGAATTATGAACCTATGGCAAATAATTTTTCAGCTAGTATTCCTTTTCAAGCAGCAATTGATTTACTGTTCGATGGTCGGAAACAACCAAACGGCTATACTGAATTTATCCTCTATAAACGAAGACGTGAAATGAAACGCTTTCATAAGTCATTAAATCAAAACGCTGTAACTGCGTGAAATGAATTACCTAGAGCATTAATTTTTTCTAAAAGGAATTTTAAAGTTTAATAAAGTGAGTAGAAAAAAATTTTCACGATTTGTGAATTTTTAGTACAAATTAGTGTTAAAATCGGCAGACGTTATAATAATTGGTTAAATCAAAAGTTATTTTTGTCTTGCTTCACAAACAAGAATATAGAAATTACTCTGGTTGTTTGACAGTACGCAAATAAGGTTTGATTGTTTCCCAGCCATCAGGAAAATTTTCTTTTGCTTCGTCTGATTTTATTAATAGGGGGCAGATAGTGCTAGCAGTAAGAGGAATGCTCTGAAATACCATCCAAATAACAGACAGTAATATCCATATTCTAAGGAAACCTTTTTTATAATTATAAATACTTTGTTTTTCTGCCATGAGTAACCCTATTTAAAGATTTAGTAATCAGGTGTTTAAAAGATTGTACTCTTTATGACACATCTACGTCACACTTCATGATACTGAAAATAAACGATGCGCTGAAAGCCTTACTAGATGGTGGCCAGGGACAGAATCGAACTGTC
>CAZJED010000068.1:0-2956 GCA_964544965.1 uncultured Enterobacteriaceae bacterium
GAGCATCTACTGGATACATCATCTCTAATGCAAACGAAACTTTTGCTTTGCCTAAACCTAATATTGATTTGACTAATCTATCACGCCACTCTGTCCAAGACTCCTCATCTTCCTTTACAACAAACTTTGCTTGGTCAGACCAGAAATCTTTAATAAATTTATTTAAATATTTTGTTCTGTTATTTTGCATCCCCACTCTTGACTGCACTAATTTCTTGTGCAATAAGGCTTCATTATCTTTCCACTTATTAAAGTCTTTTAACATATTGTATGCTTTGCAATTATTCTCCCATGTAGTATGAACAGATAAAAAAGCAAACACATATCGCTTAAAAGCCTCATCTATAAAGCGCGGCTGCAACTGCGACCAATAATTATTGTAATTAGATATTTCTTTGTCGCGTATTGAGCTGAAGAATTTGGCAACTTTGTCTGTAAGCATTAGACCAGTATAGCACCGCAAGTTTTAAAAGTCAATAAAAAAAATAAAAAAATCCTCCCATTGCAGGAGGATTTAGTTGTTATGAGTTAAGCGGGCTTATTTAGCTCACTTACGCTTACCTTTTGGCTTCTTCGCGGCGGCCGCTTTCTTCTTTGCGGCTGCTTTGGAAGGGTCACGATGTTTTGGGCCAATCGTAATATTTTTCTCGGGAGTCCCGAGGGTTAAACTTGGCCATCTAACGGAACCTCGCAACCAAGGTAGCGCAGCACTCGCACCTTGCGTGGAGATTTTTGCATCTGCCTCTGTTCCCGCGCGCGGCCCTGCAACTGCAGAGGGGCACGGAACAACTAGCTTCAACAACGGAACCTTGATGAAAGGAACAGGCTTTACACCAGCACCAAACCAACCCGCATTTGCACTTGTTCCGGCAATCGCCAGAACACCGACTATCATCAATAGTTTATTCTTCATTGATTTTATATTTACACTAAATTCGTTCACAATTCAGACTCTAATTCTTTAATATATTTATTTAAATCTTTTATGTCTCTTTTAAGTCTAGCTTTTATTTCATTTAAATGGGTTTCGGCCATTTCTTTATCTTCTTCAGAAGAAATATCACTTTTAAAAATACTAACAAAATGTTTAATTTGGGCGTCCCAAAACTCAAAATCTATGTCGGTATCCATATTTACCATTATATCATTCACATTTGAGAAGTCAAGATATTTAGCTAAAAATCATTCATAATTCCCTTAAAACATAAAAAAACATAAAAAAAATGCAAAAAGCCGCCGCGCTTATTTCAGTAAATTTCGTTCGTAATTAGGCGAGTCCCACTTCTTCGGGCGACAGGTATTGGCCCTCTCGGTTCACTACTTGTTTGCCATCTGCTCCAAGGTTCTTACTAAAGCGAGTTTTCGCTTTTTCGTATTCGGCGGCCTCATCATCACCTAAATCTACCTTGGGATTATCCTTGATTTGACGCATAAGCTCAATCATAAGCTCATCGCGAGGGTCTTGCGGTGAAAATGCGCTTTCTTTCTCAAAAATTTGTTCAATTATCTCTAAATCGTAATCTCCTATTGTAATAGTAACTGATTTCATTTAATTATTTCTAAATTGATTATATTCTTTTTGTTGTTGTTCTTCAAGTGATTTTTTTACTGTTTCATTAAAGTCTTTTATGAATTGCCTTTCAAGTTGCGCCTTCATCCCGTTCGCATACGCAAAGAACTGTATAAGTGACAAAAATAGCATAGTAATCCAAAACAATGAATGAGTAAATGTTATATCATACAAGCATAATATAATAGCAAATACTCCATATAAAAAAGTAACCATATATCTATAAAAATTATACAGTAATAATACAAAATGTTTCATATTTTTTTAGTGAGGGGGATACTGAACTGGTTTGAACTGGTTTGAACTTAAACTGGTTTTAGTTTGGTATATTTAATATAATTTATTTAAATTTGGGGATTCTTATTTTGAGAGAGAAAAGAAGAAGTATATTTATTTATCTTTTTTCCCTTTATTTACTACTTTTTCATTCACAATTCTATTTGTTCCCTCTTTACTTAATCTATCCTCTTGTTTAGCTCTTATATTACGAAGCATAGGTGAATCACTATTCTTTATATCTTCTTCATCTATTATCATTGAAGTTGTTTCTCCTTTACATTTACTACAAGTAAATCTTACAAGTTTGCCTTTTTGGGTAGGCAAAGGGATGGTTTCATGCACGGTAATGTTCTTTGCATTTAAAGGATATGCAGCATCGCAACTAATACATAAAACATTAGGTTTCTTCTTAATGGGTTTAGGCGTAGTCATCTATGTTAATAACAGTTGGTTCACTTTTTAATTCGGTTGGGGGTTGATAGTAAGTATGGCTACAACCAGATGTAAATAATAAAAAAATTAAAAAAATTTTCGACATGATATGTTTTCTAATCTCTTTCGACACTAACAATATGATATGGTGAAGGGTTGCCCATTCTTGCCACTCTTTCTATCTCATCCAAATGCGACATAAGTTGCCCCAATGTAACAAATGTATAATATGAACACCCTAACAAAACTGCCAAGGATATTGCGGTTAATAATCTTATCATGCCTCTTTTATGTTCTCTATTTGTGTGACTGCCCATGCGAATCTCGACTTCTTTATGGATGCGTCTTTGCTATATGCTTTGCCTCTGTCGTGATAGCCGTTCCCGCATTGTAATTTGACATTATTGTCTTTCTCTAATTGTTTCTTGGCCGCTTCTTCTGCGTTCAAAACATTTTGTGCTTTAACTGTATAGGTAACAGAATCTCCATCTACTTCAAATTCTACTTTGTAAGTCATGTTACTTCGTTAAAGCTATGCCTTAAATTGACTTGTAGCCACTTCTCTGCTTCGGCACTCTGCCAGTTGTGGTTGACAATATGTTGGTTTTGTCTGTCAACGCTTCGATACATTGCCATAAGCGTCTCGTCTTTTACTTTGTCTCGTCCAGTTCTAGG
>CAZJED010000069.1:0-2918 GCA_964544965.1 uncultured Enterobacteriaceae bacterium
TAGCTTAATGACCTGTATCACCGGTGTATCTGGTTCTGGAAAATCAACTTTAATTAATGACACTCTCTATCAAATCGTTGCACGCGATATAAACCGTGCTAATACAACTCCCGCAGCACATAAATCAATTAATGGTTTGGAACATTTTGACAAAGTTGTTGATATTAATCAGAGTCCAATTGGCCGTACACCAAGATCAAACCCTGCAACATATACCGGTCTATTTACACCAATATGAGAATTATATGCCGCAACTCCTGAGGCACGATCCCGCGCTTATAAAATGGGGCGTTTTAGTTTTAATGTCAAAGGCGGGCGATGCGAAGCATGCCAAGGCGATGGATTGATAAAAGTCGAAATGCACTTCTTGCCCGATATCTACGTTCCTTGCGATACATGTAAAGGTAAAAGATATAATCGTGAGACATTGGATATTCGCTATAAGGGTAAAAATATTTACGAAACACTTGAAATGAGTGTGGAAGAAGCAAGAGTATTTTTTGATGCTGTTCCAGTTCTAGCTCGAAAATTACAGACATTGATGGACGTTGGATTGTCTTATATTAAACTAGGACAAAATGCGACAACTCTTTCTGGTGGTGAGGCACAAAGAATAAAACTTTCAAAAGAACTTTCGAAAAGAGACACAGGTAAAACACTTTATATTCTTGACGAGCCAACAACAGGTCTTCATTTTCATGATATTCAACAGTTGCTCAATATACTTCACCGATTAAAAAGTCACGGTAATACTGTAATTGTGATCGAACACAATCTTGATGTAATTAAAACAGCTGATTGGATTATTGATCTGGGTCCGGAAGGTGGTGATGGTGGCGGAGAGATTATTGCAGTTGGTACACCTGAAGAATTGGCCGTAGTTTCAAAATCACATACGGGAAAATTTTTAAAAGAAGTGCTGAGTAAATCGAGCGTTAATGATAACTTGAAGCTTGTGAAGGCTTCTTAAAATATTATTTAATACGTGATGACGTAAAGGAGTTTTTTTATGGGTGTTTTGATATGCGGTTCTATGGCATATGATCATATCATGGTTTTCCAAGACCAATTTAAGAATCATATACTTCCTGACAAAGTACATATTCTAAATGTTTCTTTTCTTGTTCCTGAAATGCGCCGTGAGTTTGGTGGGTGTGCCGGTAATATCGCCTATAACCTGAATTTATTAGATCCCTCAATTGCATTACCTATGGCGACCGTTGGGAAGGATTTTGATTCTTATGCTTATTGGATGGATAAGCATAATATTAATCGAAAATATATAGAGGTAATAGAAGATGCATTTACCGCACAAGCATTTATTACAACTGATATGGATGATAATCAAATTACTGCTTTTCACCCAGGTGCGATGAACCATTCCCATGAAAATAATATTGACGATGTTCAGTCATGTAGTTTAGGCATTATTTCGCCTGACGGTCGTGATGGTATGCTGAAACATGCACAACAGTTTGCTGACAAAAACATTCCTTTTATTTTTGACCCAGGCCAAGGTCTACCAATGTTTAATGGGAAAGAGCTTATTCATTTTATTGAACAGGCAAACTGGGTAACAGTTAATGATTATGAATGGCAAATGATGAAAGAGAAAACAGGTTTATCAGAAAAAGAAATAATAGAAAAAGTCGAGGCATTGATTGTAACTTGTGGCGGAGATGGTTCACATATTTATACTAAAGAAGGGTTAATTGAAGTACCAAGCGTCAAACCAGAATCAATTTCAGATCCGACAGGTTGTGGTGATGCATATCGTGCTGGATTACTCTATGGATTTGTTAATGATATTGATTTAGAGATAACAGGGAAGATTGCTTCTTTAATGGGGTCGATAAAAATATCTTGTTACGGAACACAAAATCACTCATTTACAATAGAGGAATTTAAGTCACGTTTTAAAAGTGAATTCGGATACAAAATTTAGTAATAATAAACTCACGGCAACTTCAGCGCTTTAATTTTTTAGTTTAAACGGTTGCCTGACCTGCTTCACAGCATGCATCATCTTCATCAGGCAACCCTCCACCGACACCAATTCCGCCGATACAATGTCCGTCTTTTATAATGGGACGACCACCTGGGCTTGGGAGTGCATTTCCAGGAATTACGCTTGGGACAGAAAACCACAACAACGGATTTTGATCTTTAGTACTATCAATTTCCATTGTTGAGCGTTTAAATGAAGCAGCAGCCATTGCTTTTGCTTTAGATGTGTCAAAAGTATAAAAACCAGCGCCATCTGCACGTGAGAAATAAACCATGCGTCCCGATTCATCAACAATAGAAATACTCATTGGACGATTTAACTCTTCAGATTTTTTATGAGCGGCTTTAGCAATTTTTTCAGCTAATTCAAAAGTCATTTCTATCATTATTTAATACCCCATTGATTTTACATTATATAAAAAAAGCCCGCTAAAAGCGGGCTTTAATTTGAAAGATTTAACAGAATAAATTATGCAACCGCTTGTTTTGCTGATTCTAAGCGTTTCTTTAACGCTTTAATTTGTTGGCGTAGTTCTTCTGGTAAGTGGTTACCAAAACTATCATAGTATTCTTCAATACCTGGTAATTCTTGTAACCAACCTTCAACATCAACACGTAATAGGTTAGCTTTATCAGCATCATCCATTTCCAGATTATCAAAATCAACTCCATCTAGCGTTGGCATTTTACCTATTGGCGTGTCAATTGCATCAGCACTACCATTGCAGCGTTCAAAGACCCACTTCAAAACACGGCTATTCTCGCCAAAACCAGGCCACATAAATTTTCCGGCTTCATTTTTACGGAACCAGTTTACATAAAAGATCTTTGGTAATTTAGCACCTTCTTTTTTACCCATGTTTAACCAATGTCCCCAGTAGTCAGCCATGTTGTAACCACAGAATGGGAGC
>CAZJED010000070.1:0-2805 GCA_964544965.1 uncultured Enterobacteriaceae bacterium
TGCGTGCTACCCAAAAGAAAATAATATCAAAACCTGTTACCAACACATTGGTTGGATAAAATTTTTGAAGACGTTCGGTTTTTTCCGGCCAACCTAGCGTGGAAAAGGGCCAGAGTGAGGATGAGAACCAGGTATCTAAAACATCTTCATCTTGTTTTAAATTAATTTCACCCAGATTATTTTTTTCTCTGACTTCCTTTTCACTTTGTCCCACAAAAATATTGTCATCATCATCATACCAGGCAGGAATGCGGTGCCCCCACCATAGCTGTCGGCTCACACACCAATCTTCAATATTTCGCATCCATTCAAAATATGTTTTCTCCCAGTTTTTTGGCACAAATTTTATTAACCCATCCTCTACTGCCTTGATTGCGGGATCAGCGAGCGGTTTTACTTTGACGTACCACTGGTCTGTCAAATAAGGTTCTACAATCGCATTAGAACGGTCACCCCTTGGGATCATGAGTTTATGATTTTCAGTTTTTTCTAATAGATTTTTATTTTCTAGCTCAGTAAGAATCTTCTTTCTGGCATCGAATCGATCTAACCCCTGATATTTTTTCGGTGCTTCATCATTAATAACAGCATCAATTGTGAAAATATTTATTTTTTCAAGATTGTGTCTTTCACCGACTTCATAATCATTAAAATCATGCGCAGGTGTTATCTTGACGCAACCGCTGCCAAATTCTGGGTCGACATACTCATCAGCAATAATCGGGATTAGTCTATCGGTTAATGGCAGTGATACTTCTTTGCCAATGAGTTTTTTATATCGATCATCATCAGGATGGACGGCAACCGCGCTATCACCCAGCATCGTTTCGGGTCTTGTTGTTGCAACAACAAGATATTCGATACCTTCTGTGGATTCGCCAAGCGGGTAACGTATGTGCCAGAGATGACCATTTTCTTCTTGCGAAATAACCTCTAAATCAGAAATAGCGGTATGCAGTACTGGATCCCAGTTAACTAATCTCTTACCCCGGTAAATAAGACCCTTATCATATAGCTGCACAAATACTTCTCTTACTGCATCTGATAAACCATCATCCATTGTAAAACGCTCATTTACCCAATCCATTGATGTACCGAGACGTCGAGATTGATTATTGATTGTATTGCCCGAACTTTCTTTCCATTTCCAGATCTCATCAATAAATTTTTTTCTACCTAGTTTATGGCGCGAAACTTTTTTTTGTTGCAACTGACGTTCGACTACCATTTGAGTTGCAATACCAGCATGGTCAGTTCCGCATTGCCATAGCGCATCATTACCATTCATACGGTGATAGCGAATTAAAATATCCATTAATGTTTGTTGGAAGGCATGACCCATATGTAAGCTACCGGTTACATTGGGGGGAGGTAACATTATACAGTAAGGTGCGCCTTTTCCTTTTGGAGAAAAATAATTATTTTTTCCCCAGTGATTGTACCAATCAATTTCGATTGATTTAGGGTCGTATGATTTATCCATTAATAAATTAATTTCATTTAGATCGATAAAATTCTTTTAAATTATCAATTTTATGATCATGTATTTCATGATCATCTTTTTTATATTGTCGGTAACGCTGTCTCGCAATTTCCTTTTTCTTTTCATTGCTTTCAACTATTTCGATAATACGCTTAAATTTATTTGCAAATTCAGGCACCTTATTATCAAGATTGATCATAATCTGGGAATGATTTGGAAAACGATCACCGTGTCCAATTGTAACGGGCGCCCCATTATTTTCTGTTTCATTATATATCTCGTGAGGGATAAAACTAATATCGCGGAATGTCCATAACAGGTTATCCATTCTTTTTGTTGTATCTTCCGATTCAGTATACATATAAACATAATTACCAGCAGACCAAGCTTTTGAGGCTATGATGCATGCAAATTTATGCATATTCGACTCATCTGATAATAGATAAAAATCAACTCGCGACATAATTAAAAAATCAAAGATTATTTTATTTTATTAAGAATATATTGCATCAGCAAAGAAACGGGTCTACCAGTAGCACCTTTTTTCGTTCCTGAAGTCCACGCTGTTCCTGCAATATCAAGGTGTGCCCACCGAAGTTTTTCGGCAAAGCGCGATAAGAAACAAGCTGCCGTTATAGTTCCAGCGTCCCTGCCACCTATGTTCGCAATATCAGCAAATGGGCTATTTAGTTGTTGTTGATATTCATCCCATAAAGGCAACTGCCAGGCACGATCACCAGAGTCTTCCCCAGCGCTTATTAGTTCACGCGCCAAAGAGTTATGATTGCTTAATAAACCTGTTGCATGTTTACCTAGCGCAATAACACATGCACCTGTTAGTGTTGCAATATCAATTACAACTTCCGGATTATATTTTTTACTATAAGTGATTGCATCACATAGTATTAATCTACCTTCGGCATCGGTATTTAGAACTTCGACTGTTTGCCCTGACATGCTTGTAAAAATGTCACCTGGTTTTGTTGCGGTTCCACTTGGCATGTTCTCTGTTGCAGGAATTATGCCTACAATATTTATTGGTAGTTCTAATTCGGTAACAGCTGACATGGTTCCCATGACAGATGCCGCACCACACATATCATATTTCATTTCATCCATTGCCTGAGAAGGTTTTATTGATATACCACCAGTGTCAAATGTTACTCCTTTCCCAATAATAACAATTGGTTTCTGTGATTTTTTTGTACCTTTACCTTTATATTCAAGTGTAATTAATTTGGCTGGTTCAGAAGATCCTCGGGAGACAGATAATAAAGAACCCATCCCAAGTTTATCCATGTCTGATTCTTCTAAAATGTTAA
>CAZJED010000071.1:0-975 GCA_964544965.1 uncultured Enterobacteriaceae bacterium
AGTATAAAAACAAGATTAAATCAAGGTGAGATAGTAATAGGTACTTGGTTGAATAGTGGAAGTTCAATAATAGGAGAGATTTTTGCACAAAATGGATTTGATTTTGTGTGTGTTGACGTTGAACATAGCCCTGTTGGGATTAATGATTGTTTTAGTATTTTTCAGGGTATTACTTCAGGTAAAAATAGCTGCGCTGCAGGTGTTAGGTTGCAAGAGGTTGACTACGGGTTAACAATACCTGGACGCAGGAGCAAAAGTAATTATTGGTCCTTTGGTAAATACTGCTAAGCAAGCTGAATTATTAGTTGAAGCTGTTAAATATCCGCCAGATGGTAAAAGAGGTGTTGGTTTTTGTCGAGGAAATAACTATGGTCTTAGAGTAAATGAAGAATTTAATGAAGGGAATTCAAATATAATTATTGCTATTCAAATTGAGGACATTGAAGCAATAAATAATCTTGAAGAAATATTACAAGTTAAAGGTATCGATGTTGTTTTCATTGGTCCATATGATTTGAGTGCTTCTATGGGTATAACTGGTGATTTTGATAATCCAAAATTTAAACAAGTAAAAAATAGGATTTTGGATGCATGTAAATCTCACAATGTAGTACCCGGGATACATGTCGTTGAACCAGATTTAATAGAACTTAAATGTAGAATTAAAGAAGGGTATAAATTTATTGCTTATAGTTTAGATATAACAATGATAAAAAAAATAAGTTCTAACATGTTTCAGGCGTTAAAATCAATATAAATATATGACTACAGTTGCTCTGCTACCATTTAAAGCGAATAGTGAAAGAATAAAGAATAAAAACTTCAAAAATTTCGCTGGGAAGCCTCTTTTCAAATGGATGTTGGATAAGTTGGAGAATATTGATTATGTGGACAAAATTATTATAAATACTGATGCATCTGATAAAATACGTAATATGCATAATTGTGAAAGCAATAAGATTATATTGAGAGAAA
>CAZJED010000071.1:985-2591 GCA_964544965.1 uncultured Enterobacteriaceae bacterium
ATCTACTCTGTCCGGAGATTTTACTAGTATGAATTTAATTATTGAAGATGATATCAATAATATTAATGCTGATAATTATATTATGACTCATACCACAAATCCGCTATTAAAAGAAGACACAATTATTAATGCATTGGATATATATAATATGAATAATGGAATTTATGATAGTCTTTTTTCAGTAAATAAATACCAAACTAGATTTTACAGTAAAGATGGCACCGCTGTAAATCATGATCCAAGTAAATTAATTCGCACACAAGACTTAGAACCGTGGTATGAGGAAAATAGTAACCTTTATATTTTCAATCGTGAGTCTTTTAGAAAAACGAATTCAAGAATTGGGGTAAAACCTTATTTATATGAAACAGGCGCTTTAGAATCACAGGATATTGATAATCAAGAGAACTGGGATATTGCAGAAAGTATTGCAAAAAACGATGTAGTATAAGTCAATTTATATATAATATTACTGGTGTCCGGTTTAAAACCCCGGTAAATGGCTCATTATTGATGTTGGGGTTAATGGTCTGTAGGGGTGTTTCGAAAACGCCGGTAAAATAGGAGTTATTTTGAAAAGTGTCACACTTAGAACATGTATAATTGTATAGAATCTAGAGGGCAGCGATGGCTTTTTTGAAAATAGCGACGAGATGATAGACGGTTATGGTGATCCACACTTGGATTCGAACGGTGTTCTTCGAAGTGCCGTAGATGGCGTTGATTCGCAGATGTTTTTTGATTCATTTGAAGAAGAGTGCGATGTTCTAATTGCAAGGGTAAAGTTGAGAGATATTTAACGCCGGTTCAGGAAAATCGTTGGTAAGAAAGACATACAACTTTTTGGTTTCCGATCACGAAAACTGATTCAACGCAGCACCTCGGGATAGTCTCGCCGAGAATAAAAGCCGCTCAGGATGATAGTTTGGTCGTAGCGCAATCCCGTGGTCTCGTCGACCGGACGCGAATGGCGCCGTCTGCATCTTATGTTTTTTTGGCTCCGGTGACGAAGAAGGTTCGTTATGTGTGCAGTCTGTGGAGGCGAGTCAAGTCGAGAAAAGCCCGATCAAAGACGTAAAATGATCCTGCTTCAAAGCTGACCTGATTGAGGATGTTGACGTCGTGAACTTTGCCAGTAGAGACACTGATAACAGTGTGAAAGTTGCCACGCAGGTTGAGCAGCCTGTGCAGTTTGATAGCGGCCTTGTGACGGTGAAACTTGGCTCACGGGAAGACCGTGAGGCAGAGATCGATGGTGGTGGAGTCAAGTGCCTAAGCATCCTTTTCCAATTCGACTTCAAAGGGTTTGTCGGAGTAAAGAGTCGGAACTTGCTGAATCAGCACCTGAGTAAAGTCGGCGAAGATGCGCCAGTCGCGTTTTTCGTTGGTGTTGGCCAAGGTGCTGCGAGCGACCGGATGGCGCAGGCCGCTGTGTGGAAGAGTTTGGGGTTGACAGGATGGAGGCAAGTGGCGATGTCCCGCAAAATCTCGCGATAGGTGAAGTGGGTAAAATGGATGGTTAGAAACTGGTCGAGGTTACTTAAACTGGTCCATATGAAGAGTTAGTCTGGGCGCCTAGAAAGGGTCCAGAAAATGAAAGGAAAAC
>CAZJED010000072.1:0-2587 GCA_964544965.1 uncultured Enterobacteriaceae bacterium
AAACGATGCGCTGAAAGCCTTACTAGATGGTGGCCAGGGACAGAATCGAACTGTCGACACAAGGATTTTCAGTCCTCTGCTCTACCGACTGAGCTACCTGGCCTTTATTATATTTTTGAAAAAGACGCGTATTAAACCGATATAAAAGTAGTCCGTCAAGCTATGTTACTTTTCGGGCTCTACAAATTCTGTAGGTTTTTCAGAACCTTCGCCAAAGAAAAACTTCTCCATTTCTTCTTCTAAAAATTTTCTTGCTTTCGGTTCTATTGGTGTTAATCGATATTCATTGATTAACATTGTTTGATGACTAAGCCACATCTGCCATGCTTCCTGAGAAACATTGTTAAAAATACGTTCCCCTAATTCTCCGGGGTAGGTTACGGCACTTAATCCGTCTGCTTCTTTGTTAAGTTTAGCGCAATGCACTTTACGGCTCATTTAAAACTACCCTCTTAGAATTATTTAAATCGGCCAACATCGATAAAACGGGTGCTGGTAATCCCAAGCTTGGATGTTCTTTGGGGTTAACCCAAGCCATAACATCACTATCATAATCTTTATTTTTATATCTTTGCAATTTAATATGAACAGGTTTAATTGTTAAATGAAAATGTGTAAACGAATGCTTAATAGCTTTATATCTTTTATGATGTTCAACATTAAATCCATACTTTTTCTTAATCTTTTTTTCTATGCGTAAATCGGATGAAAATTCTGGAAAACACCATAGCCCACCCCAAATACCACGTGCTGGTCTTTGTTCCAATAAAATCTCTCCGTAATCATTTTCCATAATTGCAAACACAGTATCCCGTTTCGGCATTTTTATTTTTAGTTTTTTCTCTGGAAAATAATGCTGCTTATTTTTTGCTTTTGCGAAACAAGTCAGTGCCAAAGGACACGCATGACAATCTGGTTTACTTCTAGTGCAAATTGTAGCACCTAAATCCATAATGGCCTGTGTGTACTGCTTAATTAATTTACTCGGCGTATGTAATTCCGCAAACTCCCAAAGTTTATTTTCAATCTTCCTTTTACCTGGCCATCCTTTGATGCCGTAATAACGTGTAAGTACGCGCTTTACATTACCATCTAAAATAGGAAAACGTTTATTATATGATAGTGACAAAATAGCGCCGGCCGTTGACCTGCCAATACCTGGAAGACTAATTATTTCATCAAATGATGATGGGAAACTTCCTCGGTATTTGCTTATTATTATTTTAGCTGTTTTATGCAAATTTCTAGCCCGTGCGTAGTAACCTAAACCTGTCCAGTAATGCAAAACCTCATCTAATGGTGCGCCAGCTAATAACTCTACATTAGGAAACCGTTTAATAAATCTTTCAAAATAGGGAATAACAGTTATAACTTGAGTTTGTTGCAGCATAATTTCCGAAACCCAAACTTTATAAGGATTAACTTTAATTTGCCACGGGAGATTTTTTCTACCGTTTTGTTTGAACCAAGTAAGAACTAAATCAGAAAATGTTTTTGATGACATGATAATAACTACTAAAATAACTTCTCGAATAAGTCTTCTATAACTGCATCTTTTAGTTCATCCAATGGGTCTTTTGGTTTTGTCTGTTGCTTTTCCTTAGGGGCTTCCTGCTTAGGGGCTTCCTGCTTAGGGGCTTCCTGCTTAGGGGCTTCCTCTTTTGTGGTAAGACCAGGAATTTTAATTCCAATCTTGTCTAGTAATTTCTCTTTTGTGGTTTCTTTAAAAAGAGCTTCAATCATTGAACCAAGATCAGGTAAACATCGTTTATTAATAACCTTGCCTCTACATTTAATTAAAATATTATAACCGCCAATGTTGTATCGATTTTCATCCTTGGTTGCTGTTGAATTATCAACCATCACATTCATATTATACTTCCACGTTTCATCATTAAGATTAATTAACATTCCCTTGCCATTAACCTTAAAACCTGTTGCGCTCAATAACAAATCATTATTATCAATAATCCCATTTTTAATCTTCAGTGTGGCGGTTAGTGATTTAAACTGGGTGTCGCCGGTTGTCTCCACATCGCTGAACCGTTTTGATTCATACATAATTTCTATCTGCTTTAGCGCATTAGCAATATCAACACCTTTTAGGATGCCGTCTTTAAATGCAATGTCTCCACTGCCCGATAATGAACTCTTTAACTTGCCAACATCCAAACCAGTGCTGTTTAAGGATAAATTAATATTGGCCTCACCCAAAAGATCAGCCGTGCCAATCACGTCCATTAATAAGGGTTCTGCTTGTACGCCTGCTAATTTCGACTGAATGATCAAACTTGGTATTTTATCTTTCATATTCAATACAACGTTACCCGAATAGGTGCCTTGATAAAGCTTAGCCATAACGGGATTAAGTTCAATCACGCCTTCTTTAGTATTGACGCTGAGTGCTATATCAGAAAGTTTTGCATTAGAAATGACTAATTGCCCAATTGCCAAATCTCCCTTTATGTTTAATTTCTGTAATTTCTGGATAGGGACACTCGTTGCAACACCGACAGCGACGGTTTCAGGTGTGACTGGTTTTGATTTTTCCTGTTTGGGTAAATAACGATCGATATTTAATTTGTCT
>CAZJED010000073.1:0-2439 GCA_964544965.1 uncultured Enterobacteriaceae bacterium
AAAGATATCAGATTTTGGAAAATTGAAAACCGGAGAATTCGAACTCTGCGCACGAATTAGTAGGCAGAAAATCAATAATCAATTTGAAAGCAATCTAAGTTGAGTGACATTTTTACAAAGGAAAAACGAAGTGAGATAATGTCTCGGGTTCGAGGTAAAAATTCTAAACCCGAACTAGCGGTACGATCTATGCTTCACAAAGCTGGTTTCAGATTTCGACTTCACAAAAAAGAACTTCCAGGAACACCGGATATTGTTTTGCCCAAATATAAAACTACTATTTTTATACACGGTTGTTTTTGGCATCGGCACTGCAAGTGTCGGCGAGGTCGGAGTGTTCCCAATTCAAACAAAGAATATTGGAATTCAAAATTTAAGAGAACTATCGAACGAGATAAAGAGAATATAAAGTTTTTACTTGCGAGTAACTGGAAGGTTATTGTAATATGGGAGTGTGAAATAATGAACAAGGAAAAGTTGATGAGGCAATTGAAACGAGAGCTATATGTATGTGATTGATATTTAAAATATTGGCATTGTTCACAACAACCATAAATTTAATATTTCACGGGTCGAGCGTAAATGGTATTAGCGCATAAAGTAAAGAGTAAGCGGCGGAACTCTGTAAATACCAGAGGACCAAGAGTGTTCAAGTGTCTCGATAATGATAATTCATACATCGACATATCGTCTTTTAGACCTAAAAAGAATTATGGAAAAATGATAAGCCTCTTTACAGGTGCGGGAGGAATGGAAATTGGTTTGGAGAGAGTTGGATTTAAAACGGCAATTTGTGTGGAAATTGACGAAGACTGTCGCGAAACTCTTCGAATAAATAGGCCGAATTGGAGGATTTTTGAAGATGATTGTGATCGTATTCCTGGAGACATCAGATCAATATCTCCCGAAGAATTGTTTGTTGAAGCTAAACTGGCTCCTGGCAATATATCATTAATCTCCGGAGGAGCGCCTTGCCAACCATTTAGTAATATGGGAAATAAACGAGGTGCGAGAGATTCTAGTAATGGAGATTTGTTTATTGAATTTGTTAAAGTAGTGCGGTCTTCACGGCCTCTTGGATTTTTATTTGAAAACGTCGCAGGAATTACACAAAATAGGCATGCAGAAGTCATAGACTATATGAGACATCAGTTTGACGGCCTAGGGTACGGCATTTCATTTGACATTCTTAATGCTGCTGATTATGGCGTTCCCCAGCAAAGAAAACGATTTATTATGATCGGTTTACTTGGAAAAAAACCATCATTTCCTTTACCCACGCATTGTAGAGATAAAGCACAGTGGGAAAAATTCACCACGTCCCTAAATGGCACACCTAATCGCAACCCATCTGATTGGATAACAGTTCGAGAGGCCTTTAACGGCCTTTCACCCAAACTGCTTCAGAGACGCGATTGCTTGGGAATGAAGCACTCTGATGAAATGAAACATAGAATGAGCCTGATCAAGCAAGGACAGAACTTTAAGTCACTTCCGATGGGAATGCGGCCAAACTGTTGGAAATCAGGTAAACATCAAGGGCAAGACACGTTTGGGCGAATCGAAGAAAATAAACCTTCCCCAACAATCCGCACGGCAGGTTATAATCCAACTAAAGGAAAGTATATACATCCAAATGAAAATCGTGGTTTAAATACTATGGAAATGGCGACTTTACAAACTTTTCCAAATGATTGGAAATTTTCAACTAAATCTGGAAAACCGAGTATTGTTAGCATCGGAAAACAAATAGGAAATGCTGTGCCGCCACTTTTTTCAGAAGCATTGGGAAAAGCTATTGCTTTGCAGTTAGCCAATTTGTGAATTCCGTTCGACAACGTTAGTTAAGCAAAATAGATTGAAAAGTTTCTCGTAATTCTATTCCAGAATCTACGCTAAAGAGAGTATCAACGGCAGAAACTGGAGTGCTAGAAACATCGATTATGGAGTGTGTCGCAACCGTTGTTAACGCCCTTTGATCAGCGGGTGAAAAATTTCTCGTTATCGCATGATATTTAATACCTTGCGCACCGATAAGCCATTCACGAGTTTGAATATGGCGATATAGAGCTTTCATTAGGCTTCCCTCATGCGCTATTTGAAGACGTCGATCTGGTCTCAAAGACGACTTTACAGCAACATAACCTATAATTTGTTCTAGCGAACACGCATGATTCAATTGACGATAAATATCATCAATTTGATTAATTAATTCTTCGTTGACACCACGCCTTCCAATACGTGGCAGGCGTATGCGTACAGCATTATCAATTAATACAAAATCAGGATTTGATGTAATCAATCTTACATTTGCGCTTTCATATACCTTAGTCCGAAGATCTTGGATATACCCAAATATTTCTCGATTGTATAATTGTGAGCAATCATATTGTTTAATATTGGGTAGAGAAATGATAAATGAGGCGTTTGCTTCACCAG
>CAZJED010000074.1:0-2149 GCA_964544965.1 uncultured Enterobacteriaceae bacterium
AAAAAGTCAAAGAAGGTGTGATATCAGCAGGTCTTGTTGGTATGAGATTTAATACGGTTGGTGTTAGTGATGGAATATCAATGGGCACGGATGGAATGAGTTTTTCTTTACAATCACGTGATTTGATTGCCGACTCGATTGAAACTGTTATGTCAGGCCAATGGTATGACGCAAATATTTCTATACCAGGTTGTGACAAAAATATGCCGGGCTGTTTAATTGCTATGGGGAGATTGAATCGTCCGTCTCTAATGATTTACGGTGGTACTATAAAACCTGGTTATTACGAGGATGATAAAATTGACATCATTTCTGCTTTCCAAAGTTATGGTCAATACATTTCCGGCAGCATTGATGACAACAAGCGATCTGATATCATAAAAAAATCATGCCCGGGTGCGGGTGCATGCGGTGGAATGTACACCGCTAATACAATGGCATCTGCTATTGAAGCAATGGGTATGTCGCTACCCTATAGTTCATCAACACCGGCTGTCGATGCCGCCAAACAGAAAGAATGTTTGAATGCTGGTAAAGCGATTAAACATTTATTGGAAAAAGATATTAAACCTAAAGATATTATGACGCGTGATGCGTTTGAAAACGCAATGGTATTAATAACGATTCTTGGAGGCTCAACAAATGCTGTACTGCATTTACTGGCGATGGCGCGCGCTGTTGATGTCAATTTGACTATTGATGATTTTCAATCAGTCAGTAACCGAACTCCGTATTTAGCAGACCTAAAACCTAGTGGTCAATATGTTATGGAAGATCTCCATCAAATTGGTGGCACACCAGCTGTGATGAAATTCCTACTTGAAAATAATTTCATCAATGGAGATTGTCTAACTGTTACCGGCAAAACAATTAAAGAAAATCTCGCTGATCTTCCGGGATTGACTCAAAATCAAAAGATAATTTTTCCATTGAATAAACCACTTCAATCAAATGGTCATATAAGAATTCTAAAAGGTAATCTCGCACCAGGAGGATCTGTTGCAAAAATTACAGGAAAAGAAGGTGAAGTTTTTACTGGGCCTGCAAAAGTTTACGATTCAGAAGAAGAGATGTTAGCTGCATTGGAAAATAATGAAATAAAAAAAGGGGATGTCATTATAATCCGATACGAAGGCCCCAAAGGTGGACCAGGTATGCCGGAAATGTTAACACCAACGTCAGCCATCATTGGTGCTGGTCTTGGAAATGATGTTGCAATGATAACAGATGGAAGATTTTCAGGAGGCTCGCACGGGTTTATTATTGGTCATGTTGTACCCGAGGCGCAGGAGGGAGGGCCGATCGCTCTGATTAAAAACGGGGACATTGTTACCATTGATGCGAAAACAAATAAAATTGAATTTGCGCTAAGCGACAAGGAATTAGCCAACAGAAAAACAAAATGGAAAATGCCACCGTACAAAGCTAACCGGGGAACGCTGTACAAATATATTAAGAATGTTAAAACCGCATCCGAAGGATGTGTAACAGATGAATAATCAGATCATCGTCTGTTGATATTTTTTATAATATTTAAGAACTTTTCTAACATAGTCTTGTGTTTCTCTGTAAGGCGGGATTTCATTCTTATATTTCTTTACAGCATTTTCACCAGCATTATAAGCTGCTAATGCTAATCTAATATTGTTATTAAACATTATCAATAAGTCGCTAAGATAGCGTGAGCCGCCATTAATATTTTCTTTTACATCGCGACGATTATAAACTCCATAACGTTTTGCAGTCTCAGGCATTAACTGCATCAAGCCAATCGCGCCTGCGCGTGAAACAGCATTTGGGTTATACCAGGACTCAACTGTAATAACAGCATGTAGTAATTCATGTGGCAATTTATAAATTTTCGCTGTATTTCTTATTGTTGTATCGTATCTTCTTTGATGACCTACCCAATCGAAGTTCTTTGGCTTTTTCTGTTCAACCCACCCTTTCCATGTTCTGACTAATTTTTTGTATCCTTTGTGATCAGGTTTATCAGTAAAAATTACTCTGCCATGCTTGTCTATATATCTATAGACATCCGCGCTACAGGGATAAGTAATAAGCGATGATGCAAAAAAACAAATCAATATAATTTTAATATTTCGCATTTTTTCTATTAGTTAAATAAATAAACCGATGAATTATTATA
>CAZJED010000075.1:0-2134 GCA_964544965.1 uncultured Enterobacteriaceae bacterium
CATATAAAATGGCAGATGTGACGAGGAAAATTTACGACCAGATGCCGGAACCCAGAAGATGCCGTTTAGCACCCGCCGGTCATCAACACGGGGAACCCCGCGCGCCTTGTTAGGAAGAAGGGGTTTAATGACAGACCACTCAAAGTCCGTAAGAGCGTAACGTCCACCCATATAGATGCTCCCGTCGTCTGAATTGAACTTCTCACAATCGTATTTCACGGTAGCGCCGTGATTAGGGTTGCCGTTTCTCGGTAACCACTTTTCGATCTCCTCATGCAGCTACTACAGAAATCCGGCTTTCTTTCCTGGATTTAGGCATCTCCTTAATGCGAATTTCAACGTCTCTGTCGAACGCTCTGATAAACCGCAATAACCGATCCAATGAATAGCCTTTGGTTCGGCCATTAAGTAAATTAGACAGATCTCCAGGATCAAGACCGATAATTTCAGCGGCGGCGCGTTGTGAAATTTTACGGTTTACGATTAAATCATCCAAGGTGCTGACCAAATGCGCCTTTGCTAATCTTTCTTCTGGATTGGGTAATCCAATGTCGGCAAAAACATTGCCGCTTCCTTTGGTAATCTTTAAATCGTCGTCAATTTTTTTAGCCATAATTCTAACTCCATACTCTAACTATATTATTACTCATACGTCTAACTAGTGGCCGTTAGGTTTCATTTCTTGTTCTTAAATTGCCTCTCCACTTCGCGGTATCTTTTCTCAACCAAATCCAAAATATGTTTAGGTGTCGCAATTCCCTTCTTAGATTTTTTCTGGAAACAATGAAGAACATAAACGATGTCACCAAAACGAACCGTATAAACAGCTCGATATGTGTTGCCGTCAAAATCCTCAACCATTTCAAGGACGCCAGCTCCCTTAAATCCTTTGAGCGGCTTCACCTTTCGATGCTTGTTTCCCCTCTGCGCTTGATACAGTGCATACCCGATTTCATCCCTGACAACTGCGGGGAACTTTTTCAAGTCCTCGCGACCAGTGCCAAAAAACAATAACGGCTTAAATTTGATCATTCTATTATTCCTGTTTGTTGGTAAATATACCAACTATTTATAAAGCTGTCTATCTCAATGTTGGTAAAAACACCAATTATTTATCATCCAAAGTTTTCAAAAACTCACAAAGCCGAACGGCATCATTGAAGGACAATCTTAATTCAAAATTGGCCTCATCATACCCACGCTGGTATTGTTTAATGTTTGTTCAATTGTTTCCAAAATTATTTCTCCTTCCTTTATAGCGTTTATCTATAAGCGAAAGGCATGACAAAATTGGTCACAATAAAAAATATACTGGTAAGAATTGCTACAAATGAACTTCAATATTTAAATTTGAATTCGCAGCCTGTGACAGTTAGATTCTCTTTGCATCCGCAAAGAGTTTTATCTAATTATCCACCGAGACAATACAAATTTGATTTTGTTGAGACACAATCTCAAATTTCAATCGAATGATTTAATTTCAGACAACCTCAACCAGGCCTCCCATAACAGCAAAGTGAATCCACCGGCCGATTACAGGTTTTTTTGTAACTTGGGTAATGCCGTCCGAGTAGCTTTTCAATTGACCAGAATATTTCAAAGCAACCTCTTCCCAATCCGATTTCGCGCGTGGAGAAGCTTTGTGATCTATCAAAATCAAACCCGCCTTAGTCTCCAAAAGTAGATCCACCCAACCGGAAACCATTTGGCCTGTCTCAAGGGAATATTGGATAGGGTACTCAACGAAAATATTAGTTGGAGCGAATTTTGTTTCTATTACTTCGAGTAGGCGACTTGCACATTCTTCTGCCGCAACGGTCGAGATCGTATTCTGAATATCGTAACTTTTTAGTATCCGTTCAGCATTGTTCTGACCTAACAAAGTCGTCGCGATTACAGCATGCAGTGCAGAACCTAATTCAACTGGATCATAATCCCCAATTAATTCCAATCGACCTCCAATTTCTATAATATCTCCAATTTTCGCATCCTCTAAGGGAGGAATGTTTGAAGGGCTGAGGCGTAGCGGTAAATTGTTCACATTCGTGGTAATATTATCAATCCATACCGGTTGGTAATTTTGCAGCTGAGCATCTGGCTCTTCTGCCTCGAGCTCAACATACCTACTAGGTAC
>CAZJED010000076.1:0-1990 GCA_964544965.1 uncultured Enterobacteriaceae bacterium
TTCCATCTTCAAGCCGCATGTCTTCCAGGACAGAATCATAGTCCTTCTTTCCCATGAATCCTATCAGGGGTGCAAAGCCGCCATTGAGCAGCAGTTCCAGATCACAGATCTGCCGTTCCGTAAGTTGCCAGGATGGCAAATGATGTGCTTCCCTTTTTAGCCGTACCCGTTCTGATACTGGCACAAGTAAGTCCGTAGTTTGAATCTTTGTTTTCATGTTAGTGTTTAAGCCATTTGATAAATAATTGAGTTAGAAAAAGGGCGAAAGACTACGGCGGTGATTGTTAATAGTTAATAGATATTTTGTGGTATAGTTCCTTTTATTAAGTTGATTTAATTGTCTTTAGAAACAAGCAAAGATTGAATTAAAAAATATGTTGTTTTTTAATATCAAGGTTTGTTTTAAAACTGAAGTGCTTACAGATAACGGATAATTGAAAATATTACTCAGACATAATTAAATATTCTTCGTACTATTTGAAGACTTTGCCATCCGTACAATTTTCACAAATGTTTAACGTGAGGTTCCCTGAACTAATATCATCTCTTATTTTTTTATATATTGGCTTATGCCAAATATCAATAAGTTTTTCGTTTTTTACATTACCTACCTTTACTTCATTCAAATAATCATTACAGCAGATCATAATTTGACCATCATAGCTTATACCGATATGATTATCAGGCCAATTACATTCCATTCTTTGCTTCCCCGCCTTAACATCAACCAATCCTGCACGACTATTTATATTGTTTATTTTATTATAACTAAAGTGAACATCTTCGCTGCCGTTCTTATTTCTGTATTCGATGACATCCAAAGTTCCCGTTGCCTGTTTTTCCAAATGTTGTGTAACAGAAAATATATTGACACCCGCCTGAATCAATTTTTTGTACAAATCAACAGTCAATAGTTCACCATTAGAAAATATATTAATCTTTGACGATGGAAGCTTTTGTTTTATATAGGAACAAAGTTCAACAATACGCTTATCCAATAAAGGTTCACCATATGAATGAGGCTGTATTTCACCTACCCAATTAAGTTCCGCTAATTCATCAATGATTTTATGAAAAAGTTCCATTTCCATTTCTTGGTTATTCTTTATGAGGCCGCGTTCAAATACAGAATTTGGGCAATAAGAACACCGTAGATTGCAAGCAGTAAGGGTTTCTATAAAAACAGTATGGACTTGATCAAAACTATCACCTAGCGAATAGAAGAGAAACTCTTTACTAATTTTTTTTAGTCTAGATTTATTAAAGTAATAACTGTAAAAAGATGTCCGATGAATCTTGTAATAAATGAAATAAGACAATTTCTTTAATTGGCGGCGTAATACCTTCGATTTAGACATCATTTTATTGTTGAATGATAGATGGGTCTGATTTATGTACCTTAAGATTCTTTATCGCTACCGTAATAGTGGTAATATTGGTAATAATAGTAATAATAGTACGACCCGTAGCTGCTCTTATGGGTGACTGCATTCATAATAATGCCGCCCAGGGGAGCACCCACATTACGCAGATTCGTTAAAGTATGAGTGAATGCTTTCTTATCCGTTTGGCCCACTTTAACTACCATAACAATCTGGTCAATTTCCTTGGAAATCATGGTTGCATCCGTGACAGCCACAAGTGGCGGGCTATCAAACAAAACCATATCCCAATCGTTTTCTAATTGTTTTACAAGATTAGTCATACGATCAGAACCCAACAGTTCCGATGGGTTTGGCGGTATAATGCCTGCAGTAATGATACTCAAGTTTTCAATCTCACAATTTTGAATTAAACTTTTATAATCATCGGTGGTAGCTGAAAGGTAGGTTGTAATTCCGGGTTCGCGGTTTAATTCAAATACTTTATGGACCACCGGACGGCGCAGATCCGTATCCACCAGTAATGTCTTCTTGCCCAGATTGGCGTAAGTAATGGCCAGGTTGGCCACCGTGGTGGTCTTACCTTCCCCTGGACCAGCACTGGAAAT
>CAZJED010000077.1:0-1967 GCA_964544965.1 uncultured Enterobacteriaceae bacterium
ATCATACAAATTATCGCACAATTTTGGCAAAGAAGCTAAAACTTTTTGGCATCCTTCACGTGCAAAAAACTGTGCTAGCGGGTTGGTCTTCTTCGCGACAAAGGCTTCGGTTGCATGTACAATACTATCAAGTCCGGCAGAAATTGTCGGATTTTTAGGACATGACAAAGTTAACTCTGGGTCCAAAAAAGCAAGAGTGGGCCGCAAGGCATTTCCGTTAATGCCCATTTTCTTCTTTTCCACACTATCTATAAATGAAGCATTTGGTGTAATTTCACTACCTGTACCAGCTGTAGTCGGAATAGCAATTATAGGCAAAACTGGCTTTTCCATTTTATTAAAACCTCTGTAAGATATTGCAGGTCCTCTATTATTAAATAAAACTGCCATCCCTTTTGCCATATCCAAAGCACTGCCCCCGCCAAAGCCAATAACAACTTGTATTCGCTTATCTAAAAAATCATCTCTCAACTTCTCCAAACTAATATATGTTGGCTCTGAAATATTACAATAACCTATTTTCAATAATTTTGAAGATTTATATAATTGACTGATGAAATCCTGGACTAACAAATTTTCACTTAAATTCTTATCAATTATTAACCCAATATTCTCAAATCCATTATCTCGTATCTTTTCAAACAGTTTATTCCTAATCCCAACCCCAAAACAAACCTCAGTATTTAAGCACAAATTAAATTTAATTGTATTAGACATAGATTATATTATATGTAAATTATCATCTTTAAATAAAGTCAGACATTAATCTACCTGAAAATACTATGTTTTTGATTTGATCTCTTCTGAAACTAAGTGAAATGAACTATCAATTTTGATGTGTTAAAACTCTTGCACTATTGTAATTACTGCACTGATCGACAGCATTTTTTGAAATGTTTCATCCAGTCATTTCACTACATGTCTGCAAATCTAAATCCTTTTCCTGTTTTCTATAATTTTTACTTTCCTGAAATCTAATGATTATGAACCATTTCACAGTTCAAATTCCTATTTTCAGCGTTGCATTCTGATTCATATTGACTCACATCATAACTAGTCTCTTGTTCATTTTCACCTCTTTAAAATCCAGACATCAAAGGAGACATCCAATTCTCGAGGCTTACTTGAAGCGCTTGGCGTACTGGCCGCATCGGTAAACCCACAGATTCAATTTTATCTACATTAAGGACGCAATTGGAGCGCGGTGTCTTAGCAACACGGTAAAATTGTTCGTCATTAGCAAAATAATCAAACTTACGGTCTGGCTTTAAAATTTCCTGAATTATTTGCACAACCTCACGGGTAGATATTGCGCCTTCGTTAGTAATATTGTAGATGCCAGTAGGACAATTCCTTTCATATAAACCCAAACAGGTTCGAACAAAATCACCAATGTGTGAAATTGAGTTGATGTTATCGTAAGTTTTACGATACGTAAGTAGTTTTGTGATGTAGTTTCGCGGCCCATCATTTTCATCGAACGGTATACGCAACCTCGCCACGTAGCAGCGCGGATCCTCCCTCAGATAGGCCTCGGCTACCGCTTTAACTCCACTATAGAAGCTGCAGTTGTTGTTTTTAAATGAAAAATTTGGCTCATCCTCTTCCGTAAAGCCTTTGCCGCTATTATCTCCCTCATAAATACAACCTGAGCTAATCTGCAGCCAACGGAAATTTTCCACTGCTGCCAAATGCGAGAGCATTTGGGGTAGTAGTAGATTGCCCTGCAATGTTTCCTCGCGCTTTATTTCGCATTGCTCCACATTAGGTTTACCGGTGAAACCAGCCGCATTTATTAGAAAATCAATCCCTCCCTGTTCTCGTATGTATTGCCGCAGCACTTCAAAGTTGCAGTAGTTCATCTGAGCGCGAGAAGGAGAGAGCGTTTGAAAATTGCGCTTAGCCAAAGACGCTTTGAATGCTCCTCCCATGTAACCCGAGGCACCCAATAAAAGAATCTTGCTCAT
>CAZJED010000078.1:0-1833 GCA_964544965.1 uncultured Enterobacteriaceae bacterium
CACCTGCATGGGGTGTAGGTGGTCGGAGGTTCGAATCCTCTCGCCCCGACCATATTAAAAGAATTTTTGATAGGAGCATTTTTTATTCTTTAGTTTTTATAGCATCCATTCAAGTTTCAGCATGTGTTAAAGAAATAGATCCAAAACAAGCATTCAATAATGGTAATTATAAAACTTCATTTGTTCTATTTCGTGAATTAGCAAGAAACGGCGATGTTGAAGCTCAGAATTATTTGGGCATACACTATAGTTTAGGTTTGAGTGTTGAAAGAGACTATAAAAAGGCCTTTGAATGGTATAAAAGGGCAGCAAAAACCGGTAATCCTTATGCGCAAAGAAATACAGCAGATATGTATAATTACGGCAGAGGGATTGAAAAGGACTCCTATCTCGCGTTTGTATGGTATTTTGCGGCTTATAAGCAAGGCAATGATAATGCAAAACCACAAATTGATAGTATTACAGCATCAGGCCATTTATCACCGAATCAACAATTGCATGCAAAAATTGAATCGAATGATTTTATAATGGATAAGAAAAATCACTTTATCAGTTATGACACTTATATAAAAAAGGAATAGAACTTAAATTATGTGTGGAATTGTTGGTGCAGTTGCTAAAAGAGATATTGCCTCTATTTTACTGGAGGGGTTAAAAAGACTTGAATATAGGGGGTATGATTCTGCAGGATTGGCTGTAATTGATGCCGATCAAAAATTACAAAGAATTCGTATTAAGGGAAAAGTCGAACAACTTGAAGCACAGTATAAACTCGCTCCTTTAAGAGGAAATACTGGTATTTCTCACACTAGATGGGCGACACATGGAAAACCGAACATTAAAAATGCACACCCTCACACTTGCAAAGATCAGTTGGCGCTCGTTCACAATGGCATTATTGAAAACCACAAAAAACTTCGCGAAGAACAAATATCATCTGGGTTTAAGTTTCAATCTGACACCGACACAGAAGTTATTGTTAATGCGTTGTTTCAATTATTAGATTCAAAAACAGACCTTCTAGGTGCGATGTTTAAGGTTATGAAAAGTCTGGAAGGCGCTTACGCACTCGGGGTTATTAATAATAATGAACCAGAGCGACTTATTGCAGCAAGGAAGGGTAGTCCTCTAGTGATTGGTGTTGGCATTGATGAGTATTTCGTAGCTTCAGATGTTTTTGCGTTACTACCTGCTACTCAAAAATTCATTTATTTAGAAGAGGGTGATGTCGCAGATATTAGAGCAGACAAATTAACGATTTATGATAAGAATCAAAAAATTGTAGAGCGTGAAATTCATATTTCAAAGACAAGTGCTGATATTTCAGATAAAGAGGGCTATCGCCATTACATGTTGAAAGAGATATTCTTTCAGTCAGATGCAGTATCTCAAACATTAAAAGGCAGAATTAGTAACAATCAAGTCATCACAGCGGAATTTGGTGACAATGCCGAGGCTATATTTTCCAAAGTAAAATCTATCAAAATAGTTGCCTGTGGTACAAGTTATCATGCCGGATTAATTGCAGCTTACTGGATGGAAAAAATCGCTAATATACATTGTCATGTTGAAATAGCGAGCGAGTTTCGATATAGGCGTTCTGTAATTCATGATGATACATTGTTTGTTTCTATTTCACAGTCCGGTGAAACTGCTGATACTTTGGCGGCACTGCGTTCAGCAAAGGATGCAGGTTATTTAAGTACTTTAACTATTTGTAATGTTAATGAAAGTTCTCTGACGAGAGAGTCTGATCTTGTTTTTCTAACGCATGCAGGTATTGAAATAGGCGTTGCATCGACAAAAGCTTTTACAACTCAATTAACTGCACTA
>CAZJED010000079.1:0-1815 GCA_964544965.1 uncultured Enterobacteriaceae bacterium
TATATTCTGGATTACCTTTATAGTTCATAATTAGTATTTATATAGGAGCAGCGTTTGTTTGTAAAAAATATTAATATAGCTACTCATTTTTATACCTATATTTCAATAAGAACAATTAAATTAAAAGGAGCAAGGGATGATTAAGCCACATGGCGGAGATATATTAAAGCCATTATTTGTAGAAAATTTAGAAGAGCGTAATGCGCTAATAGAGGAATCAGCATCGTTACCGAATTTGGTTCTTAATTCTGCTGCGGCTGCTAATGCAGTTATGCTTGGCGCGGGATATTTTTCTCCATTAGGAGGTTATATGAATTTAAGGGACACATTGTCTGTTTCTGAGAAAATGCAAACCAAGAGCGGTTTATTTTGGCCAGTGCCGTGCGTTAATCGTACAGATGATATATCACAGATTAAAGAAGCATCGGTGGTAGCATTGCGAGATCCAAATGTTACAGGCAACCCAGTTTTGGCAATACAAAATATAGAAGCCATTGAAACTTTAAGTGACAAAGAAATCAATTGTATAACAGAACAAATTTTTGGCACATCAGACCCAGATCATCCTGGGGTTAAAACATTTAAAAATTCTGGTAGATATTTAATTTCAGGTTCAATCAAGGTACTAAATTATAGTTATTTCGAGTCCGAATTTTCGGACACATTCCGCACAGCAGTTGAAATTAGAAATCAGATTAAAAGAAATAATTGGGGAACAGTTGTGGCTTTTCAAACTAGAAATCCAATGCATAGAGCACATGAAGAGTTATGTAAAATTGCAATGGATTCAGTAAATGCTGATGGCATATTAATTCATATGTTATTAGGCAAATTAAAACCAGGTGACATTCCAGCGGAAGTTCGAAATGCAGCAATTAGAAAAATGGTCGAGCTCTATTTTCCAAAAAATACTGTCATGGTAACCGGCTATGGTTTTGATATGCTTTATGCTGGACCGAGAGAAGCCGTACTTCACGCTGTATTTCGTCAAAATGCAGGTTGTACACATTTGATAGTTGGGCGTGATCATGCGGGAGTTGGAGATTACTATGGCGCCTTTGATGCTCAAACAATTTTCGATGATATTTCACTTACAGATTCTTTAGATATTGAAATTTTTAAGGCTGACCATACTGCTTATTCAAAGAAATTAAATAAAGTTGTAATGTTGCGTGATGTTCCAGACCATACGAAAGAAGATTTTGTAATGTTGTCAGGCACTCGTGTTAGAGATATGTTAGCGGCTGGCGAGGCTCTTCCAGAAGAGTTTGCACGTCCAGAAGTTGCGAAAATATTAATGTCTTACTACCAACAAGAAGGAAATCTGTAGCTTAAAATTTTCATCTAATATTTTTAGCGCTACACACATTTTTTTCTTTAAGTGTTGACAAGTTCGTTATTTCGATTATATTTGGCACTCTCTAATAAGGAGTGCTAATAAAAATATTAGCCCCATTATAAATCAATAGGTTAGGAAATAAGGAGGTCTACTTTAAATGAATATCCGGCCATTACACGATCGCGTGATCGTGAAACGCGTGGAAGAGGAAAAAACTTCTCCAGGTGGAATTGTTATCCCAGATTCAGCAACTGAAAAACCCATTCAGGGTGAAGTTGTCGCTGTTGGTAACGGTAAATTACTTGATAGCGGCGAGCTTCGTAAGCTTGATCTTAAAAAAGGTGACAAGGTGTTGTTCGGCAAGTATTCAGGCACCGAGGTTAAAGTTGGCGGTGATGAATACCTTGTAATGCGTGAAGATGACATCATGGGCGTCATTGAATAATACAACTATTGAACATCATAATTTTAATTTA
>CAZJED010000080.1:0-1575 GCA_964544965.1 uncultured Enterobacteriaceae bacterium
TCTAAAACGCCATTGGCTGTTATACGGTTAAAGCTCACTCCGCGTATTCTACATTCTTGTGCTATGGGTGAATAATAGTCTATTAGGAATGAACCACCACGATAATTTAACAACCACTCAATATTTATATTTTTTTCCAATGTCCAAAAAGCTATCCCATAGGCCTTCAAATGATCTTTTTGGATCTGATCCATTGGTATTAATATCTTATCAGCAGCCACGACAAGTTGTAGAAATGAAATAACGATAATTATCAATCGTTTCATTTTTAGCTTTCCACTACGTTTTTCAACTGCCTCATGCGTATCCTTACTGGTTCAGCCAGCATGGACATGGGATAGGACTCTAATAAATTATTATAAAATTTCATTGCCTTATCGATGTCACCATTGAATTGTTCATAAATTTCACCCTGGATTGTAATTCCTTGTGGAGCAAATGGAGTTTCTTGCAATAATTGTGCAATATTTAACGAAATGCTTACATCTTCCAACAATGACCTTAATAGACATTCTCGAAGCATCACTGTGGGTAAAATAGATACATCCGGGTAATTTTCCCTAATGAAGGCCAGCATTTCAGCTGCTTCTATTAACTTGTACTGCTGCAGCAATCTTTCTGCAATTGAGTATTGTACTAACGCTTCCTTATCTGTTTCACTACCAAAGGTGTAATGCTGCGCAATAATATCCTGCAATTCCATTAAATCGTTAAAATATTTATCGCTCGGTAAGACATTTACGATCACGGAATCTAGAACTGTTTTAGCCTTATCAATTGTACCTGTTAAAAATGTTAAATGGATTTCTTTCATCATAAATGGGCTGATGCTGGTATTGTTTTTTGTCCGATGCTGCACTTTATAATGGTTACGAGCAGCTTTTAAATTTCCTTCTGCGATAAAAGTGTCTCCAATTCGGAGTAAAATATTTTGCCGAAGATTTTTATCTGGACGTGATGCCAAAGCAGATAAATATGAAGTACGGGCCCCATCAAAATCTCGTGTGATCTTAAATTGAATTTCACCAAGTCGAAAGTGTGCCTTTGGTGAAAATGATGAAGCAGGCAGTTCTTGCAAAACCCTTTTGTATAGCTCAAATGTTCTTTCGAGTGATTTACGAGATCTCGGGGGAATCTGTAGAAATTCGTTTTTGAAAAATAAATTATCAGGATAAAAAACAACTAATGAGTTGTTCCGATTTTCAGGCAATAGTTGATCTTCGTATGTTTTACCCAGGCCTAACAATGCTTTTCCAATTATTTTTGGAGGTAGTTCTAATTCAAGATGTAGAAGTTCCTGATAAGCTTTGATAGAAAAATCATATTGACTTTCCTTGCGTAAATTTCCAGCAAGTAAAAGCCAGCGATTAAAATCTGCATTGTTGTGCAGCCCCATCGAACGATGAGTACTTAGTGCCTCGTTGTAGCGACTAGTTTTAAAATAATATCCTGCTAACAATTTATTGATGATCACATGGTTATTTTCAAGAGAAGAAACGAGTTTTTTCTCTATTAGAAGATGATTTTCGGGATCGTCACTCATTAGTAACACACGATCAGTCACAAGCTTTTCTT
>CAZJED010000081.1:0-1518 GCA_964544965.1 uncultured Enterobacteriaceae bacterium
TGGTGCCGAAGCTACAAATCTTCTTTTGGCTCAGAAATACTTGGATGGCTTTGATGCAATAACAAAAAACACTGCTGATAAGGTTTTTCTACCCAATTCATTCCAGGCCCTTTTGAGTTTATCTGTGGATAAGCCAGCCCCAACCGATAATCAAAAAATTAACACGGAAAAAAACAGCTCTGAAACGCCTCAACCGCCAGTAATAGAGTAACAGTAAAAATACAGATACCTGAATCTGTTTTGAGAATCCTTTATACAAAATTGAGTAACCAAACTTAAACCCTTCAGAGCAAAAAGTTTATAGATGGTATTAGAAGTTACTGAAAAGCGAAAACTACTAAGTTATTGTAATTGAGATGTTTAAAGCCTTTAAAAAGGCTTCGTAGTACAAAGCGGCTACAACAAATTTAATTACTTTACATAATCCTAAAATTATGTATTTTGCTACTCGCACGTTTGATAAGTCAGGTTTAATCAGAAACGTATTTTAATGTGAATTTTGAACAGAGATTTGAAGAAGTTGTTGTATTAGGCCTCAAAGACCAATCAAAGCAAAGTATTACACACACGAATCTCCCGTTTCCAGTGGTGCTCGGTTGTGTAAATTTGACATAATTATTGTTTAACAAAAAATAAAAATGGCAAAAGTAATAAAACAATGGCAAGCATCCGATCAGCCGGATGCTGATGGTGTTCACGTATTAATTTCTGGTCGCGAATCAGGAATTATTTCTTGGATTATGTCTCTTCTGGGATTGGATCCAACAGACACATTAACCGTGACAGGAAGCCGAATTGAATTTGCTAGATCATCAATTTTTGGCAAGTTCTCACGACTCGTACCTATAAATAAAGTAAATAATACTGTATACGGTTTTGCTAAACCGTGGAAAGTTGCCATCGCTTATGCTGTGATTTTTATCGCCCTCGGGATTTTCGCTTCCGAGATCAGCGGTATGACAGCGTTAACCCTCATTATAGTTGGTGTAGTTCTTGCAATCGTGAAATACATTTTCGGGAAAGTTTTTACAGTTGGTTTTGGAGACGGAAATGATCAATACATGATTGAATTTAAACGTTCCATAATTGAAAATCAGAATATTAGTGAGGAGCAGGCAGAGCATGTATGTGAATTGATTCAGCGGCTAATCGCCGAGTCTGGGAAGTGAAGTCAGAGAGGTAAATCTTGTGTATAATTAAAATAATTGAGCACTACGTCTAGATGCAACATATATGGTTTGTATTTTATACTGCGGGGAAGATTAAACGCGAAGATTATGAAGAGACTTTGGCGAAGTCTGCTGCAAATGAAGGGACGGGCTACGAGATCGTTAGGGATTTAAGGAGGAGGAAATAGGCTAAATTAGAGGGTCCATGCATCTAAAATTAACGTGAGTTAGAGTGCTTGTTTAAATAGGCCATCAATTAGACATATCATAATGGGCGCTCAATTGCGCAATTTTGGAGGAGCAACCATTTAATTCAAGCCAATCAGAAAATAAGGTTTCCGGCACCAAC